>JBBDNJ010000019.1:0-42070 GCA_040877705.1 Binatia bacterium | reverse complement strand
CGACAAAGACGCGAGCAAGCTGACTATCTTCACCGGGGCAGCCTTAGCGCTGATATTGACCTCGGCGATCGGCGTCGCGGCGGGCTCGGTGGTGTCCCAATATATCAGCGCAAAAACCATGCAGTATGTGGCCGGGATGGGTTTCGTTGGAATCGGGCTTTGGACTTTATTCAAAGCGTAAGAGAGGGATCATTATGAGCAAGTATTTAATGAACAAACTCATTCATCACGTCAACATGAACGAGGCGGCGGAAGATGAGTACGGCGGCAACCCGCGCGCATTTGTCGATAAGTGGGAGAAAACTCAAAAACTAAAATTCACCCTCGAAGAGCGCGAGGCGTTGGCAACTAAGGATTACGGCAAGCTCTACGCCCTCGGCGCGCATCCGTTTACGCTCTGGAGCTTCACAGAAGCGGTGTGGATCCACGAAAAACCCAGAGAAGAACTCGTGGCCGACTACAAGGAAAAAGCCGCGAAAGTGGGTTACCCGGATTTCAAAACATGACGAGAACATCGCCATCGAATGGAATCGTCGCTCCTAACGGAAATTGAATTATAAACGAAAGCACTTCGGTGTGGTTATGAACTCGCGCGTATTTTTCGAACGCATCGCGAGCTAAATTCTCGTTACCTGGCGGCGCGGATCGCCCAGGTGCCCGATTGACTTCCGCCGGTCCAAACACCGCGGATCGCGTTTTGCGCGGCGGCTTCGAATAGGTCGGTAAGACGCAGTTCTTGACGGTGCGGAAAGTCGGCGGACCAGCTGCCGCTGTATTCGACCTTCTGTGCTTCGGGTTGAGCGCGCCAGACCCCGTTCCAGCCGGTGGAAAACTTATCCGCCGACCACGTGCCGTGTAAAATGGATTTACCGGTGTGGTCCTGCAACGTCCACGTTCCGGCGATCGATTTGTCCGATGAGTCCGGTTCGACCGACCAGGTGCCTTCGTACGTGGAGCCGTTGTTCGCTTGCGCGCTCCAGGTCGAAGCAGAAAGAGGTTGTTCCTTGAACGCCTCTTTCATTGGTTCGTTCAATATGACATCCGATGCGCGCACCCATCCGATTGAACCTTGCTGCGTGCTGACCAAGTACCAGGTCTGGTTTCCCACCGCTTCGGCGACCGGGGTTAGGGTGTCGTTCTTCTGCAGCGTGGCGACGCGAGGCGACTCTATATCGTGCTGCGAATAGAGATAAACGCCGGATTCGCGCACAGTAAGCACGGGTACCGTACCCGCTGCCAGGCTGAACGATGGGCGGAAAGAAAACAGCAGAAATATTGGCAGTAACCGGGACAGGTGGGCCAAAGACAAATGCTTCATTAGGATTCTCCGGAGCAAGAATTTAATATTTTATCGACAATTCTTAAAGCGTCTTACCCATTTTGATTGGCGCTTTGACGAAAAGCTAGTGCTCATTTAGGAGGTCAATGGCGGCGCCGGCATCGCCGATTCGCAGAGTGCGACTTCTGTTGAGGCAGGTATCGTCGGGCACGCCGATCTCACTTTAGGGGATGCCGTGGCCGCCGTGCTCGATGCGCATTTGCAGTGCAGCCCGAGCCGTTTCCGCGGCATCCGTTTTTCAACCACCTGGGATGCCAGCGGCGCCCTGCGCAATGACGCGTCAAGCGGTTTACTTTCCGATAGTCGATTTCGCCGTGGATTGGCTTGCCTACAACGCTATGGCTTGAGCTTCGACGCCTGGCTTTATCACCCCCAACTGGCGGAACTCGCCGATCTGGCGCGTGCCTTGCCCGAGCTGACGATTGTTCTCGATCATATCGGCGGGCCTCTGGGCGTCGGCCCCTATGCCGGAAAACGTAAGGAAGTGTTCCAAACGTGGTGTAATGGTATAGCCGCAGTCGCGAGCTGTCGTAATGTGACGGTAAAACTGGGCGGGTTTGGCTCGGAACGTTCGGGCTTCCGCTGGCACAAACGTGCCGCGCCGCCCGGATCGGCCGAGCTCGCACAGGCGATGCTGGATTATATCGAATTTTGCATCGAGAGATTCGGTCATCGTTGTATGTTCGAAAGCAATTTTCCCGTCGAGAAAAGGGCGAATTCCTACGTCGCCGTTTGGAACGCTTTTAAACTCATCACCCGCGGCTACTCCGCCGCAGAGCGCCAGGCTCTGTTTCACGATACCGCGGCGCGCGTTTACCGGCTTAAACCGACGGCAGTTTAAAATAGCGCTGACCCGCGGAAGTTCGTCGGTGGAGACCGCGCTAGAAATCCGCGATTTTTAACTGCAGTATACCGGAGAGGTCGTCGTAAGAATTCCCCGACGATATGCCATCGCGCTGGCGGTTGTAATTGAGATTGAAGGAAAGCGAATCGTTGCGCCCCAGAAACTTCCCGAGTTTCCAGTCGACAATGGCTCTTGTGCCAAGAGTTCTGACGTCGCTTAGACCATAGTTATTGAAGGTTTGGGTAAACGAGGTGCCGCCCATAAACCTGAACTCGTTCTTAAAGGGAGTGTAAACAAAAGAAAATTTCGTCGTTGGAATTTCAGTCCGCATACCGGTGTTTGCGTCCCACTCTTCTTTGATGCCAAAACTGGGACCAAACGACAAAACATTAAACGGACGGTAAAAACCCGACAAAGTATTCGTGATTACCGTCAGATCTTGATTCAGGCGGGGGCCTTGTTCCACCAGCCCGTAGCTCGATGCAAAAGTTCCTCCCCACAGCGATCGATCTAACTTAATCGCCGTCGCTGCCGCCTTGGTTACGCGCAGGCGATTAACGTCGATGAGTTCTTCCCATGATTCACCGACAGTTCCTCGAATATTGAACGGACCTAAATTGTACTCGCCCCAAAAGTGTCCTTCGTCGCGTGCCTGCCCGATCGTAGCATCCGCCGCCGAGACAAACCCCTTCTCGATGGATTTTAAATTGGCTCCATACCTGAAGCCTTGCCATCGACTGCTGATACCGACCCGCATTATCCTTGGCCAATCCGGACAGTTGCAATCGTTTATTAAAGAATCGCGTGGGCTGTAGGTGAGTTCACCCTCGCCCGTCAGACTGCTGCCGCCAAACGAAGTCGTTCCCAATAAATTCACATAACGTCGCAGTTTAACTTCCTGCAAGCCGGGTTCCGTATTGGCGGCTTGTTCACGCTTTTCCAGATAGGAGGCCTTCAGTTGCAAGAGCTGTGGTCCGAAATTTACGGAAAAGCTATTTTGGACCGGTTTAACAAAATTTTGCAGACCCTCGAGGTGTTCGAAATTTCGCGACGAGATGCTTGCAAAAGTCCGGCGGGGTTCGGCCGTTTCAGCGGAGATTGGCGGCACTTCTGTTGTGATCGTTGCGCACGAAATGGAAAAGAAAAGGAATATTGCTAAGAGATAATACTTGCTCACTGTGGCACTCAAAGGCAAATCTTAGCACATCATGAGGGAGGATCAAAATATTTATCAAGCCATATCCATTGCTCCTATTATTTAACATTCTTTGGATCCTACGCGGCTGCGGCAGGTGAACTTCATCACCAGCATTTAAGAGGAGATAGCGGATAGGAGCCATGAAATGAAATACGCCGGACTCGGCAGACCAAAGCAGATGGCCGGCCTGAGCTTTTAGCTAATCTCTGTCGCCTACCATCGTTCCTCGGCAGCGGCGCGTGCCGCAGAAGCACGCGTGGGCTCGTTTAGCCGCCCGCGTGTGCGGCTCGCCGAGTTGTAGATTGTAGTCGTAAGTGAGTTCCTCTCCAGGGCGAATCCCGCGGCGGGCGTCGATGAAAATCCGGACGCCTTCCTCCTCGATTTCGCAATTGGGCGCACAAGAGTGGTTGATCCAACGCGCCGAGTTGCCTTGCTGGGTGCCGTCGATAACCAGATTGTTATCCACGGAAAAGAGCATCGTGTGCGGCGAATTCTCGTGCAGATCGGCATATCTCCGGTCCGCTTCCTCATCGGTGATTAACTCGCCCTTGTATTCGATCACCCGCGCTCCTTTTGGAATGTGTGTGATCGCGAACACGCCGCGGCCGTGAATAGGGGAGTTTCGTACTGAAAAACGCCGTCGCTTCCGGTTTGCTTTAACCATAGTATTTAATTCTGATTAACTACCGCAAGAAAGTTTATTTATCTTTTTGTGCGAAACTTTTCGCTTCAACCGCTTTCATTTAACATACGAGATCTGATCGGCGCCCGCTAGCAACTTAAACTTACCCCAAACAAGGTCTCTGAGTACTACGGATATAACTTTAATCGATCGGAAGGCAAGAGAAGTACCAACACCTCTGATGGTAACCCGGACGTGTTGACAGTGAGGACTGCAAGCGCCAACCCAGAAGCAGACGTGTTTAATCGTCGATGACTTTAAGAGAAAGTGGATCCTAAAAATGCAGCCATATTGCCCAAAAAAAAGGGCAACCGGATGGGTTGCCCTTTTGGTTACTTACGTAACGAGAAAACTACCAGCGGTTACGTCCGCCACCGTCACGACCGCCACGACCACCACCACCGCTATTATCGCGCTTCGCCATAGGCTTGGCCTCGTTAACGGTCAGGGTGCGCCCGTCGAGTTGGGTGCCGTTTAGACTTTCGATGGCTTTTTGGGCTTCGCTGCCGGAGCTCATCTCGACGAAGCCGAAGCCGCGTGACTGACCGGTGAACTTGTCGGAAATCACGTTTGCCGATTCAACGGTTCCGTGCGCCGAAAAGATTTCCTGTAGTCGACCTTCCGTTACGGAATAAGGCAAACCACCTACATATAATTTACTACCCATGTTCTCCTCCTATAAGAGAATGTTAATGTCTTTGACCCTGAGAAGCTGACTGCTAACGGGAGCCGAACATGGGGAACTTAACTGCTTAACCACACTCTGATCGGATTGTCCTATAGTATCTGTTCGCAAGGAGATAGACTGACAAGGGCCTTCAAATTTTTTGTTCTCCTCTACCAGAAGGCCCAATACTGAAGAAGATAACCAACACTACGTGCTGAGAGAGCGAATGTCAACCCTGTTTGCCAGCCAATGCTAGCTCTTGGTTCGCGGGGCCGAGTTGTTGTAGAAATCTAGCTGAGGAGCCAAGTACCAGAAACGTATTGAGGATGTCGCAAGGCTTTGCTTGCAAATGGGATCGTTGTCGGTGAGATTATTCTAATAGCAATAGGTAAGGAGTGAACATGGCAACAAACTTGGTCGTCGATGCTGACGGACACTGTTATGAACCGGATGCCGATCTTGCGAAGTGGATGCCGAAAGAATTCGCGCATCTGGCGCCAAACCGTGTCATGGATAGTTCCGGCTACACACACCTTATGATCGAAGGCCGATTGGCGGGCAGACGGCGTTGGGGTGGAGGCGCCGATCGCTGCGCGGTATTTGCCGAGCACATCGAGAGAAGCCGTCCCGGCATGACCGACCCGATAAAACGGCTGTCCGATATGGATGAAGAGGGTATCGACGTTGCGGTCATCTTCGGCACGTCGGTCGCTCTGATGGTCAACGGCATGGCCGACAAGCCGTTAGCGGCTGCCCTATGTCATGCGGTGAATCGCTGGTTGGTCGAAGAATACCTGGCCCGACCCCAAACGGCTCAAGGGCGTGGGGTTGATTCCCGTTCAGGACCCACCCGCGGCCGTGACCGAACTCGAGTACCTGGCGCAGCATCGCGGCATCGTCAGCGCTATGCTGCCGACCAACGTTTACGGCATTAATCTCGGCCATAGGATGTTCGATTCGGTCTATGCGGCAGCGCAGGAGATCGGCATGCCATTGGCGGTGCACCCGCAGACCGAACACGATGGGCAGTTCGGTGTGTGGGGCGTTATGGGCGCCGGTAGCGAACGCATGGAGAAATATAGTTACGTGCATATGACCAGCTTTTCCATTCGAGTTAATGATTGCGTTGATGCATATGATCGGCGAGGGTGTGTTCGATCGCTATCCGAAACTCAAGGTGGGCTTCATGAAAGGCGGTTGCGGTTGGTTGCCGTTTTGGGCCGAGCGCATGGATGAGCATTTCGAAAAGTTGCGCCCGCAATGGCCGCTGCTCCGACGCAGGCCTTCGGACATCATGCGCAGCTCCCAGGTGTGTTTCACTTGCGAACCCGAGGAGGCGATTTTGCCGTACGTGCTCAATACGATGGACGTCTCGCAGGTAATGTACGCGTCGGACTATCGCCATTGGGACTCCGAATTTCCGGAATCCGTGCGCAAGCTCGCAAGTATCACCGGCTTGTCCGAAGACCAGAAGGGGCAGGTTCTCGGCGAAAATGCCATCGAGTGGTTCGGGTTGAAGCCGAACGAACTGCCGGCGAAGAGTTCCTGACGCAGGCCGCCTTCCGATTCGCGTTATCCGCCTTCAGAAGTCCCGGCTTTAGCTGCGCGGCCGTAGAGGCGGTCTGGCAATAACAACGTCATAACTTGACCCTAACGAATGATTTTGACACTCTTCTCTGAAGCTTGATCAGCAGCTAAGACATCAGTTCGTGACGTGAAAATGAATGATACGGAACAACCCACCGATCAACTCCTGATACTTACGGCTCATCTCAACAAGACACGCGACCGCATTTTGGAAATGTGGCGCGCGGCGGTGAAACAAGATCCCCAACTCACTAATGCAACGACGCTCTCGAGCGCGCAATTCTACGACCATATCCCGGCTGTTCTCGATGCTTTCGAGCGCACCCTCGCAGCCAGCAAATACTCCGATGTAGTCGAGGCGGAAGAAGTCCAGAAGGAAGTCGCGGCAGGGCACGGACTCAACCGCTGGCACCATGGCTACAACCAACAAGAAGTGATGCGCGAATGGGGTCATCTGCACGTTTGTCTCGTCGGCGAACTCGAAGCCTATGATGCCGCTCATCCCGAGCTACCGAAAGAGGTCATGGCCTTTGCGCGACTGACATTGGCCAGTCTATGCAGCGACGGCGTCAACGAAAGCGCATCGCGTTATGCGCGTTTGCAGCAGGTGGAGGCCGCCGGGCGCGTTCGTGATCTGGAACAGGCAATAGCGCAGTTGAAAGAAGTGGAGCGACAGAGGGCCGATGCATGGCGCGAAGCGGCGCACGATCTTCGCGGGAACCTCGGAGTGGTTAAGAATGTGACCGAAGTGCTGAATGACGAGCGTGTGCCTGAGTCTGAGCGCACCGAATTCCGCATGATGCTCCAGCAAGGGATCACATCGCTGCATGCTTTATTGGAGGATCTCATTGTGCTGTCTCGATTGGAGGCAGGCCACGATCAACGAAAGATCTCACCCTTTGATGCTGGGTTGATGTTGCGGGACTTATGCGCCGCTATGAAGCCCATGGCGAACGAGCGGAATCTTTTTCTCGAATCGGAAGGCCCGGATTCGTTTATAGTGGAAGGCGATGACGTTAAAACCCAGCGCATCGCACAGAACCTGCTGCTGAACGCCATGAAGTACACCGAACAGGGAGGGGTTAAGGTTGGCTGGGGAGAGGTTGCGCCGCAAAGTTACGAGCGCTGGCGCTGGATGTTGTATGTGGAGGACACCGGTCCCGGTTTTGAAAACGGCGCTGCTACCCCGCTGGCTCAAGTGATCAAAAAATCTACTGAGGAAGCTCAAGCGGTAGAAGAGCATGCCGCCGAAGCCGGTCAGGATTCGACGTTTGTTGCACCCGCCCCGGTGCTCCCCTCCGAGTCGCCGCACAGGCCGGATTATCAAGCGCCGGGCGAGGGAATCGGCTTATCCATCGTTAAAAAATTGTGTGAGCTTTTGGATGCCAGCTTGGAATTCGAAACGGAGCGCGGCAAAGGCAGTACCTTCCGAGTGATCTTCCCGCGCAGTTATGAAGGATAACGATCTTGTGAGGATCCAGATCGGCTAGTCGCTTGTTGAAGTCTCAGGCAGGCAATTTGAGACGATGTAGCCGGCGAGATCCGACTTGACGCAGTAATCGCGGGATAGAGTCACGCGGCAAATGAGATAAGTCGCAATAAACCCGATGCTAGAGAGCGAGTAAGTTCGAATCCCAACAATTGAGGAAAGGCGGCACACGTTATGAAAATTGCAGTCCTCGACGATTACCAGAATGCATTTCGCACGTTGAAGTGTTTTCCGAGACTGAGCGGCCACGAGGTCGTTGTCTTTACGGATACGGAAACGGACGTCGCGAAATTGGTGCAGCGACTCAAAGATGCGGACGCTGTGGTGCTCACTCAGCAGCGATCGAGCTTTCCGCGGGCGCTCATTGAGCGATTGCCAAAGTTAAAACTGATCGGCCAAACCGGGCGCGCCGCGACGCACGTCGATCTCGAGGCCTGCACCGAGAATGGAATCATGGTTTCGGCCGGCGGTTCCGGTAATCCGAACGCGACTGCGGAGCTGACCTGGGGGCTTATACTCAGCGCCCTGCGAAACCTTCCTTTAGAAGTTAAACGGCTCAAAGAAGGGAACTGGCAGTCGACGCTCGGCATCGGCATCAATGGTAAGACCATCGGCATTTACGCTTACGGTAAAATCGGCAGTATCGTCGCGGCGGTCGGCAAAGCGTTCGGCGCGCGTGTGGTGTGTTGGGGGCGTGAAGGCTCGACCGGCCGCGCCCAAGCCGCCGGTTTCGAGGTGGCCAAGAGCCGCGCGGAGTTTTTCGCCGAAGCGGATATTCTGAGCCTGCATCTACCGCTCAACAAAGACACCCGCGGCATCGTCACGCGCGATGATCTGTCGCGCATGAAACCGGCGGCGTTGATCGTCAATGCCAGCCGCGCGGGACTGATTACGGAGGGCGGGTTGGCCGATGCGCTCAAAGCTGGTCGTCCCGGCATGGCCGCGGTCGACGTTTACGAACAGGAGCCGGTGATCGGCGCCGATCATCCGCTCCTCAAGATGGACAATGTCACCTGCACGCCTCATTTGGGTTACGTCACGCGAGAAGGTTACGAGGAGTATTATGCCGCGGTGGTCGACGATATTCTCGCCTTTGCCGCGGGCAAGCCGCAAAATGTTCTTAACCCAGGAGCTCTGGTAAAGAACTAACTTACAACGGTATGCGGTCTGTCTAGCCGGTTAACTGCTTTTGGCCGAAGGATGCGCCAGCGAGAGCTCCACGTCGATGTTTTGTTCTCTCTGTATCTCAGAAAAACGTTCGCGCAACGCGTTGATATTCACTTGGGTCGGTACTGCGATGTTGGCTTCGAGTCGGAAGATCGGCGCGCCGCTGTCCGGTGCGGCGTAGGTTTGGGTCTCCATCGATTCGATGTTGATACCCAGGCCGCTCAAGACGCCGCTCAATTGATAAACGATGCCGGGATGGTCCATACAGGACGCCGTCAGCCGATAGGGCAGATAGGATTGCGCGGCTTTGCGGCTCGACGGTATCTTGATTGAAATGGTCAAAGCGGTCTGAACTTCGAGCTCGCGGTAGTCGTTGGCGATCTTGAAAAGACCGCCGCTCTCGCCGGTAATTAAAATAATGACCGCGAACTCGCCGCAGAACACAGCCATCTTGCTGTCTTCGATGTTACAGCCGCGGCTCGAGATGAACTGCGAAAGTTTCTCGACCAGACCGACCTGATCGGGTCCGACCGCTGTAAGGATAAGATGATCTTTGTCCGCCATCATTTTTCTTCTAAGTTACGGC
Source organism: Binatia bacterium (assembly GCA_040877705.1). Lineage (GTDB taxonomy): Bacteria > Desulfobacterota > Binatia > UBA9968 > UBA9968 > WHTF01. The sequence continues at coordinate 32,511 of JBBDNJ010000019.1, read as the reverse complement.
AAAAAGAATCCGTTCGTAATGGCGTCGTGCCACAGTTTGGCTACCGGCGTTGCGATGCCATGGGGCAGCTCGGATTCGGTGTAAGACCAGGTATGGACTCCCGTACCGATCGAAACGCAACGAACTTTGGGTGCCGGATTCAGATTAGCGAAAAGCGCAAGCGATCGGTCGCATCGCGCCAGCGTGACGGTATCGTCGTTTATTCCATGAAGCGACAAGAAGGGCGGCACGGGTCTGGCTCCCGGTCCGGATAATTCCCGGGTATAGCCCAAATAGCGTTGCACCAGCGCGTCGGTATCCTTCTGGGATAGTTTTAGTCGCGCCGCGGCAGCGCGGGCAGCGGCTTCCAATGCCTTGACGGAATTCTTGTGCACGAAGTCTTCGGCTTTGAAGTTCGGCCGTCTTTTGCTTGTCTCCCAACGCTCGAAGGCTGCCAGCGAAACCAAAGTCCCATAGTCTTGGCGCTTGGAACTATCCTGCGCGATCTCGTACTGGTCCTTGGTGATGTGAGTATCTTTAGTCCAGAGCGGCGTGCGCGCCGAGCCGTCGGAGTTCTCCACATCACCGGGCCAGTCCCTGCTCGGGTCCAGCAGATAAAATCTCCCCGGAAAAGTCATGCTGGCGACCTTAATGCCGAACTTTTCCGACAGCGGGCGAGCGATGCAATCGACCGATTTATAATCCGAGACGCCGCCGTGAATGAGAAAGGCACCGACGCGCTGGCCGTCCGGACCGGCGGGAATTCTCATTATGTCTTTAGGTTCGTAGACGACGACGCCAATGTCCCAGTCCATTTCCAAAGCATGAATACGAAAGATGTCCTCCCGGACGTTGATCGGAATATCCGGCATTGCAGTGACATCGTCATGAAGCTTCAGGACTTCTGCGCGAGAGACGACCGGTGCCGGCTCCCACGATGACTGGCTTGACATTCTCAACATTTCCTCTGAGACAAGCGGTGAATTCGACGTTTTGAGAGTATGCGAAAGAGAATGGCTCTGTCAACGTGGAGCGGCAAAAACTTCCCGCAACACGCGACCGAGAGCGTTGTTCGGCTTAGGATAATCGAGCAGTGCGGAGAGCGTCGGGGCGAAGTCAATGATGCGGGCGTCTTGCACGCGGCGACCGGCGACGATACCCGGCCCGTTTAAGACCATGAGCGTGCGCATGGACGTTTGCCGCGGGTTAGCTCCATGGGTCCCGTAGGGTCGGACTTGCTCGATCAGAGGGCCTGGAGTCGTTCTGGGGTCGAAGTCGTACCCTGGAGCGAGTTCGATATAGATGTCGCCGCCTGCCTCGCCGCCGATACCCATTGCTCCTCCGTATATGTCCGCATCATAAATAGCTGTGACGACTCGGCGGCCGCCGTCGCGCATTTCCATGAGCAGTTCTCCAGCTTTTCGGGCGATCTTTTCGCGCTCCTCGGGAGCGACGATACCGTGCTTGCGATTGCTCGAATTGATCAACAGATAACCGTTATTGATTGATGGGTAGAGCACCTTTGTTCTGGCAAGATCGACTCGGCCCTTTTCGTCCGTCACCAAAAGCCCACCCAGCTGTAAAGCCCGGTTGATAGCGACGCGCTTGTTGACTCCCTGCATGCCGTGATCTGAGATTAACGCAACCAGTGTGTCGGCCGGGCGGGCGGCTAAGAAAAGCCCCAAATGCTCGTCGGAGGTCTTATAAACTTGCTCCAAACAGGGTCGCAATCGATCCGCGATCTCTTTACGATACGTCGAGAGAGCCGGGTCGAGATAACCGCGCCAAAGATGCTCGCTTTCGTCCGGAAACGGTGTATAGGCAAAAAAGATGTCCCAGGAAAGATGCGCCAATGCCCAGCGGTTGGTTTCCATCAACTGGTGCTGCGCAAACGCCACAGTTTCGAGATATCGCGCTTCGGCGCCGCCATTGCCGCCGTTCGGAATAGTTCGGCCGAAGCTACCTTGGTGGTAGAGAATACTTGCGCCGTTACCGATAAAGGATTTTACAGTAGCTCCGGCACCATCGAGCAAACCCTCAGGAGACGCCATGGAACGCGCAGGTCGTGTGAAATAGAGAAGAAAGTCGCTGCCGTCGCTTCTGAGCTCGAACAGCCTGAAGTAAACACTGGCGTTATGGTCGCGCGCGGTTTTAACCTCGATGGCATCGCTCCAGAAAAGCTTGCCTGCCGGACCGGCGGAATTAGCCTTGAGCTTCGTCTGAATAACTTCGCCGGTGCGGCTGCCCGCCAGAGCTAATGTGTCATAGCCAACCTGTTGATCCGACGGATCGTCGAGCAGGAGCCCAAAAAATTGCGACGCGCCAACCCTGAAGGTGATTTCTAGCAGCGGCGCATCGCTGGCTGGCGGCTGGGTCCAGGAAGTTGCCGGCTGCGGTTGGGTCATGCGAGGTGTGACGATGCCGTCCCGTCCGGCAATCATGCTGTAGCCGTGAAACCTGACGGTATTCTCCGATTTTTCTGCGGCGAAGGCTGGAACGTGGGAGATCACCACCTTTTTGCCGGCCCGTTGTGCCACGGCCCAGATGGGTTCTGCAAGCAGCGGCGCCGCCGAAAATCCGCCAATGCTATCTAAAATTGTATATTCAGCGCGCGGTTCGCGTGGCACCCGATTGCCGCTAATACCGGTGAGCCGCGGCGGCGCGCCGGTCATCAAGGAGGAAAAACCGGGCGCTGTCTTTGACGGATATACGGCCATTACGTCGTCGGCAAAAGCGCCGCCGGCGATGAGTTTGGCGAGGTTGGGGAGCTTTTTTTCGCGAATCAGCTCATGGACAAACGAGGGAACCGTGCCATCCCAGCCGAGAACGATGGCTTTGGCTGCCTGACCGTAAACAGGGCAGGGATTGGCCCAAGCCAGCAAGAAAAGCACGGACACCAGCGCTCTAATTATTTTTCGCCAAAACTTCATCTAAGTGCGGGTATCGCTTTGGATGTCAATTTCGCGGGTTGTGTCCGAACGGTATCTAAGCTATGTGCCGCTCAGAGTAGCGATGATAAATCACACTGTCAATTCATTGATGCTTTTGGTCTTGGCGGCATCCTGAACGTTTATCGCAAAGGGGTGCCCGGCTCCGCGTCGATTTCACCCGATACTTGATTGCCTGCCGGTCCAGCAGGTTTAGGCTCTAGAGATCACCCGTGAAATTATCTAGAATTCTGCGGTCCGGCCGATGGGCTGGGCGGAGGCAGTCAATGGTCAAAAAGATTCCCACCCTGATCGACAAGCATGGCCATGTTCGCGTTGACGACTACTATTGGCTGAAGGAGCGGGACAACCCGGAAGTTGTCGCCTACCTCAACACCGAGAATGAGAATTCGGATCGTGTCATGGCCCATACCAAAGCATTGGAGGAAAAGCTCTTCGAAGAAATTAAAGCTCGGATCAAGCCGACGGACATGTCGGTTCCCTACAAACGGGACGGCTATTTCTATTACACCCGCTACGAAGCGGGAAAAGAGTATCCCATCTTTGCCCGCAGAAAGGGTTGGTTGGATCAACCGGAAGAGATCACGCTCGACGCCAATGTCTTAGCACAAGGGCATGAATTTTTCTCCATCGGCGGCTGGGCCCTCAGTGCGGATCAGACTCTTATGGCCTATGCGGTGGATACCCAAGGACGAAGAATTTTCACGATCTACATCAAGGATCTCCAAACCGGCGAATTGTTGCCGGATGTCATTCCCGACGTGACCGAGAATCTCACCTGGGCCGACGATAACCGCACACTGTTTTACGCCAAGCAGGACCTGAAGACACTGCGGGCTTATCAAATCTCTCGTCACATTATTGGGACCGGCGCCGCGAAGGACCATCTGGTATTCGAGGAACCCGATGAAACCTATGTCGCGTATGTATACAAAACTAAATCCAAGAAGTTTCTAATGATCGTCTCGGCGCATACGCTGAGTCAGGAATATCGTTATCTGGCGGCTGATGAGCCATTTGGCGAGTTTAGAATTTTCTTGCCGCGGCAGCGCGAACACGAGTACCACATCGATCACTTTGGCGACCGCTTCCTAATCCGCACCAACGGCCAAGCAAAGAATTTTCGTCTTATGGCTACGCCGATCGATAAGATCGGCCAAGAGCATTGGCGGGAAATCGTGCCGCACCGCGGCGATGTGTATCTCGGAGATTTTGAGATTTTTAAGGATCATCTTGTTTTAGAAGAGCGTAGCCGGGGGCTTACGCAAATTCGCGTCATGCCGTGGATGGATGGGGAAGGGTATTATCTCCCATTCGACGAACCGGCATTTCGCGCCAATGTCGGAGTCAATCCGGAATTCGATACAACGACCCTGCGTTTCGAATACACCTCGATGAAGACGCCGCTGTCGATTTACGATTACGACATGGTGACGAGAACCAAGACGCTCTTAAAACAGGAAGAAGTGCTGGGGGGGTTCGATTCGCACAACTACGTGACCGAGCGTCTGTATGCGCCCGCCCCCGACGGCACGGAAGTCCCGCTATCCCTTATCTACCGCAAGGGAATTAAACGAGACGGTCAGAATCCGCTGTTGCTCTACGGCTACGGATCCTACGGCGCCAGCATCGATGCGGCATTTTCGTCGCCCCGCTTGAGCCTGATCGACCGTGGATTTGTCTATGCCATCGCGCACATTCGCGGCGGGCAAGAACTGGAACGGCAATGGTATGAGAACGGCAGGCTATTGAAGAAGAAAAATACTTTCACCGACTTTATTGCTTGCGCTGAGTATCTGATCCGGGAGAAGTTTACAAATCCCGAAAAACTGTTCGCGATGGGACGAAGTGCCGGCGGCTTGCTGATGGGAGCGATCGCCAATATGCGGCCGGATCTATTCAAGGGCATCGTCGCCGAGGTGCCTTTTGTCGATGTCGTCACTACTATGCTCGATCCGACTATCCCGCTCACGACCGGGGAGTACGACGAATGGGGCGATCCTAATCAAAAAGAGTTTTACGATTACATGCTTTCCTATTCGCCCTACGATAACGTCGAGGCAAAACATTATCCCCATTTGCTCGCCACCGGCGGTTTACATGATTCTCAAGTGCAATATTGGGAACCGGCGAAGTGGGTGGCCAAGCTGCGCGCCATGAAAACCGACAATAACCGGATTTTGCTCAAGACCAATATGGAGGCCGGTCACGGCGGCTCTACCGGCCGCTTCCGTCGCCACGGCGAAACCGCATTCTCCTATGTCTTTCTGCTCGACCTGGCAGGCATCAAAGAATAACTGCGCGGTGCGAGGTCAATTACTTACGGCCTAAACTTTGCCTAGTGAGAAGATACCTTTGAGTGCGCGATCAACAGTCCAATCTGTGGCAATCACGCGGCTTGCGGGCGGGCGTAAAAGACGGCCTTGGAACGGGTTAGGATGCCGGGATTTACGGCTGCCAAAGGGATTTAATCCTTCGCTGGGTTCTTCTTCTGCTGCCAAAAATTGAGTCGCTCTTTAATTTGCTTTTCGTATCCCGACTCCGACGGCAAGTAATATTTTTGCTGGTTCAATTCATCCGGTAAGTGTTCTTGATCCACTACGTTGTCGGGAAAGTCATGGGCGTACTTGTAATCTTTTCCGTAGCCCAGTGTTTTCATCAGGCGGGTCGGCGCATTGCGGAGATGCAAAGGAACGGGTAATGCGCCTTTTTCCTCGACGTCTTGTGCCGCGGCAAGCATTGCTTTGTAGGATGCGTTGGATTTAGGCGCCGTGGCTAGATAAGTGACCGCTTGGGCGAGTGGGATCTTGCCTTCCGGAAGACCGATAAAGTGAAACGCATCCTTGGCCGCCACCGCTATCTGCAATGCGCGTGGATCGGCATTGCCGATGTCTTCGGCGGCGAAGATGACCATGCGTCGGGCGATGAACAGGGGATCCTCTCCCGCCTCGATCATTCGCAACATCCAGTACAAAGCGGCATCGGGGTCGCTGCCGCGCAAACTCTTGATGAATGCGGAGATCACGTTGTAATGCTCCTCGCCCGATTTGTCATATAGCAACGGCTTTCGTTGCAGCGCTTCCTGAAGATGCTTCAGGCCGATTTCTTTCTTTTTAGCGTTGCGCGACAGGGTCACGGCCGTTTCCAAGGCATTAAGCGCGATACGACAGTCGCCTTGCGATTGCTGGATCAAAAAATCCCGGCCTTCCGGCGAGATTCCGAGACCCATGGTTCCCAGCCCGCGTTCTTTGTCTTGCAGAGCACGGTCGATAATCGTGCCGATCTCTTCAGGGGAGAGTGTCTTGAGCACCAACACTTGACAGCGCGAGAGGAGGGGAGAGATGACTTCAAAAGACGGATTTTCGGTGGTGGCGCCGATTAAAATAATCGTGCCGCGCTCAACGTAAGGTAAAAAATTATCCTGTTGTGATTTGTTGAAATGATGAATTTCATCGACGAAAAGAACGGTGCTCTTGCCGAGACGATGGAGCTGTTCGGCCTCTTCGATAATTTTTTTAAGATCTTTAACGCCGGAAGCTATCGCCGAAAAATGAACACATAGCGCGCCGGTCTGGCGGGCGAGAATCTGCGCTAGAGTTGTTTTGCCGCTGCCGGGCGGGCCCCACAGGATCAACGATCGGAGATGGCCGCTGCCGGCCATCTCCGTGAGAATTCGTCCCGGCCCTAGTATATGTTTTTGGCCGACGAATTCGTCCAGACTTCTGGGGCGCATCCGTTCGGCAAGGGGCTGCACGGCGCGCTGTTCTCTGGACTGCGCGGATTGAAACAAATCCATGAAAATATGCTACCACAACTGCATGGCGCGGTTATAGCGGGGATCAATTTAACTTTCGTTTGTAACTGTTGGATGCTATCTTGGAAACTCTTTTGGGGATTGGAAGAAATGGCCGTAAAGTCAAATAGCGACGGAAACCCGACATTTGTTCAAGGAGCGGTGAGAACCGTCCTATTTCCTAACTCATCGATCTCGGGCAAGCTCAGTTACGATCTACCGGTTAAAATCGATAGCCGGTTCACGGGCGAAGTCAAGGCGAGCGATCTGCTCGTTGTCGGGGCCAATGCCCACGTTGAAGCCCGCGTTTCAGCTCGTAATCTCCAATTGGAAGGGAAGCTGATCGGTAGTGTTCAGGTAGTCGGTTGCTTTGAAATAATGCCGGGGGGCCATTTCCAGGGAGACGCTAAAGTGGGAGAGCTAAAAGTTCACCCCAGTGCAACCTTTGACGGTGAAGGCAAGATAACCGGCGGGAACCCAAGCAGTCTCTAGCGGTTGCCAGAGCGGTCGTCAGGAGTAAGTCGAGCCGCTTTTCCGGATCGGTCCCGCAGGAAGTAAAGCTTCGCGCGGCGCACTTTGCCGCGGGAAACGACTTCGACTTTATCGATCCGTGGAGAATGAAAAGGGAAGATACGTTCGACCCCGACTCCATAGGAGATTTTGCGGACGACAAAGTTTGCGCGATTGCCCTTTCCACCGATGCCGATGACGATTCCTTCAAAGACCTGAGTTCTTTCTTTTTCGCCTTCGACAACCTTAACGTGGACCCGAACCGTTTCTCCAGGCCGGAGCGCGATTGTTTCCTGTTTAGATTGCTCGGCTTCAAGTTTATGCAAGATATTCATGGCTGCTCCTATAAATTATCGCCTCAAGAGGCGATCTAAAATGATGGCTGCTGCCGATCGAACCGAGAGATGGTTATAATCGGTGCATCCTTCGATTGCCTCCAGAGCGTAATCTGATTGAGAAATTATCGTCTCAGTGAGTCCCCAGCCCGTGCCCAAAAGGATCAGGAAAGGGTGAGTGGTATTTATTAACATGTCTTTAAGCTCGGTGAAAGAGGTCCGATGACCTCCCGGCCGCGCTGATGTGACGACCATTCGGGGTTTTTCGCCGCATTCTCGCTCCAAATCGATCAGCACATCGTCCAGAGTATCTTTAACCCGCGCCAGGGCGAGCGCCTCTTTTCGCGTGGTATTATACTGGCTGCCATAGCCGTGCTCCCAGTGATCGATGATTTTTAACGCCAGCCTTTGCAGAGCCTTCACGGGGGTGACCACGTAGAAGCCGTTTATTCCGAAGGTTCGTCCCGAACGGGCGATGTCATGGATATCCATGTTGGTGACCGCCGTGGTGACAACCTGTTTATTTTTATCGTAGACGGGGTGGTGGAGCAGGGCGACGTAAATAGGCGCCCTGCGGCTATAGATCCGCTCCTTTTCCTCGGGAGACAAGTCGACTTTGCCGATGAGATCGGGCCGGCGTTCCCCTGTTAGCTGAATGCTCATTCGTCGTCGCCATTGTTTTACCCGCGCATGATCGCCGGACAGCAGCACGTCGGGGACTTTCGTGCCGCGAAATTCTTCGGGCCGGGTGTATTGAGGGTATTCGAGCAGCCCATCGCTAAAGGACTCTTCTCCGGCGGACATGGCGTTGCCCAGTACGCCCGGAATCAACCGGGTGACTGCATCGATCACGACTATAGCGGCGGGCTCTCCCCCGCTGAGCGTGTAGTCGCCTATAGAAAGTTCGTCGTCGATGAAAGCCTTGACCCTTTCATCCACTCCCTCGTAGCGTCCGCAAATGAGCACAAGTTCTTCTTCGTTGGCCAGAGCAGCAGCCAAGGCTTGATTGAAGACACGGCCTTGTGGAGAGAGAAGAATGACCTTGGGCCGAGACAGTTTGCTTTTGACGTCTTCGATAGCCGCTACCAGAGGCTCAGGTTTCAGAACCATGCCTTGGCCGCCGCCGTATGGATAATCATCCGTCATTCGATGACGGTCCGTCGTGTATTGCCGGGGGTCGACCAGACGGACCGAGATCAAACCCTTCTCCTGGGCCTTCTTTAAGATGCTATGATCCAAAGGCGATTCAAACATCGCAGGAAACAGGGTAATAACGGTAAAATTGACCATGAGTGATTTTTGGCAAGGATCTTACGACTAAAGATCCAACAGACCCGGAGGCGGATTGACGGTGATCCTATCCGTTTCGAAATCGACTTCTTCGATAATTTCCTTCACCGCGGGAATGAGATGTTCTTTGTCGACCCCGGCAACGACGTACAATTCGGCTCCCGGCGTCGACCAGATTCGAGTCACGATTCCGATGCGTGTGCCGGCCGTATCGAAAACCTCGAAACCGATGACTCGGTAGTGATAGTACTCTCCAGGCGCGGGAGCCTCGAGCGCCTCTTCGCTCACGGCAAGCGTCGACCCTACCCACGGTTGAGCGGCTTCAATGCTGTCGAGGCCGCGCAGCTTGAACAAAATCTGCCGCCGGTGGGGACGGCTTGATTCCAGCTCAAAAACCGAGCGTGCGCCGACTTTTTCTATGATGACCTGGCCGGGAGCCGAGAGAAAGGGGCTGGCAAAATTGTACGGGTTCAGTTTAAGCCACCCAGCAATTCCGTGGGTAGCAACGATCTCCCCCAATGGAACGAGTCGGTCAGACACCGGCGTAGCGCAAAGAGGTTGCCTACTTTTCTTCTATGATTTCCAGGACAACCTTGCGCTGGGTTCTCGAAGCTGCGGCATTAAGGATTGTGCGAATCGATTTGGCCGTCCGACCCTGCTTACCGATGATACGACCTAAGTCTTCTTTCGCAACTTTTAACTCCAAAATAGCGGCGCCTTCTCCATCGGTTTCTTGAACCTCAACAGCAGCGGGATTATTCACCAAGGATTTTGCCAGATATTGAACGAGTTCCTTCATGAATGAGGCCCACTTCGGTCCGCAAGTTAACTGGCTTTCTTCTGTTTCGCGATCAGCTGGGAAACGGTTCGCGTCGGTTGGGCTCCACGCTTGATCCAGGATTCGGCTTTTTCCTGATTGATTTTGAACGTTCCTCCTCTCGCGTTGGGGTCATAGGTGCCAATTTGCTCGATGTATCTGCCGTCGCGGGCAAAGCGTTGGTCGCTGACGACGATGCGATAGAAGGGCTTTTTCTTAGCCCCATGCCGGCTCAAACGAATTCTTACGCTCATACTCTTTTTTCCTTCTCCTCTAATGGAAAGGGTTGGGCATTCGGCTGAAGAGGGATTTCATTCCGCCCTTGCTCACCCTTTGCATCATTTTTTTCATTTCCATGAATTGCTTTATCAATCGATTGACATCCGTAACCGTGGTGCCGCTGCCTTGGGCGATTCTGCGGCGCCGGCTGCCATTCAATACGGCGGGACTGCGTCGCTCTTGAAGGGTCATCGAATTGATAATGGCCTCGACACGCCTCAATTCGTTTTCCGCCTTATCAGCGTCCACCTGGGATGCTAACTTCTTACCCCCCGGGATCAGTTCCAGCAAGCTTCCCATTGATCCCATCTTTTTAATTTGTTGTAGCTGAAGCTGAAACTCCTCAAGCGTGAACTGTTGCTTCTGTATGACCTTTTGCAGACGCTCCGATTCTTTCTGTTCAAAGTTCTGCTGGACTTTGTCAATCAGCGACAGAACATCGCCCATGCCGAGAATTCTCGATGCCAGCCTGTCGGGATAGAACGGATCAAGCGCATCGAGTTTCTCACCCGTGCCGGCGAACAGAATCGGCTTGCCGACCATTTCGCGGATCGATAGCGCAGCGCCGCCGCGGGCATCGCCGTCGAGCTTGGTGAGGACAACACCGGTAAGGCCAAGCTGCTGGTCGAAGCCCATCGCTTGGTTGACCGCGTCTTGACCCGTCATGGCATCGGCGATGAACAAAATCTGATGCGGGTTAACGGCTCCCTTAATCGTCGCAAGCTCCTGCATGAGCTCCGCGTCGATGTGTAAACGTCCAGCCGTATCAATGAGCAGCAAGTCGCAAAAACGCTTTTTGGCTTCTTGCAGCGCTTGTTTGCAGATTACGACGGGGGATGTCTGGGGATTGGAATCGTATACCGGCAGATCGAGTTCTTGGCCGAGAATTTTAAGCTGATCAATAGCAGCCGGACGGTATATGTCAGCCGGAACAAGGTAGGGAGTTCGCTTTTGGTGTCTCTTTAAATATCGAGCGAGCTTTGCCAGGGTAGTGGTTTTACCGGAGCCCTGTAGCCCTACCAGCATGATGACCACTGGAGGGGCAGCTTTCAAGTCCAGCTCGCGATATTCGCCACCCAGCAAACCGGTCAGCTCGTCACGGACAATCTTGAGAAAATGTTGCTCTGGAGTGAGGCTTTGAAGAACCTCCTGACCCAGAGACTTTGCCTTGACCGATTCGAGGAAAGTCTTGACCACTTTTATGTGAACGTCGGCTTCCAATAGCGCGAGGCGGACATCGCGTAAAGCATCGTCGATATTTTTCTCGCTGATCTTTCCTTGGCCGCGTAGCCTTTTAAAGGTCAGTTCGAGCTTTTCGGTTAACGATTCGAACATGTCTGGAAATTGTCTAAGATATTATATTATCGAGGAAAAATTAGATTCAAAAGTAATATGAAAAGCGCCGCATTGTCAAGCAGGGGAGAAAAAAGAAAAGGCCCGTTATGCCGCTGGAAACTCGCATAACGGGCCTAACTATTGGAGCCTCTTAAGGCTTACATCATGCCGCCCATTCCACCCATTCCGCCCATACCTCCCGGAGGCATTGGGGGCATAGCAGATTTTTCTTCAGGTCTCTCAGCGACCATCGCTTCCGTGGTGAGAAGCATGCTGGCAACCGAGGCGGCGTTCTGTAACGCGGTGCGAACGACCTTGGTAGCGTCGATAATACCTGACTTCAAAAGGTCCTCGTACTCCTCAGTGGCGGCGTTGAAGCCAAAGGCGCCTTTCCCTTCTTTGACTTTTTGTAGCACGATAGATCCCTCGACCCCTGCATTGATGGCAATGCGTCGAAGCGGTTCTTCGGCGACACGTTTAATGATATTGACACCCCACTTCTCGTCCTCATCGCCCTTTATTTTATCTAGCACTGCAGAAGCCCTTAGGAGGGCTACTCCACCGCCCGGGACGATCCCTTCTTCGATCGCCGCGCGCGTCGCATGCAAGGCATCTTCCACGCGAGCCTTTTTCTCTTTCATCTCTACTTCCGTAGCCGCGCCTACGTTGATAACCGCAACGCCGCCAATGAGTTTGGCAAGGCGCTCTTGTAGCTTTTCGCGGTCGTAATCCGATGTGGTCTCCTCGATTTGGGCGCGAATTTGTTTGATGCGTCCCTCAAGGTCGGCCTTCTTCCCGGCACCGTCAACGATCGTCGTATTATCCTTGTCGACGACGATTCTTTTAGCGCGGCCCAAGTCTTGAATCGTGATGTTTTCCAGCTTGACCCCCAACTCCTCGGCGATGAGCTTGCCGCCGGTGAGGACGGCGATGTCTTCGAGCATGGCCTTGCGGCGATCACCGAAGCCCGGAGCTTTTACCGCGACGCAATGGAGAGTGCCGCGGATCTTGTTTACGACTAGAGTCGCAAGCGCTTCGCCTTCGATATCTTCAGCAATGATGATGAATGGTTTCCCCGACTTGGCGATTTGCTCGAGGACGGGGAGAAGCTCCTTCATGTTACTGATTTTTTTCTCGTTGATCAGCAAGTAAGCATCCTCAAGAATGCATTCCATTCTCTCCGGATCGGTAACAAAGTAGGGAGAGAGGTAGCCGCGGTCGAACTGCATGCCCTCGACGACGTCGAGAGTGGTTTCCAATCCCTTGGCCTCTTCGACGGTGATGACGCCTTCCTTGCCGACTTTATTCATCGCTTCGGCGATAACATCACCAATGGTCGAATCGCTGTTGGCGGCGATAGTTCCTACCTGGGCGATTTCTTTTGGATCTTTGGTGGGTTTAGAGAGATTTTTTAACTCACCGGTAATCGCTTCGACGGCTTTGTCGATGCCACGCTTGAGAGTCATGGGATCGTGGCCGGCGGCAACCAGCTTGACGCCTTCGGCAAAGATCTGGCGTGCGAGAACGGTAGCGGTGGTTGTGCCGTCGCCGGCAACATCGGAAGTCTTACTGGCAACCTCCTTAACCATCTGCGCCCCCATGTTCTCAAACTTGTCTTCCAGTTCTACCTCTTTGGCTACGGTGACGCCATCTTTGGTGACGGTGGGTGCGCCGAAGGATTTGTCCAGTACGACGTTCCTTCCTTTAGGACCCAACGTGACCGTGACTGCGTCGGCCAGAATGTTGACGCCCCTCAGCATTGCGTCTCTGGCGTCACGATTAAACTTAACTATCTTCGATGCCATCCTGTTTCCTCCTACAGTTAGTTTTGAAGTTATTTCTCGATAACGCCGAGAACATCATCCTCGCGCATGATCAAATGTTCTTCACCGTCAATATTGATTTCACTACCGGAGTATTTGCCGAAAAGCACGCGATCATTGACTTTGAGGTCTAGGGGTAGGATCTTTCCATCTTCATTTATTTTCCCCTTGCCAACGGCGACGACTTTTCCTTCTTGCGGTTTTTCCTTGGCGGTGTCAGGAATGATAATACCCCCCTTACTCTTCTCCTCCTCCTCGACTCTTTTCACAATGATGCGATCTTGCAAAGGCCTAATTTTCACTTTTGCCTCCTTTCCATGTTCACTAAATTGTTAATTGTGGTTGAGTTACTTCTTCCGGCTCCGCGCCCTAGGGAGCAAAAATGGACCCGCCAAAGCGAAACCAATGTAAGCACTAATCATAGAGTGTCAAGCAGCGACCGGTTAAATTTACGATTATTTAAGCATTGGAGCGGCGGAAACACCGGTCCAAGCGCGGCTATTTTTTTTGTTTTCTCAGTTCTTCCTCGATATATTTGCGGTACAGCACGTCCCATTCTCGGCTTCCGGGCGGGATATGGCGCGAGAGGGATTGGATCTTCTCCCGTACCCGTTCATCGAGCTGATCCTGACGTTGAAAAAACTCGTGCAGAACACGTTTGCTCTCAGTAAGGGCGCGTCGTTCATCTGAAAAATCCGCAAGGCTCCCTTTTCTTATTCCGTCAACGATCAGATGGGCCAAGTGTGAGATTCGGCTTTCCGAGAGGCGGCTCATAGAATGAATCCCTTCTTAGCAGCCAGCTTCTGTTTCGCGATAACAAACATCTTATAATGATCCATGTCTCTGGTTGCCTGCACATGCGATGCGAGCATCTTGCGGGCCTCTTCTTCTATAGCTTCTTCTTCAGCGAAGTTTTCACCGATCACGCTTTTGATTTTGGCGCTAATCGCTGTGTCGTCGCATTTGAGTTTAATCAAGTCCTTGGCGCGATAGTTTTCTAGAAGCAATTTGGCCACTTTTTCGAGTTGGTCCTGTTTGATCTTCATGGGCTGTGGAAAACCTTGTGGATAACTTGCGAACAGCCAGTGGGTACTCAGGTAGCAATTGTTAATTCAACTGATTTTTATCCAGGTTAATTAATGATGTCAACTGGAGCAAATTAAGGCCGTCCGGCCGAGGCTTGCTTTCGAATCGGCATAATTTGCTTGTGAGTTCAGGGGTTTTTTGTCAATATGGTTTTGCTCATGAAAATGACCCACCAGCAGCCCTACAGTCGATATAAGGTTATCCACAGGTCGGCAAATTCGCGAAGTTAGAGTTCACCCGTGGTTGTGGAGAAGTCAGGTGCCGGTAATTAAACCCGCAAGATTATTGCCCGGTGCACGCATTGGCGTGGTCGCACCGGCAGGATGTGTTGACGAGAATGCCCTGATGAATGGTATCCAAGTGATTCGAGACCGGGGTTTCGAGGTTGAGTTTCCCCCCAACATACTGGAGCGCAAGGGTTATCTAGCGGGGGATGAACGAACCAGGGCCAATGACCTGGTCAATTTTTTTGCCCGGGCCGACATAAGCGCAATTTTTTGCGCTCGCGGTGGCTTTGGTTCAGCACAACTTTTGCCCTATATGAGCCATGCGGACTTTCGATTGTGGCCAAAAATATTCGCCGGCTATAGCGATATTACGATCTTACTGAACTGGTTAAATCAGCAATTTGGGATAGTTACGTTCCATGCGCCGATGGTAGCAATGGAGCTAGCGCAGGGGTTGGATGGCCGTAGCAAAGAAGCTTTTTGGGGTCTATTAACTGGCGAAAAGCCGGGATGGCGGATCGAGTTGGGTGATGTGATTCGACCCGGCAAAATTGAGGGCGAGATGAAGGGCGGGTGTTTGTCAGTGCTGGTAACGACTTTGGGGACGCCTTACGAGATTGATACCAAGGGCAAATTGTTGTTTTTAGAAGATGTAGGCGAGCGGCCATACAGAATTGAGCGGATGCTGACGCATCTGAAGATGGCTGGGAAATTTGATCATCTCGCCGGTCTGGTGTTCGGCGATTTTACCAATTGCGAAGCAGATGGCTCCAGGGATGTCCGTCAGATCATCGGGGAAATGTTTGGTAACGCTCAATACCCCGTAGTCATGGGCATGGCGGCTGGTCATGGGCGGGAACACATCACGCTTCCGTTCGGTGTCAGAATGATGCTTGATGGAAATCTGGGAGCTCTGTCGCTGATTGAATCTCCCGTCCTCTAACCAGTCTTCAATCTGTTGATCCTCCGCGAGAGGAGCGAGTGAATTTCGAATTTGCAGGTAAAACCTCGGCGTTCTCAATCGTCCTTGTGATTTGAATTGACTTTTTCGGTGGAGAATAATGGATTTCCAATCAGTTGAGCATGCGTTCGAGGAAGCGCTGAGACAGGGAGTATTCCCGGGGGCCGTGCTGCTGATTGGTCGTGGAGACGAGGTCATCTATGAGCGGGCATTTGGATCGCGCACCTTAGTTCCGGAGAAAAGCCCGATGCAATTATCGACGATCTTCGATCTCGCCTCTTTGACCAAACCTTTAGCGACGACAATCGCAATCATGCTGCTCGTGAACCAGAAAAAAGCCCGTCTTGACGATCCGGTAACACGATTTTTGCCGACATTCGGTGTCTTTGGCAAGAGTCTAACCACACTTCGGCAACTGCTGAACCACTCAGCCGGTCTGGCGGCTTGGAAGCCATTTTACGAGGAAGTTATCAACGGCGAAAAAAATGGCAAGATCAATTTTGTTGCCAGCCGAGCAGCCCAACATTATGTGCTTGAACAGATCCACCGAGAAAAGCCGTTGAGCCGGCCGGGGGTGCAAGCTCTCTACAGCGATCTGGGATTTCTGGTCTTGGGTGAGCTTGTTGAAACGATCAGCGGTTCGAAATTAGATACCTTCTGTCAAGATCAAATTTTTAGGCCCTTGGAATTGCGTTCGACGGCTTTTGTCGATTTGACTCAACTCCGAACGCGCCGAATTCAGCCGGTGCAGGACATGATGGCTCCCACAGAGAACTGTGCGTGGCGCAAAAGAATTCTTTGTGGCGAAGTGCACGACGATAACGCTTATGCGGTCGGCGGGGTAGCCGGTCACGCGGGCCTATTCTCATCCGCACGCGACCTCCACGCTATTGTGGCACGGTTGGACCATTGTCTTAAAGGCAACGATTCATTCCTGCCGCAACCGCTGGTTCAAGAGTTTCTGTCGCAAGACCAGGCGGTGTCAGGTTCCACCCATGTCTTAGGATGGGATACTCCCACGCCCAACAAATCCGCTAGTGGAACGCGGTTCTCCGCTAAAACCGTCGGCCACCTAGGTTTTACCGGAACTTCAGTTTGGTGGGACTTGGAAAAAAACTGCCATGTCATTTTGTTGTCCAATCGCGTTCACCCGACGCGCAAGAATGAAAAGATCAAAGAGTTTCGACCCCTTATCCACGATCTTATCATGCAAACTGTCAATCCATGAACAATCTCCCGCCGATAGGAAGCCACATACATTTGATCGCCGTTTGTGGGGTCGGGATGGCCTCATTGGCTGGGCTCCTAAAAGCTCGGGGCTATCGTGTTACCGGCTCCGATCAGAATGTTTACCCGCCGATGAGCACCTATCTGTTGGAGATTGGCATCGATGTGCAGCTGGGATTCGACACGAAGCATCTCGCGCGCCGGCCTGATTTGGTTATTATCGGGAATGCGGTATCGCGTGGCAATCCTGAAGCAGAGGCCGTTCTGAACGACAGCATCCCATATTTTTCATTTCCTCAGGCTTTGGGGAAATTTCTCATTGGCAGTCGAGAGTCCATTGTTATAGCCGGAACGCATGGAAAGACCACCACATCGGCATTAACCGCGTGGGTGCTCAAATGCGCTGGGCTCAATCCCGGCTTTTTTGTCGGCGGCGTACCCAGCAATTTCGGCAGCGGCTGGAACCCTGGAGGGGGTGACCACGTCGTGTTGGAAGGCGATGAATATGACAGCGCCTTTTTTGATAAAGGGCCCAAGTTTCTCCACTACCGCCCGCAAAGCGTGATTTTAACAAGCATAGAGTTCGATCACGCGGACATCTATCGCGACTTGGATCACCTCAAAGAAGCTTTTCGGCGCCTTGTCGCGATCATTCCTGCTAACGGGCTGCTCGTTGCATGTTACGATTATCCTGCAGTGGAGGAAATTGTTAAGACCGGCTCTTGCCGGTTTGTCTCATACGGCGACAGTGAAGCGTGTGATTGGACCGCACGCAACATTAGGGCTAACCAAGGCCGCAGTTATTTTGAACCCTGTTTTAGAAATAATTCAGAGGGTGAGGTGGAGCTTGGCGCCATCGGGCGGCATAATGTGAAAAATGCCCTGGCGGTTTATGCATTGGGCCGAGAGTTAGGAATCGCTCGCACAGAGCTGCTCGATGGCTTCGCGTCTTTTTCAGGTGTAAAACGCCGCCAAGAGTTAATAGGGGAACGGCGCGAAGTTTTGGTTATCGATGACTTCGCGCACCATCCCACGGCTGTTTCGGAAACCATCACGGCTGTTATAGACGCTTTTGTGGGCCGCCGGGTATGGGCGGTTTTCGAGCCGCGCAGCAATACCAGCCGGCGTAATATTTTCGAGCAGGAATTTGCCCGGGCGCTATCGCTGGCTGACCGGATCGTCATCTCCGGTCTTCACCAACCGGAAAAGATTCCGGAGGCGGAGCGGTTGTCGGTGCAACGAGTCGTCGACTCGATCAATCAGTTACGAGGCAAGAAGGACGCAATGCTGATCGATGGAGCCAATGACATTGCCGCCTACGTTGCAGCCAACGCCGTGCCGGGGGATATTGTGTTGGTTATGTCCAATGGCGGCTTTGACGGAGTACAGGAGAAAATCTTATCAGCGCTATCGGCTTAGATGAAGCATGGCGCATTTCTGACTGCAGAAATAGTGCCCTTTCTGAAATAGCGCCTCGCTTTTAGGAATATAACTTTGGCATTGCGGATCGAGCACCATCTCTTCTCCGTCAGCTCTGCCGGAGTCGTGTCGGCGCGATGAGTCGGCTCTCCGAGCGTAGAAGTACGCTCGAAGAGCTGCGACTAGCATCCAAGCAAATACGAAAAGTATTAAGAGGCGGATTACCACTTCGAGGTTTATTACCAGGACCGCGGGCTACTCTCAAGAGTGAAAGAGGTGGATTTTTTTATCGTCTTTAACGTTGACGAGCAACTCGGAGATAGTAACGCCTAATTCAGGATGAATGACTTGAGGCGCGATTTCGCTAAGCGGGATCAAGACAAACTTTCGCTTCGGCATCTCGGGATGGGGGATATTCAAATTCTTCTTTTTTACGACCAATGCATCGTAAAGCAGGATATCCAAATCAATGATGCGGGCGCCCCAACGCTTTTTAACTTTTTTGCGGCCCATGGCCCGTTCAATATTCTTGAATTTCTTGAGCAGCATGTCCGGTTTGAATTTAGTCTCGATTTCGATTGCGCCGTTCACATACCAATCCTTGGAATCTCCGAGGGGTTCGCTTTCGTAGAGAGAGGACTCCTTGAGGATTTTCGTGTCGGGGAGTTTAGCTAACCGGTTCAGGGCTTCCAGAAAGTTGTCTTTCTTATTGCCCAAGTTGGACCCAACCCCGATGTAGACCTGATGTGCCACCGCAGTTGCCATGGTTGCCCCTTGGTGAAAAAATCCTAAAGTTGAACCTGCCGGATTCTTTCGGCGACCTCCTTCAGACGTTCTTTATCGACACAAACCGTAAATCGAACATAGCCTTCGCCTGCGGCGCCGAAACCATTTCCAGGGGTCGTCACGACGCCGGCTTGGTCAAGTAACTTAGCCGTGAACTGGGCGGAGGAAAGGCCCTGGGGCGTAGCCACCCAAACGTAGAAAGTCGCGCGCGGCTTCTCACACTCCAAGCCGACGGCGCGAAGTCCGGAAACCAGAATGTCGCGCCGCTCTTGATAGATTTTCCTCGATGGCTCAACGATGCTGTCGCCCAGTTTCAACGCCTCAATACCGGCTTCTTGAACCGCCTGGAAAATGCCGGAATCGAGATTGGATTTCGCTTGCGCCAGTCCGGCGACGATTTCCGGGTTCCCCACCGCCATGCCGATGCGCCAGCCAGTCATATTGAACGTTTTCGACAGTGAGTGGAATTCGATACCCACCTCTTTGGCGCCGTCGACTTCGAGAAAGCTCATGGGCCGATAACCGTCATAGCCCATCTCCGTATAGGCGGCATCATGGCAGACAATGACATTGTACTTATCGGCGAATTCGACCACCTTTTTGTAAAAATCCCGATCGGCGACGGCCGCCGTGGGATTATTGGGATAATTAATCCAAAGTAGTTTGGCTTGCTTGGCAATATCGGATGGAATCGATTCGAGGTCCGGCAGAAATCGGTTGTCTTTTTTTAGCGGCAGGAAGTAGTTTTTGCCGCCATTGAAAGCAGTTCCAATAGGATAGACCGGATAGCAGGGACTGGCGACCAGGACGATGTCTCCGGGATCGACGAAGGCCACGGCCATATTTCCAATGCCTTCTTTGGAGCCGATCAGAGACACGACCTCTCTACCGGCATCCAGTTTGACGCTGAAACGGCGCTGATACCAATCTGCCACTGCCTGGCGAAACTCGGGTAAACCTGAACTGTTCGGATAGCGATGGTTAACCGGTACACTTGCGGATTCCATCAATTTCTCGACCACGGCCGGCGGCGTCGGAATATCCGGATCGCCAATACCCAAATCGATCAGGTCAACCCCCCGAGCCAACGCCTCGCGTTTACGCCGATCAATCTCAGCGAACAAATAAGGTGGTAAATCATTGATCCGCTTGGCTTTTTCTATTGAAATGGACAACTTCGGTGAACCTCCATGCTAAAATCGCACTGGTTTTACCTGTTTTTTTCGCCTTTGACAACCATGTAAAAAAGTCTTTATGTTGTGGAGTGAATTCAGGCACAGAGCAATGGATATCATCGTTGACGGATACAATCTGATCGGCAACGATCACGGGTTAAGGCGGGATCTCGAACAACGGCGCAACTGGCTTGTCCAACGACTTTCGCTTTACCAAGAAATGAAAGGCCATCGAGTTGTTGTGGTTTTCGACGGCTGGAAATCCGGCTGGCTTGACGAGGTATCGGAAACTAAACAAGGACTCCGCATCGTCTTTTCACGGCAAGGAGAGAAAGCTGATAGCGTGATCATCAGGCTCGCGCGCGAAAAGGGCAGCGGATCTGTAGTGGTAACTTCAGACCAGGAGGTGCGAAGGTCGGTCGAAAGGTTCGGCGCCGTGGCCATTTATTCAAATGAATTCAGCCATAGATTGCGCCAACTGGAGTTGGTCGATGCCGGCGACGATGAAGAGCAGAGGCGGTCGAAC
The DNA here is from genome assembly GCA_040877705.1 of Binatia bacterium. Classification (GTDB taxonomy): domain Bacteria; phylum Desulfobacterota; class Binatia; order UBA9968; family UBA9968; genus WHTF01. Next base: position 11,995 of record JBBDNJ010000019.1, on the reverse strand, counting down.
AAAAAGGGAAACCCAAGCCGACTTTCGAAAACGGAACGCAAGCGCTTGGAGAAACTAAAGAAACTCTGACTCATGGCGACATCGTCGAATACGTCGCGGATCTCGGCGGCTTTGCCGTGCGGGAGCGGTTTTGCTCCCGCTATTGCGTAAAAACAGACGACGTTGAAGGCCAACTGCGAGCTATCGTGGGTGGTGCCGTGACGAGTTCTTTACAACCGCTAGGGCTCAGTTTTTTTTATCATATCCAAGCGATTAAGCACCCCATTGCGAAAAATCAGCACGCTATCGGCATAAAACCAATGCTCCTCGGTAACGTGTTGCGGACCCTTGATTTGGTTTATCCGTCTGGGGTTGCCGAGAACTTTTTTTGTCTCGTCAACTGTCATACCAGAAACGGCTTGCCGTTTGCTGGCTGCCTCTTTAACCGCCGACGACCACGGCTGGCTCTGAATCCATGCGATTCGGGCTTTTTCTTCTTCATCTTGCTGGGCGCGAACTTTCTTTTCATCAGCCAATGGGTCAATGGTTACTAGGGTCATATTGAATTGCTCGTGAAAATCTTGGGCGTGAATGTAACCTTCTTTTCCTGATTCAAACTTTACCTTGTAATATGGATTCTTGCTCTTCCGGCCGACCAGCTCAGTGATTTCAAAAGATTGATTTGCCGCCGGATGAAATGAGGATGCATCGGCCGCCGGAGCAGCGAGGAATAAGGGTAGCTTGCCGTTGGCGGGCGATGTCCAAAAGATTCGACCGACTCGAATCGCCAAGGCGTTGAGCTGTTTTTCCGTGTAATGGTTCGACGCTACTGCCTGGGTAAAAAGCAAGAGCAGGGCTAATAACCCAAAAGAAAATCTGATGATCATGACCGCTGTCGGAGAAATTTCCTAACTGATAGCTCCTTCATGAATTTTACACAACCGAAGGCTAAAGCAAATGGATTGGATCTATAGCATCGGGTCTTGGTCCCAAAGAAAGCGGTTTACCGGGTGAGTAAAACAAAACAGGGGCTCTGTAAGAGCCCCTGTTACTTTGGTTGCGGGGCCGGGATTTGAACCCGGGACCTCAAGGTTATGAGCCTTGCGAGCTGCCAGACTGCTCCACCCCGCGATATTTATGTGAGTAGTCGTTGTACCTTGCGCTTTATGCGGAGTCAAGGTAGGCATTATTTGATGAGCGAAAAACCTCGAACACCATTGTTAACGGTAGATATTATCATTGAGATTTCCAGCGGTGGAATTGTCCTAATTGAAAGAAAAAATCCGCCGCACGGTTGGGCATTGCCCGGCGGCTTTGTCGATTACGGAGAATGCCTCGAAAGCGCGGCGGTGCGAGAGGCGAAAGAAGAAACTTGCCTGGAGGTGACCTTGATTGAACAATTCCATGTTTATTCCGACCCCTGTAGAGATTCGCGGCACCATACGGTTTCAACGGTCTTTGTGGCGATAGCCGACGGCACCCCGCAGGGTGCGGACGACGCCAAGGTTGCGAGAGCTTTTATAGAAAATGAGCTTCCGAATCCCCTGGTTTTCGATCATTCGCAGATTTTGACCGATTACTTCAAGTACAAAAAGACCGGCCAGCGGCCGAAACCTTGAGCTGATGCTTTGACTGGACTCAAAGTCTAGCGGATTTTGCCGAGAGCATCTCGCATGCGCCGGCAGCCCTCTTCGATATTTTCTCGTGAAGTGGCATAGGACAGACGAATATGCGCCTTTGAGCCAAAATCCTCTCCGGGGACCGCGGCGACTTTTGCTTCTTCGAGCAGATAGTCGGCGACGTCGCAGGGCGATCCGAGTTTTTTCCGATTGGCGGTCTTGCCAATAAAAGCAGAGATGTTGGGAAAAACATAAAAGGCGCCTTGCGGCTTCAGGCAGTGTATGCCGTCAATGGCATTGAGTCGCTCGACAATGACGTTCCGTCTCGTTTGAAATTCGCCGACCATCATCGCGACGTCATCCTGGGGCCCTCGAATGGCTTCAAGCGCCGCTGCTTGAGCTATTGAAGTCGGATTCGAAGTGCTCTGGCTCTGGATCTTGGCCGCCGCGGAAATGACATCCTCGGAGCCTAGGGCGTAACCAATCCGCCATCCGGTCATGGCATAGGTTTTTGATACCCCATTGACGATAATAGTTCGGTCACGTAACGATGGGTTCAATTCCACGAGATTGTGGACCTGAAAAGCATCGTAAACGATTTTCTCGTAAATATCGTCGGCGATGATCAGGCACTCATGTTTCTCGATGACCTTCGCAATAGCCAGGAGTTCATCTTTATCGTAGCTTGCGCCGGTGGGATTACAGGGACTATTCAACACGAAAATCCGGGTGCGGGGAGAAAGTGTATCGGCGAGCTGTTGCGCTCTAATGCGGAACTCAGTTGCTTCAGTGGTTGGAATGATTTTGGGCACGCCGCCGGCTAAAAGTGCCATATCTGAGTAACTCACCCAATAAGGGGCGGGGATGAGTACCTCATCTCCCGGATTCACCGCTGCTTGAAAAAGGTTATAGATGGAGTGTTTTGCCCCGCAGCTCACCAGAACTTCGTCTTTCCGATAGGCCAGTCCATACTCGCGCTGGTATTTTTCCGCGATCGCTTCGCGTAGCGGCTCGATCCCTTTGACGTCGGTGTACTTGGTCATGCCTTTTTTTAACGCTTCGACTGCGGCTGCTTTGATTCGTTCGGGCGTATCAAAGTCGGGCTCCCCAGCGGAGAAGTTGACGACATCGATCCCTTCGGAGCGAAGTTTTCCTGCTTTCGCGGCAATCGCTAGAGTGACCGAAGGTTTAATGGGTAGTGTTCTATCGGCGAGGGTAGTCATCCGGTGAATTCCTTACTGCTTGAATTTTCGTTTCAGCTTCTTGAGCACATTGCTGGGAACTAATCCGGCGACGTCGCCGCCCAGGCTGACGACTTCCTTGACCAGGCGTGAACTGATGTAGAACTGCGATTCGCCGGTCATCATGAAAAAAGTCTCCACCGCAGGCTTGAGTCGGTGGTTCATCATGGCCATCTGGAATTCGTACTCGAAATCGGAAACCGCCCGCAACCCGCGAATGATCACCGGGGCTTGCTTGCGCTCGGCATAATCGACGAGAAGTTTCTGGAAACAATCCGCCTCAACTCGATCCTTCAGCCGCTTGAAAACTTCTCGAATCATCTCCAGGCGTTCGTCCACGGAGAACAGAGAAGTATCTTTGCCCGGATTCGAGGCGATGGCGACCACCACCTTGTCGAACACGCGCAGTGTGCGTTTGACCAAGTCCACGTGGCCATTGGTAATTGGATCGAACGAGCCGGGATAAATTGCGATGTTTTTTTGCGCCATGTCCAAGGTGTCCTTATTCGGCTGAAGTGGGTGTCGCTTTGTGTTTAAAAAACGACAGCAGAGTGCCGCTGTAATTCCGTTGATCGTCCATGACCAGCACACCGTAGTCCGATTTAATCTCTTCGCGGGCGCTGTGTTCCACGATCAACGTTCCGGACGATCGTAACAGGCTTCCTTGCGCGATCATTTTCAACGATGCTTCGATCCAGTTGCGCTCATATGGGGGATCGAGAAAAATTATATCGAATGACTCTCCCCGCCGCGCGAGCAAGCGTAGAGCTCGGAAGACCGGTGTGATCCAAACCCTAGTGCGATCCGTAAAGCGAAGTCGGCGCAGATTTTCCCGGATCACCTTACCAGATTCAACCGAGGAATCTATTAAAATAGCTTCAGCAGCGCCGCGACTAATTGCCTCAATGCTGACGTTGCCGGTACCGGCGAACAGATCTAAAAACTTAATGCCGGAGAGGTCGCGCGGAAGGATGTTAAACAGAGCTTCCTTGACTCTCCCCGAAGTCGGGCGCACGGACTGTCCCTTAGGAACTTTGAGCCGCCGCCCTCTGGCGTTTCCGCCGATGACCCGCATCATCGCTGGGCGGCCGCTGGGGGTGGCAAATCCACACTGTCAGACCAGCGGCGCCGGCTAGCCGTCCATGCGCAAAATGATTTTGCCAAACTGCTTTCCTTCCGTTATCCGCTGGTGCGCTTTGGCGGCATCTTTTAGACAAAACACTTGATCGATCATGGGTTTAGTTCGAGAGGATTTCATAAAGCTCAAGACGTGCCCAAACTCCTCACGCGTCCCCAGCGTCGAGCCGAAAACTTTCAAATGGTTCCAAAAAATTCGTCGAACGTCGGTTTGCGGCTTCGCGCCGGCTATGGCGCCGCAGGTCACCAGCCGCCCGCCTTTTGCCAACGCCGCCAGACTCTTCGACCATCCGTCGCCACCGACGCAGTCGACCACGACATCGACGCCGCGCTTGCCGGTATGGTTTCGTACCTCTTGGGAGAAGTCTGCGCAGCGATCATCGATAGCATGCTCCGCGCCCAGATTTTTCGCCAGGAATAACTCCTCGTCGCTGCCGGCGGTGACGAGGGTATGGGTGCCGAGGTAGGCTGCCAATTGCAAAGCGGCGGTCGCGACGCCGCCGCCGATCCCCCGGATAAGTACTGACTCGCCGGGTTTCAGTTCCGCATTGGTGATTAGCATTCGCCAGACAGTGATATACACAAATGGCAGGGCCGCGGCTTCTTCGAATGAAAGCTCGGCGGGAATCGGAAAACAGTTGCGCGCCGGGACTCGTATAAACTCGGCATACGTGCCCTGCTGCCGCTGACCCAGTATACGCAAATGAGCGCACATGTATTCGCGATCTGTGACACACAGGTCACAGTGGCCGCACTCGCTTGCCGGATAAAGACACACCGGAGCCCCGGATTGAACATTCCTGACCCGCGCGCCTGTTGCAACGACAGTGCCTGCGCCATCGCTACCGAGAATATGGGGGAAGTCAACTTCCATGCCGTGCAAGCCGTGCCGAATGCAGATATCCATGGGATTGACCGAGGCGGCGTGCAACCTCACGATGGCATCGTCGGCTGACGTCAGTTGCGGCTCCTCGGCATCCTCGTACCGAAGTTGGTCAATGCCGCCGTGCGCATGAATTCGAACAGCATTCAAGAATAAACCTCAGGCACAGCTTATTATTTTGGTTAGCAATATATCCGAAATGTGTCAAAGGCGCGGCGCAGAGTTAAGGCCATGCGTCGGCTTTAGGCAGGATTAGCGTAATTTGAACTATGCGGAAAACGACGTGCCGCAACCGCAGGTTCCGGTGGCATTGGGATTGCTGAATTTAAACCCGCCTCCATAAAGCCCCGAGACAAAGTCGATGGTAGTTCCTTGGAGAAACGGTACGCTTTTAGGATCGACGTAAATGTTGACACTCTCACGCTTTAAAGTAATATCGCCGGGCTTCTGTTCCCTCTCGAAGTTGAGCTGATATGAGAACCCGGAACAACCCCCATCGGCCACCGATATTCTCAGGGCATGGTCATGAAGCTTATCGCGGGCGAGAAGGGTCTTTACTTGCTTAATAGCGTTTTCAGTGAGAGTAAGATCGACCCTGTCTTCCAGCATCGTTTGCGTCATTGGTTTACCTCTGAACTCGTAGACCTAAATCGTAACGAGAGGTGGCCCCCAAGTCAAGCCGGTAGTAGCGACGGGTCATCACCGTCGATCATTTCTCGAATAGCGCCTGGACGAACTGAACCGGCTCGAATGGCTGCAGGTCTTCCACATCTTCGCCGACGCCGATGTAGCGGACTGGCACGCCGAGATCCTCTTGGATACTTATGATCACGCCACCTTTGGCCGTGCCGTCCAACTTCGTCAAAACGATGCCGGTGATGTTCGTGGCTTCTTTGAATACCTTGGCCTGCTGCAGACCGTTCTGGCCCGTAGTTGCGTCGAGCACTAAAAGGGTTTCTTGCGGCACACCGTCATGCTCTCGTGCGATGACCCGGCGGATTTTCTTTAGTTCTTCGATTAGGTGAGCCTTCGTATGGAGCCGGCCGGCGGTATCGATCAGCAGAACGTCGATCCTCCGGCTCTTTGCGGCTTGCATGCCGTCGTAGACAACAGCGGAAGGATCGGCGCCGGCTCGATGTTTGATAATATCGACGCCGACTCGTTGCCCCCAAACTTCAAGTTGTTCGACCGCGGCGGCGCGGAAGGTGTCACCCGCCACCAGGAGCACTTTTTTACCGTCGGCTTTATAGTGAGCGGCGAGCTTTCCAATCGTCGTCGTTTTGCCCACGCCGTTTACGCCGAGAAATAGAATGACCCACGGTCGTACTGACAATGGCGGAACCTTAAGCTCGGTGTTCGAGGCTTGCAGCATCCCGACCATCGCTTGCCGCAGCCGGGTCGGCATGTCTTCGGTCAGTTCCTCGCTTGCGCTAGGGGTATGCTTGCGCATTACGTCCATCAGCTTCTGGGTCGCCTTCACCCCCACATCGGCGGTGAGCAAGCTCTCTTCCATCACGTCTAGGGTTTGCTCGTTCCATTGTTGGTTCTCGAAAATGGATCCAATTTTTTGGCCCCAAGTTTCCCGGCTCTTGGTAAGCCCGTCCTTTAAACGTTGAAAAAAGGAGCCTGCCACGTTTCAAATCCTTCGAGCGGGTGCGGGATCGGTAAGAGCGGATGCGGATTCCGTTGACGCTAATTCATCCGCACGGACACAAGTTTGGATACTCCCGGTTCGGCCATGGTAATACCATAGAGAATCTCCGCGGCTTGCATCGTTTTCTTATTGTGCGTGATAAGTACAAATTGTGAAAATTCACTCATTTCTTTGACCAGCTCATTGAATCGCTCGATGTTGGCATCGTCGAGCGGCGCGTCTACTTCGTCGAGGAAACAGAAGGGACTCGGTTTGGTCAGGAAGATCGCAAAAAGCAAGCTCACCGCCGTCAATGCTTTCTCGCCGCCGGAGAGCAGTGTAATTGACTGCAGCTTCTTCCCCGGCGGTTGAACTATGATGTCCACCCCTGTCTCAAGATAGTCATTTTCATCGGTCAAAACCAGTCTCGCTTTGCCGCCACTGAACATTCTCGGAAAGATCGTTTGAAATTTTTCGTTGATTTCCTCGAAGCTCTCTTTGAAGCGAACGCGACAGACGCGGTTGAGCTTGACAATGGTTTGATGCAGATCGGCGATAGATTTTTCTAAATCTTCCTTTTGCTGGTTCATGAACTGAAAGCGCGTTGTCAATTCCTCGTATTCGCCGATGGCCGCCATATTTACGTCGCCCATTCTGTCTAAACGTCCGCGCAGCTCGTCGATCTCCGATAAGAGCTCGCTACTCGAGGGAGTTGTCTCGGTATCCGGCGTTTCCCACTGGGAGAGATCGGCGTCGTATTTCTCTCGGACACTATCGGCCAGATGCTGCAGATTGAGCCGTTTCTCGGTTAAACCGAGCTGGAGGCGGTTCTTTTCTTCCTGGCAGGCTTCGCCCCGAGGGCGCAGCTCCTTGATCGATTCCTCGATCTCGGTCAGCTGTCGCGAAACATTCCGGTATCGTTGACGCTCGTTTTGCAGCTTTTCCTCCAGTTCGCGCATAGTGGTCCGCCCCGTATGCTGTGCCTGTTCGGCGTGGACGAGCGCGTTTTCTATTTCGCTTCTCTTGCGCTGGATTTCGGCAATTTGTCCGTGACGGCTGCTGATTTGTTGGCCCGTATCCTCCTGAAGCTTCAGCCGGTTGTCGATATTGGCATGAGTATTTTCTCGTTTTTCTCCTAGAGCCGCGTTGCGGATCCGCGACTGAGTGACCGCCGCTTCGATGGATTCCAAGGAATTTCTGTGTTCCAGGAAACGGGTTTGCATTGCCGCGAGGTTTTGCGCCCGTTCGGTTTTCTCCCGCGCCCGCGCCTCAAGGCTTGCGTTACATTGGGCGATTTCTTCTTTAAGCAACTGCAGCACCGTCGCCAGGTCGCCTTGCTCCTGGAGGAGCACGTCGACGGTTCGTTTGAGCCGTTCGGAGTCTTGTTGGGCCGAACGATGTTCGTGTTCGTTTCGAACGCGCTCTAACTCCAGACGATGAATTTCGCCTCCTAACAGCATTTTTTTAGCTTCGGCTTCGTCCAGATTCGTTTTCAGCCCGGCGAGTTCCCGGTCTTCGATCTCCATTTGAGCTTCGAGTTCGCCGAGGAGGCCACGCAGCTCTTTCATGCGCCGGCGCTGCGTTAGAAAGCTGCCTTCGAGGGAATTTTCGCTGCCGCCGGTAACGACTCCCATCGGGTCTATGACTTCTCCATCCGGCGTCACCAGGGTGCTGTAGTAGCCATTACGATTCCACAAAGCCAATCCGGCTTTCAAATTTTGCACCACGACGACATCGGATAGAAGATAGTCCGCCACGTCTCGATAACCTTCTTTGACCGAGATCAAATCCAACAACGGAGCAACTACCTCGGCCTCGCCCAGCGGCAGCGGTCTATTGTTCTTGCGGGTCATCTGCACGGGGATGAAGCTGCCTCGCCCGGATGCTTTTTGCTTCAGGTATTCGATGGCCTCGATACCCTCATCATGGCCTTTAACAATCATGTACTGGATGCGGTCTCCCAACACAGCGGTGAGCGCTTTTTCATAGAGTACTGGAGCCTCAACGACTTCGGTCACCAAGCCATAAACGCCATCGGCCCCGCTTTCCTCCTGCCGTTTTAACATGATGGCCCGGACGCCTTCCTGATAACCATCGTAACTTCTTTGCAAATCTTCGAGGGACATTAGCCGCGAACGGCTTTCTTGTATCTGTTCCTTAAGAGAGTCGATCTTTTTTTCCTGTTCTTCTTTGGTTCTACCGAGCGTTTGGATCAGAGCGGTGACCTGGGCGGACTCAAGCTTGCGGGCTCGGGCATGTTTGATCGCGACTTCGAGATCTTGTTGAGCTTCATTCCGTTTTCTTTCGGATAGCTCCAAGGAATTGGCTGTGGCCGAATGCTCATTTTGGCTCCGAGCTAAACCGCGTTGGGTTTCGTCCTGGCGCCTTGCCTTAGCGGCCAGATCGTTTTGCAAATTCGTGAGGTGATTGGCGACTTCGAGGAGTGCCGCCTTTTCGGTATCGACCTCGGACTGCAATGACTGGATCGCGGTCTGCAGCTTTGCAAGTTCCGTTTCGTTGTCGCGCAGAAAACTTTCCTCGAAAAGCGACAACTGGATAAAGCTCTCTCTGGCTTTATTGAGCTCCGCGATCTCCTGAGCGAGAACGTTGAGTTTACCGTCAAGTTGCAACACTGCGGCTCGCGCTTCGGTTTCATTCTGGCTGAATTGAGCCAGATCCTTTTTGAAGAAATCGATGCGCTGCTCTTCGGACTGAAGATGCATTTTTGCCTGATAAACGGTTTCTTGTTGAAAGCTGATTTCTTTCTCCAGCTCCATAAGCGAAAACCGGACAGTTTCGCTCTCGGATTCTTTGGAGTGCAGAGAGTTCAAACATTGTGCGAAACGATTCTCCGTGTCATCGAACTGGCTCTCTTGCCTGGCGATGTCCTCGTTCAGCGTCCGTCGCTGCAGACCGGCCCAAAGCAGGTCCTTTTCCTTGAGTTCGGTTTTGAGGACTCGATAGCGTTCGGCTTTTTTGGCTTGCAACTCCATCGTGCGAATCTGGCGCTCGATTTCGCGAACAATGTCGGTTACCCGCAATAAATTCTGCTGCGTTCGTTCAAGTTTCCGTTCGGCTACGAGTTTGCGGCTCTTGTATTTGCTGGTGCCCGCTGCTTCTTCGATCAGTACCCTGCGTTCTTCTGGTTTGGAATTGACCAACTCGTCGACGCGGCCTTGCTCGACGATCGAATAGGCCTTGCTGCCGACGCCGGTCCCTAGAAATAACTCGATCACATCCTTTAAACGACAGGGGGTTTTGTTGATGGCATATTCAGACTCGCCGGAGCGGAAAAGCCGCCGGGTGACCATGATCTCGCTGTAGCTATTATATTCGACGGGGCCGCGGCCATCCTCGTTGTCGAACGTCAACGAGACTTCGGCCATGCCCGTAGCGGGAAGACTGTCACTGCCCGCGAAAACGACATCTTCCATTTGCTGACCGCGTAAATGGCGGGCGCTTTGTTCCCCCATGGCCCAGCGGAGAGCATCGACAATATTCGATTTACCGCAGCCATTCGGACCGACAACCGCTGTGATACCCGGGTTCAGTTGCACCGAAGTTTTATCGGCGAACGACTTAAAGCCAACCATCTCAAGGCGTTTTAGACGCATAATTAACTAGGTTTAAGCAGATTTTATCACGTCAACTACGGGATTTGGCTGGCACTATAATCATAAGGAATGATAAGTGTCAAGAAAATTTACCATATAAAGTGGCTGTATTAGCCATTTGCTACTATATATAGGAAGAGAAAAACAGGTTTTATTTCTCGAGCAGCTCGGTATTCCAGTACGAGGCGTCTATTGTATTTAAGAAAGGAAGCCACTCCCTGTAGCGGGACAGGCTGAAGGTTTCCTGCATGAATGGTGTCCACTGGGGTCGAACCGGCTTACGAGGCAACGTCATTCCAGCCTGATGAGGGGTACGGCCGCCTTTTAGCCGGTTGCATTCTTGGCAGGAGCAGACGACGTTCTCCCATGTGGAAGTCCCTCCCTGAGTCCGAGGGATCACGTGATCCAGGTTGAGCTCATGCCGCGGCCGTCGCTGACCGCAGTACTGGCAGGTGCATTTGTCCCTGGCGTAAATGTTGTACCGGCTGAAGCGAACTTGGCGCTTCGGTACTCGGTCATAACTCAGCAGAAGGATGACACGTGGAACTCGAATCGTCCGGTTGACCATGCCGACCGATTCGTCATGCATGGTTACAGAGAGGTCACTCCAACTTTCGAAATCAAAGGTTTGGTATTGCGCATTCACGGCTTTGGCGATCCCCTGGTAAAGCAGGACGAAAGCCCGGCGCACCGAAGTGACGTGGATCGGCAAATACGAACGATTAAGAATCAGTACCTTAGTATTGAGTACCGAATAGACCGGTGTGGTCGCGGAATAATTCATTAAAGCGTTAGTGTTGCTCGATGAAAGTTGCAGGCCGCAGTCATTACACAAAATACGGGGCGGCTGGGACAATGTCAAACGAGGGCGGGTTACCAAACTTGAACGGAATCCTGCTTGAAGTCGCTTCTAAATTACTCTATAAAGACAACAAGCCGCCGCTAATGATCTCTTTGGGACCTCCAATGCCGACCGGCAAGCCGTTCCCGCAAATCCCGCCTCTTCCATACAACATGCTGAATTCGATAGGTTATCTATGAAACAAGAAATTTTTATCAACTCGTCTCCTCAGGAGAGCCGCATCGCCATCATGGAGGACGGCCTTCTCGCTGAGTTCCTGATTGAAAGAAAGGAGGAGCGAGGCATTGCCGGCAACATTTACAAAGGCAAAGTCGAACGTGTTTTGCCAGGTATGCAAGCGGCCTTTGTCGATATCGGCATGGATAAAGCCGCCTTCCTGCACGCGTCGGATTTCTTTAGCGTTCCGGACGACGTTCAGTTGATCTCGACCGCCGGAGACGACGTCGAATTTGACGACGCGCCTAAGCCGGTTCCCAGTCGCCGGCTCCCACTGGAGAAGCAGGTTTCCCGCGGTGAAGAGATATTGGTCCAGGTCGCCAAGGACCCATTGGGCACGAAGGGAGCTCGGATCACATCCCATGTATCGCTGCCTGGGCGCTACATGGTGTTTATGCCGAGCACTAAACGTATCGGTATATCGAGGCGCATCGAGAGCGATGACGAGCGCAAACGGCTCAAAGAGATTGCCCAGTCTTTGGGAACCGCTGAAGGTGGTTTCATCCTGCGAACGGCCTCAGAAGGTCGCAGCAAGCGCGAAATTCAACGGGATCTCAGCTTTCTCACCAAGCTGTGGAAGACCATCTTACACAAGTCCGAGAAAGCTCCGGCGCCGTCTTTGATTCACCAGGATCTCGATTTGATCACGCGAACCATCCGCGATTTTTTTACCACCGACACGGAGCAGGTCGTCATCGACTCGGCAAAAGATCATCGCCGGATCGTCGATTTCGTGCGCCACTTCATGCCCCGGCTCAAAGCGAAGCTCGTCTTGTATTCTGAAACCGAGCCGCTGTTCGACCGCGACACC
>JBBDNJ010000018.1:0-8399 GCA_040877705.1 Binatia bacterium | reverse complement strand
CTACGTATGACGCGATCATCATCGGCACAGGGCAGGCGGGGCCGCCGCTCGCCGTGCGACTGGCAGGCGCAGGAATGAGAGTGGCGATCGTCGAGCGCAAGCGGTTCGGCGGCACCTGCGTCAACAATGGCTGCATCCCGACCAAGACGCTGGTCGCCAGCGCTCGCGCAGCGCATAGCGCGCGCCGCGCCGCTGACTATGGCGTGATGATCGAGAGCTCGATCACGGTTGATATGGAGAAGGTCAAAGAGCGCAAGGATGATGTGGTGCGCCGCTCCAACGAAGACGTCGAGAAGTGGTTGAAGAGCGCTGAGAACCTGACGGTCTATGAAGGTCATGCGCGCTTTGAAGACACGCGCCAGGTTCGAATCGGTGATGAGCTTATCGAAGGGGACAAGATTTTCATCAATGTCGGCGCGCGCGCGTCCACGCCGCCGCTTCCCGGCCTCGATCAGGTGCGCTATCTCACCAACTCAAGCATGATGGATGTAAACTACCTGCCGGAGCATCTGATCGTCGTCGGCGGCAGCTATGTGGGTTTGGAATTTGGCCAGATGTACCGCCGCTTCGGCAGTGAGGTCACCATCGTCGAGATGGGACCACGCCTGATTAAGCGCGAAGACGAGGACGTTTCCGAAGCCATCAGGAAAATCCTCGAAAACGAAGGCATCAACATCCGGCTCGACGCCGAATGCATCGGCGTGGAGAAGCACGGCGACAAGATCGCTATCAATGTCGATTGCCGCACCGGCGATAAGACAGTCTTGGGCTCGCACCTGCTTCTCGCAGTCGGCCGCGTGCCGAACACGGATGACCTCGGCCTCGAAAACGCCGGCGTCGCCGTGGATCAACGCGGTTATATCCAGGTGGACGATCAGCTCCGCACCAAGGTGCCTGGCGTCTACGCGCTGGGCGATTGCAATGGGCGAGGAGCTTTTACGCACACATCCTACAACGACTATGAGATCGTCGCCGGCAATCTTCTGGACGACGACCCGCGGCGCGTGAGCGACCGCATCACGGCCTACGCGCTCTACACGGATCCGCCGCTCGGGCGAGCCGGGATGACTGAAGCGGAAGCGCGCAAGTCGGGGCGGAAAGCTTTGCTTGCGACACGGCCGATGACGCGGGTTGGCCGCGCGGTGGAGAAAGGCGAGACCCAGGGATTTATGAAAATCCTGGTCGACGCCGAGACGAAAGAGATCCTTGGAGCATCGCTCCTCGGCATCGAATGCGATGAGGTTATTCATTCAATCCTGGATGTGATGTACGCCAAAGCGCCCTATACCGTAATCCAGCGCGCCATGCATATCCACCCGACTGTCACAGAATTGATACCGACCATGCTCGGCGAGCTCAAGCCGTTGGACGCAATCCATAACTAAGCGGTTGCTTAAACAAAGAAGGAGAAAAGCCATGGGAGCGATAAGCGGACGAGACCAACCAATGTCCGAAGAGATGATCGACGCGACGCTTGCGGACAGTTTTCCTGCCAGCGATCCGCCTTCTTGGACATTGGGCCGCGATACCTATCAGGAAAAAGAGGCGAGTGCCGCAACAATCGAAACGGCAAAAACAGATAGCCAGGAGGAATCTATTATGAAACCAAATATCGCTCTTTCTGAGGAGCAATGCGAAGGGGTTGTGAAAATCCTCAACCTGTTGCTGTCCGATGAGTACCTTCTCTACACCAAGACACGAAACTACCACTGGAACGTGACCGGACCGCAATTCAACGACCTGCACAAGTTCTTTGAGGAGCAATATACCGAGCTCAATGAAGTCGTCGATGACGTTGCCGAACGCGCGCGATCTCTAGACGGATGGGCGTTCGGGACATTAACCGAATTTTCCCAGCACACCAGGCTAATGGAACACCCGGCTCAGTATCCCAAGGCGCGCGAGATGATTGGAAACCTTGTAACCGACCACGAGACGATTATCCGGCAACTGCGCACCGATCTGGAGACGTGCGCTGAGAGATATCATGATATGGGAACAAACGATTTCCTTACAGGTTTGATGGAAAAGCATGAAAAGATGGCCTGGATGTTGAGAGCATTTTTGCAGGGCGAGTCGGTCTAGCACATGTGAACCCACAGCCCGCAGGGCTGATCATGCGCCATCCATACGGTATCGCGGTATCAGGGCGTCTGTAATCGGGACCGATCATACAGCGCTGCACGCTCAAGAACCAGTACCGGGACAACTCCGGTCCCGCCCGGCGTGAGCCCTACCAATAATTTTTATTCTGCCGTGCTGGACGCCTCGTTCGAGCTGGATTTGTGGGGCAGGCTGCGGCGCGCGACCGAAGCGGCCCGGGCGCTGCTTTTGTCTACCGGATATGCCGAACAAGTGGTTCGGCTGGCGCAGGTGAGCCAGGTCGCGCAGTCCTATTTCGATCTACGCAGTCTCGATCTCCAGCTCGATATTGCGCGAGGGACATTGGTATCTCGGGAAGAATCATTAGAGCTTGTGACCAAGCGATTCAGGGGTGGCGTCGTATCCGAATTGGATGTGCAACAAGCGCAGAGCGAGGCTGCCGTCGCCGCCGCCGCGGTGCCCAATCTGGAACAGCAGATCGTGCAAAAAGAAAACGAGTTGAGCGTCCTGTTCGGCCGCAATCCCGAAGAGATGCCGCGCGGGCGCGGCGTTTTTGAAGTCGCGATTCCGGAGGTGCCGGTTGGCCTGCCTTCCACATTGCTGGTCCGGCGACCGGATATTCTTGCCGCGGAACAAAGTTTGGTTGCCGCCAATGCGCGAATTGGCGCTGCCAGAGCAGCATAATACTTTCCGCGTATCTCTTTGACCGGCTTGCTCGGCGTCGAGAGCACGGAGCTTTCGGATTGGTTCAGCCGCGGCTCGCGCATATGGCAGGTGGCCGGTGGTCTGACGGCGCCGATTTTTACGGCGGGAAGAATCGGCGCCGAAGTTGAGGTGGCGAGTGCCCAGCAACAACAGTTCCTGTACGACTACTTGCTAACCATACAAACGGGTTTCAGAGAAGTGGAAGATTCTTTGATTGCGATCCGAAAGATCCGAGAACAACAGGGAGCGCAAGACAGGCAGGTCCAAGCACTCCAAAGAACGCTCCGGCGACTGACAATCTCATCCGGCAGACGAAACGGTTCGGCCTGGCGTCCTCCTCGTAATTGAAATGCAGTGTGAATTTTTTTCTGGCACTACTTCTTCCGGGCCGAACATGGGTAGCTCCTAATGTGTTCGAGGAGTTATGCGCTTCCACTCAGCCTGGTCAGCAGGATCCCGGTCAACCACAGAAAACTGACGATCTGCACGAAGAAGAACCCGAAGCGTACGGATGTAACCGTGTTGGTCTGAACGAAACATACGTGCACCAGCGATTGCATGAGGGCAACTATAATAGAACCGCGACTGCCAACGAATTCACCAAGGCGCCGGCCCGGCCTGGCGGCCGTCGATGTTTATGAAGAGGAGCCGGTTCTCGACGTTAATTATCCATTATTCGCTATGGTAACGTCGTGTGCACGCCCCACATCGGCTATGTCACGCGAGACGAGTACGAGATCCAGGTTTCAGACATTTTCGACCAGGTCGTCGCTTACGCCGCCGGCACGCCGATTAACGTCGTAAATCCGCACGTGCTGGAATCGGCGAACCTACGCCATTAGGGAAGAGACGAACTCTTTTAGTTTCGGTGAAAAGCACAAAGCGACTTCCGACCTCTTATAACTTCAGTTTGATCAACTCCTCATCGTTCAGCAGCCGAGGCGCGAGGTGGCTAAGGCAAAGAGCATGGAGCTAAGCGCCGGGAACGAGGACGCTTAGCGCTTTGCAAGCAGTACGTTGACGTGAGGCGATTGAGCGCAACGATGGATATAAGTTTTTTTCAGCAGCTGCTAGCTCTTCAAAAACGGCACGCCTAGGCGCATCAGGTCGTCGAAGGCATCCCAATGCACCATGTGCTTGCAGCCATTCACGATGTGGAGGTTGATCTGTGGTTGCATTTTTTTCAGCAATTCGGCGCGTTCACCGGCGTGTGCACGGTCGTCGCGGCCAAAGATCATCAATAGCGGCACCTTCAGATCGGTGAGCCTCTGCCATAACGGTTTGGCTGGCGCGGCAGCGCCCGCGGGAGCGTCATGACTCTGGCGTTCCTGGTGCGCAACGAAATTGCGGCCGATCATGCGGCTGTGGCGCATGGCCACGTCTTCCTCCGAGATCAAAGCATGGTTGAAGGTGTCCGCCTGCAGGAGTTTGCGGGCATCTTCCCGCGTCGGTTCCTTTTGCGCCATTTCCTTATCGACGCGCGCCTGTACCGCTTCGTACTTGCCGACCTGCGCTTCGGTCTGCGGCGGCAGCAGCGAGCCGGTGCCAAGAATGATGACGTGCGAATACCGGCTGGGGTCTTCCAATGCTAGCTGAATCGCGAAGCCGCCCGAGCGTGAATGCGCGATCAGCGCGGTCTTGCCCAGGCCCGCGGCATCGATGAATTTAGGGATGGAGTTGCGTTGCTGCGCCACGCTTTGCTTGGCGGGTATGTCGGAGAGGCCAAAACCGGGAAGGTCAAACGACACCGCGCGAAATCCGGCCTTGGCGAAAGGACCGAGATTGCGCAGAAACACGTCCGCCGAGCTCCCGAGCGACGCACCGTGCAGAAACAGCACCGATGGCCCTGAACCTGCTTCGATATAGCGCAGTTTCAGTCCATCGACGTTAACAAACTTGTCTTCTGGTTTGATTCTTTCCACGGTATCCATGACATTGTCTCCTATTAAGGCAGAATTAGTTTCAAGCTGTTGAAAAAAGCTCACCTGCTTCGTTGCACTCAATAGCCTCACGAATTCGTGTCCGTGGTACGTGTTCGTGCTCGTCCGGATTTCACGACCACGTTTTTTTTCACGGACACGATCACGATATACGCGCCTCGCATCTGAGACCTTTTTGAACAGCCTGGAGTCTGAGTTTTTCAATAACTCTTTAGGAAGTTTAAGGAACTGTTTTCTGATCGGAGCTATAACGCCGAACCGGCGAGGTGTCAATCGTGCGAGCATTTAGTGAAATTGGGGTAAACGAGTTGCTAGTGTGGTGTCTCTTAAATTCGCAATACATTCGATCGTCATTCCGGGCAACCCTGGATCACAGTCCGAGGTAGCGCGACCCGGAATCCACCCCCTCTTTGTCTTCCCCTTAGCAAAGGGGGAGATTTAGTAGGGGTTCTGGATTCCCTAAATTCACAGGCATGACGGCTAGAAGGTGAACGATTTGTTTAATGGGCTTCAGGGCCAGGATACTAGCAGTCGATAAGCCAGCGCACTTTTACGGGATGTGGGATTGGAAACGTGGTTGTCCAGGGTGCGATCAGTCTAACGTCAAACCCGCTCGGGTAAAGGGATTGTATGGTTGGAATGCTTGTCATGTAGCGGTTAAACGGCTTGAACGTTTTGAACCGCCTCCGGTTTACAATCTGACCTTGAACTTTGAACATTGAACTTTGAACCGCCGCTTGCCGGCCGCTATTTGCCGTCATCCATGCTGACGACGATGATGGCGTTGGCAATCAGCCAACCGTCGTCGTCCTTTTCGTTGAGCACCTGCAATCCGCCGTGAACGACGTTGATGTGCCCGCCGCCGTGGGGCAATGTTTCCAGCACGGCCTGGCGATCCACCGCCTCGGGCTTGGGCACACCGATGGTCACATCCACCCGCATATCGTCCGCGGTCTTGCCCACTAGCCGCGGAAATCCCAAGCTGCTGTGATGAATCGCATCGAACACCGCCCGCTTGGCGGCGCTGGTATAGTCCAATCCGTGAACATCCACTCCCATACCCATTTCTGTAACGCACCGTACCCAAGCCATACTGATCACCTCCACCTGCGTGTTCCGCTCGAACCGATTCTATTTGATACTCATTAGCAACGGGATGACTCCTCCGTCAAGCCTTGTGCCGGCTCGGCCCAAAAAATCCTGTTGGCACTTAGGCATGCTGTAGAGCTCCTCGCTTCAAACAATTGGAACGATTGGAACGTCTGAAACGATTGGACAGCCTTATTAATTCGATCTTCCAACGTTTTGAACGATTTGAACGGAGCGAAGCGGTTGAACGCTTTGAACGCGCTCTGAGTCCTTGGACAGGCTCAGACAACGACGAACGTGGAGGTCATGTTGATTTCGAGAACACCCGGTAAACAGCCTGGGCCCCTTCCAACAGGCGGTGATCCTGGTTTCGGTGACCGATCAGCTGAATGCCGACTGGCAGACCGGACGGTCCGGTAAATACAGGCAGCGTCACGCAAGGAGTATAGGTCCACGTCGACAGGATATTGAACGAGGTATCCCCCGTACTGGTCAATCCTGCCGGAGCCTCTCCGAGAGCACTTGGCGTGAGCAGCAGGTCGATATCCTTCATGGCGTCGGCGAGATGTCTGCGGCACTGGCGCAGCACAGCTTCGGCCTCTCGGTATTGTTCGTAGGAGACATTGAGCCATGCGGCAAGTTTGTCGCGCTGGAACTCGCTCAAAAGGTTCCAATGGTGATTCCGTTCCCAGGTGAGGGCACGGGAAAACTCGTAATCATTGATGCGCCGGCCCATGGCCTCGAAGTATTCAAACGGCTTTCCGAGATCGAAATCGGAGATCTTCGTCCCGGCCTTCGCCAGGGCGCTTGCGGCCGCTTCGAGGAAAGTCTTCGTGTACTCCTCCGCACGGTCCCAGAACATGGTGCGGCAAAAGCCGATCTTGAGTTCGTTCACTGGAATGGCGGCCAGAGGTTTCGCGGCGAATCCTGTAACCGCGGCTCGAAACAGAGCGAGGTCCTCGACAGCGCGAGCGAAAAGTCCCACGGTGTCGAAGGACGCGGTATTCTGTTTCACGCCTTGCGTGCTCACTTCGCCGTAGCTCGGTTTGTAGCCGATGCAGCCGCAGAACGCTGCCGGACGAATCACTGATCCGACAGTCTGGGTGCCAAAGGCCAGTGGCACCATGAAATCAGCGACCGCGGCGGCGGAGCCGCTGGAGGAACCACCGGGCGTATGCTGGGGGTTGTGCGGATTGGCCGTCTTCCCCCATGGAAATCGACTGGCAAACTCGGTCGTCACCGTCTTGCCCAGTAGCACCCCGCCGGCCGCGCGGCTCAGCGCCACGCACGCGGCGTCCGCCGTGGGACGGTTGCCTTTGTAGATCGGAGATCCGTACTCCGTGGGCAAGTCGGCCGTGTCCATGATGTCCTTGGCCGCGAATGGTACTCCGTGAAGCGGACCGCGGCTCGCGCTCCTGTCGCATTCCCGCGCCTGCGCAAGGGCAAAGTCGGCGTCCAAATGGACCCATGCTTTGACTTGCGAGTCCCGTGATTCGATCCGCTCGAAACAGGAGCGTACCAAAGCTTCGGACGTGAGTTTGCCTTCGCGAATGTGTGCCGCCGCTTCACTTGCCGATAACCGAAATAAATCTGCCATGTGATTCTCCTTCAAGGGATGTAAAGAGGATTTCAAATCCACCGTTGAACCGGAAAAACGTCTCCAAACATAACCGACCAGGCGTGGTAACTGCAACAAGGAGCAGCCACGGTCAAGACACTCGACGAGGGGCGCTGCAAAAGCGCGGACTGATCGGCTACTACCCGGCGACACGTGAAGCCGCCGCGTAGCATGGCTATGTTTTACGTAAATCGTAAAATGTGATAGTGTTCCAACAGATGATCCGAAGCTTCAAGGACAGGAGAACGGAGGATTTCTTCGGAGGCGACAATGTCAGGCAGTTCTCAGGCTTCAAGAAGGCGGCAGAGCGCAAGCTCGTTATGCTGGATAGTGTGGTGAAGCTGGGCGACCTCGCCGCTAGTCCCGGAAATAGATTGGAAAAGTTATCGGGAGACCGGGCCGGACAATACAGTATCCGGCTCAACGACCAATGGCGGATCTGTTTTACTTGGAAAGATGACGGTCCGCATGACGTTGAATCGTGGACTATCATTAAGGAGTAATAAAATGAAAAAGAATGGAATGCGACCGGTCCCGCCAGGTGAAATTCTCAACGAGGAATTTTTAAAACCGCTGGGCCTGACAGCAAATGCGCTCGCAAAGGCAATCGGGGTGCCGCCTAACCGAATCACGGCGATTCTGAAGGATGAAAGAGGCATCACAGGGGACACGGCGATCCGGCTGGGAACGTTTTTCAAAACGTCGGCGGAATTCTGGATGAACCTGCAAATGACCTACGATCTGCGTAACGCCGAGAAGGCGCTGCCGGCGAGGGTGAGAAAGAGTATCGAAGACAACCGGAGCGTGCTGGCATGATACACAAACCGACTCAATCGCAAGTCGACAAATGTTGGCCGGCGAGATGAGGAAAGCCAGTTAAGTAGCTCGTGACCGTTTACGACGAACATGTAGGGTCGAGGACTGGCGCGGTGTTCCGTAGGTGA
>JBBDNJ010000017.1:0-8424 GCA_040877705.1 Binatia bacterium | reverse complement strand
AGATCATATCCTCGATATCCTGGAGAACAAGGTCAACATGTTCGAGATGGTTATCGGGGAGATTGAACCGCTGCTGGGGTATTTGGGAGAAGAACGAGAGTTCGAAAATATCATCATGGAGATCTGGATGCAGAGCCGCAATCGCGACGACGCTCGATCTCGCTTTGAACGCTTCGGACAGGATCTGATCAAGGCCAAAACCGATTACCTTGAGTCCAAGACCCTGGACCGGGAAATTTTCGGCGAGGACTACGAGGTGTGAGAACATCGCTTCGTGATTTTACCGCGGATCTGCTCGCAGAGCACGGCGCGGTGGTGGAGCCAAGCGGCGAAGGGCTAGAGGTGCTTTTGCCGGCTGAAGTCGCGAGGGCTTTGGATATCCCGGAGCACGCCGGTCTTTCGTTTCTCGGCGCGCCGCGCGAAGGAATCTCGGTTTCTTACGATTCGGAGGTCCTCAAAAAGATGGCCGGCCTGATGGGCGATCGGGGAAGATTCGCCACTATCGGTTTTAGTCCGTCAGCCGTGAGGGTGGAGAAGCTGGAGGACCGGCTGGAAGAAAAGTTAGCCTTCCACAACGCCGTTTTCCAGATGGAGCGCAAGGAAGAAAAACCGATATCCTATCTCTTGGGCTACGCTAAATATTCCGCCCGGTCCGACGACCGGCAAGAAGGCATCGTCGGCTGTCTCGTGAACGAACTAAACCTGTCGGTTCAAAAAACCACGTCAGAGATTTTCGATTTCATGCCTATTGAAACTGAGGAGCCTCCGGGGCGAGCGGAAAAAATAAACAGCGAAAGAGTCATGCAGGCATTCTGGCGGGCGCAACTCAAGATTGCCCAAGAGGCGTTGGCGGATTTTTTAATTAGCATGGAGCGCAGGATGAACCGCGATATCCGGCGAGTCCATGATTACTATCAGACTCTGATTTATGAACAGCGCCAGGCGCTGGCAAAGAAATGGGCCACGCCGGAGGATCATGAGTGCGCCGAGAGCAAGATTACAGCGATCGAGCGGGAGCTGAAGGGTAAGATTCAAGATCTGATCGGTAAGTTCAGTATCGATGTCCAGCTAGAGCCGATTTCCTTCATGCGCATTGAAACGATCAGCCCGATCTTTTGGCTGTCGGTGAAGAGGCGCAAGGAGGCGAGACAGTTTCCTTTAACGTACAACCCGGTAGTGAAATCCCTCGATCCGCTTCCCTGCGAAGCTTGCTTTTATCCGAGAAAAGGTTACTTCGTCTGCGATGATCGCCTCCATATTCTCTGCCGGGATTGCTTCGCCCCCTGCGCCCGGTGCGACAAGATTTTTTGCGGCGCATGTCATCCGAAGGGTTGTCCAAAATGCGCGTCTTAGACGCGCGTTCTCCGCTCTAATTTGACGAAACAGATCATGACGCTCAAGAGCACGACCACGACACGGGCATCGAGCCACAATCCGGGAAGAGTGGATTCTTCGGGCAGTCGAACTGGCACGGGAGTGTAGCAAAGTTAGCGTTAAGGAACTTGGGCGACGGTTGCACCGGGATTCTTCGATCACCAGCCGACTGTACTCGGCCTATGCAGCTGAACGCGAGTGAAAGGTTAATGCCGATGGCTTTTTATTCGTTCAACCATGAATAATCCGGGTAGTCCCTTGACTGGCGCCTAGAATTCTATCTACGCTTCTAGCCAAGTACAAGCGAATTGTGACAGCTATTTACGCTTGGCAACCGAAAGCAGGCGCTCGTTCTTTTGTAAGATTACGCAAGTTGAACCAGAAAAAGGAGGTTCTATGAAGCTCATCACTGGCCTATGTAATGTGATCGCCGCGGTTGTTATGATTCATCTCTTCCTCGGACAACCGATGGCAATCGCATGGGAGCCCACCAAGCCCATCGAGTTCGTGATTCCCGCCGGCACCGGTGGCGGCGCCGATCAAATGGCGCGCTTGATCGCCGGCATCAGCGACAAGCACAAGCTCTCGCCCCGACCTTTCATCGTGGTCAACAAGTCCGGGGGCGCCGGCGCCGAGGGTTTCCTGCACGTGAAGGAAAAGAAGGGCGACGCCCACACGATTATCATTACGCTGTCCAACTTGTTCACGACACCGCTGGCCACGGGGACGCCCTTTAGCTGGCGCGACTTCACGCCGGTCGCCCGCATGGCGCTCGACCGCTTTATCCTGTGGGTGAATGCCGAAACGCCTTACAAGAGCGCCAAAGAATACTTGAGCGCCGTGAAGCAGAAGTCGGGTATGAAGATGGGCGGCACCGGATCCAAACAGGAGGATCAGATCATCACCGTCCTGCTGGAGCAAAGCCAGGGCGTGAAGTTTACGTATGTGCCATTCAAAGGCGGAGGTACGGTTTGCACCAATCTAGTCGGCAAGCACATTGACTCAAGCGTCAATAATCCGGCCGAGTGCGTGAGCAATTGGAAGGCAAAGCGCGTGCGGCCGCTCGCGGTGTTCGATCCGGAGCGGATTCCAGATAAGGAGTGGAGCGGAATCCCGACTGTCAAAGAGGCTCTGGGCGCGGACATCTCCTACAACATGCTCCGGGGCATCTTCGGGCCTCCCGATATGCCCAAGGAAGCCGTGGAATGGCACATCGGCTTTTTGAAGAAGGTTTTCGATACCAAGGACTTCCAGGGTTACCTGCAGAAGGGCGCCCTCAAGCCGGCCTTCGCCACCGGTAGCGAGTATGTAAAGTGGGTAGAGGAAAACGACAAGCTGCACAAGGAATTGATGGAGAAAGGCGGTTTGATCAAGAAATAGCATGCGGGTTCTCAACCTTGTTACCGCCGCGCTGCTGATGCTGCTGAGTGGTATCGTGATTTACGATGCTCTGCGCCTCGGCGCCGGCTGGGGGATCGAAGGGCCCCAGACCGGCTTTTTCCCGTTCTGGCTTGCGGCCCTTTTAGCCGCCGTCAGCGTCGTGCTATTCGCGCAGGCTTGGCGAAGCCGGTCGCAAGAACCTTTCGTCACCGCAGAGCGGTTTGTGCCGGTGCTCAAGGTACTGGGGCCTCTGGCCGGCTTTGTCGTCCTCATCGATCCGCCGGGTCCGTGGTCTGGACTTGGCCTGTATGTCGCGGCGGGTCTCTACCTTGGCTTTTACATGCGCTGGGTCGGCCGCCACGACTGGCGGACGATCGTGGCGCTCGCCACCGCGTTTCCCGTCATCTCATTTTTCATTTTCGAGACCTGGTTTCTGGTGCCTATGCCCAAGGGGCCGGTCGAGGCCTGGCTCGGGTACTGACCCGTGGGACTCGAAAATCTCTTCCTTGGCTTCCAGGTTGCGATAACGCCGTTTAATCTTTTTATGGCTGTCGTGGGCATCTTGCTTGGCACCATCATCGGCGTACTGCCCGGCCTCGGAGGCGCCAACGGCGTGGCAATTCTCCTGCCGCTCACTTTCACTATGCCTCCGACTTCGGCCATCATCCTGCTGACGTCGATCTACTGGGGGGCGCTCTTCGGCGGAGCGATTACGTCGGTGCTCTTCAATATCCCGGGCGAGCCGTGGTCGGTGGCGACGACATTCGACGGCTATCCGCTGGCTAGAGACGGCCAGAGCGGGCAGGCGCTTACGGCGGCCTTTACCTCGTCGTTTGTCGGTGCCTTCTTCTCGATCGTGCTGATCACGTTCTTCGCGCCGCCTTTGGCCGAAGTTGCTCTAAAGTTTGGGCCTCCCGAGTTTTTCGCCATCCAACTCCTGACGTTTGCAAGTTTCGTTGGCCTGGGCGGAGGAAATGCGCTCAAATCGTTGGCAGCGATTCTCATCGGCTTCATACTCTCAACCGTGGGATTGGATATCGTAACCGGCCAGCTCAGGCTCACCTACGGTTTCATTGACCTGATGAAGGGCTTCGACTTCATCATCGCAGTTATCGGTCTCTTCGGCATTGGCGAGATCCTGCTCAGCGTCGAGGAGGGGCTGCGGTTTCGCGGGGCAAAGACTGACATGAACATGCGCGTAGTGCTGGATACCTGGAAAATCTTACCGCGCTACTACCGGACATTCGTACGCAGCTCCATCATCGGTTTCTGGATGGGCTTCAAGCCCGGCGGGGCCACGCCGGCGTCCTTCATGAGCTACGCTTTCGCTAAGCGCTTTTCAAAAGATCCGGAGCGATTCGGCAAGGGCGCGATCGAGGGCATCGTGGCGCCCGAGACCGCTGCCCACGCGGCCGGCGTCGCCGCCATGCTGCCGATGATCACGCTTGGCATCCCAGGGTCGCCGACCGCGGCAGTGATGCTCGGTGGACTCATAATCTGGGGTCTGCAGCCGGGCCCGATGCTTTTCATCGACAACCCAGACTTCGTCTGGGGCCTGATCGCCAGCATGTACACAGGCAACGTGATCGGCGTACTGATCGTACTGGCGTTCGTGCCATTCTTTGCCGCCATCCTGCGCATTCCTTTCGCGATCCTGACACCGCTCATTATCGTTATCTGCGCCATCGGCTCTTACGCCGTTCACAACAGCATGATCGACATCTGGTACATGCTGATCTTCGGCGTGATCGGCTACGTCTTTAAAAAGCTCGACTATCCGCTGGCGCCGCTCGTACTGGCGCTCGTTCTGGGCGACATGGCCGAAAACGCCCTCCGGCAGAGTCTGATTATGTCCCAAGGATCGCTCGCCATCTTCTTCAACCGGCCGATTTCGGGAGTGATCACCGCGGTGGCCGTTTTCTTTTTCGTCATGCCCTTGCTGATACCCTGGTGGCGTAAGATGCGAGGGATGCCTCATCGTAGGTAAGCCTGCATCAGCTTTTCCCGTTAATATCTCCCCCTTTCCACTTTCCCCTCGGGCCTCGTTAGTTGTTCCTTTGTGGCGGGTACGATGCGCACCGCGCAGGCTTTGTACTCGGGAATCTTGGCCACTGGATCCAGGGCATCGATGGTGAGCAGGTTCGCCGCGGCTTCGGCAAAATGCATGGGGATGAAGACCACACCCATCGTCGTCCGCTGTGTCACCCAGGCGCGCAGGACGATGGAACCGCGACGCGACGAGACGCGCACGGTTTGTCCGTCTTCGATCGTGAGGCGGGCGGCATCCGCGGGATTGATTTCGATGCGCGCCTCGGGATAGAGCTCGTCGAGCTTCGAATGGCGCGTGAGCGTGCCGCCGTGCCAGTGTTCGAGCAGGCGTCCGGTGGTGAGGATGAACGGGTATTCATCGTCCGGCATCTCCACCGATGGCACGTACTCGAGAGGGTGGAACTTGCCCTTGCCGCTGGGAAAGGTCTCGGCGAAGAGATAGGGAGTGCCGGGATGATTGTCGTCCCACGCCGGCGTCTGTAAGCCCTGCTTTTCGATGCGCCGATATTTTACTCCGGCGTATTCAGGCACCACACGACCCATCTCTTCGAGCACTTCGGCTGGGCTCTGGTATGCCCAGAAGGCTGTCTGCGAGCGGCGCAGCTTCTTTTCGAGGCGCTCGGCAAGATCACAGATGATCTCCCAGTCGGGCCGGGATTGCCCGCGTGGCTCCAAGGCCTTGCGCACGCGCTGGACGCGGCGGTCGGTATTGGTAAATGTGCCCTCCTTCTCCGCCCAGGAAGCCGCGGGCAGGAAGACGTCGGCATAAGCGCCGGACTCGTTGATAAACAAGTCCTGCGCCACCAGGAACTCCAACTGCTCCATCATATGGCGCGTATGATTCAGGTTGGGCTCGGACATCATCGGATTCTCGCCCATGATGTGCAGCGCGCGCACGCCACCGGACCCCACCGCGCTCATGATCTCGGTTGTCGTCAGCCCCAGTCTACGGTTCAGCGCGCCTGGCTCGATATTCCAGGCCTGCTCGAATTTTCGCGCCGCCGCTTCGTCGTCGACCCGCTGATAACCCGGATAGTGCCATGGCATGGCGCCGCAGTCCGACGCGCCCTGCACGTTGTTTTGCCCGCGCAGCGGATTGAGGCCCGTCCCTTTGCGGCCGATGTGGCCGGTGAGCAGCGCCAGATGGATCAGGGACATCGCGTTGTCGGTGCCGTGCGAATGCTCGGGAATACCCAACGCCCAATAAATCGCCGCGTTCTTCGCCGTCGCATACATCCGCGCGGCCTCGACGATCAGATTGCGGTCCACGCTGGAAATCGCCTCTGCATATTCCGGCGTAAATTTCTCCATGGACCTGGAGAAATCTTCGAAACCTTCGGTGCGCCGGTCGATGAAATCCTGATTATAGAGCCGCTCCTTGATGATGACATGCGCCATCGCGGAAAAAATCGGCACGTCGGTGCCCGGCTTCTCGGGGAGCCAGAGCGCGGCCCAGTTGACCATCTCGACCCGCCGCGGATCCACGACGATAAGCTTGGCCCCGTGGTTAGCAACCGCCGCCTTCATTTGCAGCGCAATGATCGGATGGGTCTCGGCGGTGTTGGAACCGGTCACGAGAAAAACGTCGCTGTGAATGACCTCGGCGGCGGTGTTGCTCATCGCCGAGGAGCCGATGGCCATTTGCAGCGCGACCACGGAGCCCGCATGGCACAAGCGGGTGCAGTGATCGATATTATTACTGTGAAACAGGGCGCGGAAAAGCTTTTGCAGGAGGTAATTGTCCTCGTTGGTTGCCTTGGCGCAGCAGTAGACCGCCATGGCGTCCGCGCCATCGCGCTGGTAAATCTCGACCAGCCGGCCGGCGGTGTAATCGAGGGCCTCATCCCACGAGACCTCGCGCCACTGATCGCGGTCGAAGGCCTGTGTGCGCGCGCCGGGCGCCTGCGCTGTTTTGCGGATGAGCGGCGTCGTCACCCGGTCCTTGTTGTAAATGAAGTCGTAGCCGAAGCGTCCTTTGACGCACAGGTTGCCGTGGTTGACCACCGCGTCAAACGGCGAGGTCACTTTGTAGACGTAGTCATCCTTGATGTGCAGCTCGAGGTTGCATCCCACGCCGCAGTAGGGGCACGTGGTCGCGACGATGCGATCGGGGGTAATCATGGTGACTTCCGCCGGCGTTTTTTTCCGCCCCTGGTCCCCTGCATGATTTCATCCAACGAAAATCCCTGCTCGAGCAGCGACTCGCGCTTGGGCTTGAGCGCGCCGGTGGGGCAGACCCCCACGCATTGGCCGCAAAATACGCAACTTGTTTCCGGCATGGGCTTGTCAAAGAAGGTGCCGATGCCGGTGTCAAAACCGCGCCCTTTGAAGTTGATCGCATAGGTAAACTGTGCGTCGTCGGCGCACACCTGAACGCAACGCCAGCACAGGATGCATTTGGAGTAGTCGCGGATATACATCGGGTTATCATCGAGCACCGGATACTCGCGCCGCTCGGCTTCGGGAAAGCGCGCGCGGTCGGCGCGATATTCGTCGATGAACTTTTGAATCTCCGGCGCCTCAGAGAGATCCACGGCAGAGGCGAGCATCTCCAGGATCGTCCGGCGGCTGCGCTCAGCCCGCGCACTCGAGGTCGAGACTTTCATTCCTTCGCTCACCCGGCTCAGGCACGCTGGTACCAGCGGCTTTACCCCGTTGACTTCGACTACGCAGATGCGGCAGAGACCATTGGCCGTGCAATGATCGTGGTAGCAAATGGTAGGAATATGCCGGCCGAGCTTTTCTGCGGTTTTGAGGATCGTCGTCCCCGCAGGCACGGCGACAGCATCGCCATCGATAGTGAGTGTTACATCGGTTTCATCAGCCATACATCCAACCTTCGCCTAATAACGACGGGAGTACTGGAGTTGTAGAGGCGCAGCATGCTGCGCCCCTACGCAAGTACACACTCCGACACTCCGTTTTCTAGACAACACACTATTTTCTTCTATCAAAAATTTCCGGCCATAGCTTCATCGCGCTCAAGACCGCCGTGGCGGCCGTCTGACCGAGGCCGCACAGGGACGCATCGATCATCGTTTCACCCACGTCCGATAAACGTTCCCGGTCGCCGGCAACGGGATGTCCGGCTGCGGCCCGGTCGAGAATCTCATACTGGCGACGCGCGCCAAGCTGGCAGGGATAGCATTTGCCGCAGCTTTCGTCGGCAAAAAAGTGCGCCAACCGCTTCAGCACGTCGCGCATGTCCGCGCTATCGTCGAAGACCATGACTGCGCCCGAGCCGAGCGGCAAGCCCGCGGCGCTCAGGTTCTCAAACGACAGAATCACGTCCAAGTCTTTCTCAGCGGCAAAGGCGCCCGCCGCGCCGCCCATGAGCACCGCTTGAAGCTTGCGTCCCTGCTTCAGTCCGCCGGCGAGATCAAACAATACGTGGCGCAAAGTGGCGCCGAACGTAACCTCGTAAAGCCCGGGTCTCTGTATCTGACCCGACACGCAAAACAGCTTTGGCCCGGGCGAGCGTTCCGTCCCTATCTTGCGATACTCCGCGGCGCCCCGTTCGAGAATCAGCGGGATGTTGCAGAATGTCTCCACATTGTTGATCACAGTGGGCTTGGCGAATAACCCGTGAGTGGTGGGGAAAGGTGGCTTGATGCGCGGGAA
>JBBDNJ010000016.1:0-8456 GCA_040877705.1 Binatia bacterium | reverse complement strand
ATGGCATTCCTATTCCTATTGTCGGTCGGCCTTGGCATCACTGCCGGGCGCGCGGCGGCTCAAACACGGGTATCCATCGGCGTCACGGAAACCATCGAGACGTCCAATCCGTACGGCGACAGCGTGTCGCTTCTTTACGGTATTTGGAGCGAAATCACCGGCCCGTTTTGCACTTACAATTATGACAAGGGAGACTTCGAGGGCCGCTTGGCGGAACGTTGGAAAGTCGAGAACCCGACCACGTGGGTCTTCTACCTGAATAAGAACTATAAATTCAACGACGGCACACCGGTGACTGCCGACGACGTGGTCCATTCGATGATGAATAGAGTCATCAAGGATCCGCAATCGAAGCAAAAAGCATCGGTGGCCGGACCGATCGTGAAAGCGGAGGCCGTCGACAAATACACGGTCAAGTTCACCACCGACAAACCGACGGCGCCGCTGCTCGGCTTTGTTTGCGATCGATTCATCGTCACCAGCAAAGCGATGTTCGATAAATACGGCCGCGACGTGGCCGATAAGGAGCACATGATCGGCGCGGGCCCATACCGGCTAAAGGAACTCATCCCCGGCCAGCGCCTCGTCATCGCCAAACGGCCGGATCATCCAGAAGCCAAACGAAACCCGCGCGCGCCCGACGAAATTGTCTATCGCGTGATGCGCGAGACCGAACAACGCGTCGCGGCTTTATTGAACAATGAAATCCAAATCGCGCAATTTATTCCGCCGCACTTGCGCCAGCGCGTCGAGCAATCCCCAAACTTGAAAATCACCGCCACCGATTCGGTCGAAATCATGTTTCTCGCCATGCAACCCAAGCCGCCGTTCGACAAAAAAGAGGTGCGTCAAGCGGTTTGCCATGCGATCAATCGCGACCAGATCATCGCCACTCTATTGGAGGGATTCGCCAGCCGTCTCGATGGCCCCGTCGGGCCGGGCCAGTACGGCTACGATCCGAACCTAAAGCCCAAGTTGACTTACGATCCGGAACGATCAAAAAAGCTTTTGGCGCAAGCGGGCTTTGCCAAAGGAGTCGATGTCGCCTTGCAGACTCCGGTAGGACGATACACGTTGGACAAACAATTGACCGAGGCGATGATTCCCATGCTTAACGCCGCTGGATTTCGCGCCAAGCTCCTGACTCCGGAGTGGCCGACGCTTTGGGCCGGCGTTCAGAAAGGGACGGTACCTTTCTATTATATGGGCCGCGGATCGGTCCTAGATCCCAGCGCCGCGCTGCACCAATATTTTCATACGGGCGAGACGCCGAGAATCGGTTATTCCAATCCCAAGCTCGATGAACTGTTGGACAAGGAACAGGCCGAGTTCGACCCGAAAAAGCGCCGGCAATATTTATCTCAAGCCATGAGCATCATCACCGAAGAAGCGCCAGCCTGTTTCATGTGGCGTCACAAACTGTTGTGGGGACTCAACCAGGGGATCGATTACAAGCCGCTGCCGGACGCCCGTATTTTCGGCATGGATATCAAAGTAGTTAAGAAATAGGATTGACTACTGCAATTCTGAACGTAAAAACATGTAACAAGGCTGAGCTTGCTAAATGGCCAGTTATCTCGTGCACCGCCTTATCGGAACGATTCCCGTCCTCCTGCTCATCAGTCTGCTGGTCTTCCTGTTGATTCATGCCGCACCGGGCGACCCCACCTTGCTGCTGCTCGGCGAAGAAACCAATACCGCTGAAATCGCCATTGCCAAAGAGCGCTGGGGACTCGATCAGCCGCTGTATATCCAGTACTTCAAATTTCTCAAATCCGCGGCCGTGGGGGACTTCGGCAAGTCCTTCAAGTACTCCGAACCGGTGACCCAGGTTATCAAATCGCGATTGCCCGCGACCATCGAGCTGGCGATATTCTCGATTATCATCGCCACTGTATTGGCCATTCCACTTGGGGTGTGGGCAGGCTCAAGACCGAACTCATGGCTCGATAACCTGGGGACCACTTTCGGCCTGTTCGGCATCAGCATGCCAAGCTTCTGGCTTGCCATCATGCTGATTCTTCTCATGGCCGGAGTTCTCAATATACTGCCGACCTCGGGCCGCAGCACCTACGGCATCGCAGGCTCGGAGCAGTCCGGGTTTTACATCTTGGACAGCATCATGCAGCGGAACTGGAAAGGTGTTTGGGACGCATTGACGCACATTCTTATGCCGGCCCTGGCCCTCGGCGTAAATATGCTGGGCATCCTGATGCGCGTTACCCGCTCTGCGGTGTTGGAAGTGATGAACGAAGAGTATGTCACGACGGCACGGGCAAAAGGACTCCGCGAAAAGAACGTCATCTGGCGCCACGTGACCAGCAACGCGCTTATTCCGGTCATTACCGTGGTCGGGCTCGAGCTCGGCACTTTGCTGAGCGGCTCCATTATCGTTGAAACCGTCTTTGCGTGGCCCGGCAGCGGCAGCTTGCTGATCACCGCGCTCAATGCGCGGGACTATCCCCTGGTCACCGGACTGGTGATGACCTATACGGCGGCTTTCGTTATGATCAACCTGGTTATTGATGGTCTCTATGCAGTCATTGACCCTCGAATCCGCTACTGAAAAAAGCCCGGGATGGCTGGCGCGGGTAGTGCCGCGGCTGCACGCGAAAGCTTTCAGCGGCGGCTTGATTGTTTTGACTTTCATCCTGGTCGGGATCTTCGGTCCGTTACTCGCGCCGCACGACCCCAACAAGCAGGAGCTCACGGCGATGCTGAAACCGCCCCAGGGGATCGGCTCGCCTCACCCGCTGGGCACAGACAACCTGGGGCGTGATATTTTTAGCCGGATCATCCACGGTGCGCGCGTTTCCCTACTCGTGGCCTTCGCCGTGGTCTTTGTCTCCGGCTTCATCGGTATCGGCCTTGGCGCAATTTCAGGCTATCTTGGAGGCAAAGCCGATTTCATCATCCAAAAATCAGTCGAGGTGGTCTGGGCTTTTCCGCCGCTATTATTGGGCATCACGATTATGGCGTTCCTCGGCCAGGGTTTGATCAATCTCATTCTCGCTCTTTTGGCTCAACGCTGGATTCCCTATTGCCGCGTCGTTAGGAGCCAGGCTTTGTCGCTGCGCGAGCGTGATTTTGTTACCGCCGCTCGCTGTCTCGGCGCCACCAAGACACAGATCATCGTGCGCCACCTTCTTCCCAACCTGATTCAAACGTCCCTGGTGATCGGCACTTTTGCCATGGCCTCGTCGATCATCGCGGAGGCGAGCTTGAGCTTTCTCGGTGTCGGCGTTCCGCCCGAGATCCCCACCTGGGGCACGATGCTGGCCGACGCGCGCATCTACATCAGCACGGCCTGGTGGCTGCCGCTCTTTCCCGGTCTCTGCATCTTCATTACCGTCCTCGGTATCAACCTGCTTGGCGATGCCCTGCGCGACATTCTCGACCCCCGGCTAAAAAGAACAGGATCGGGCATTTAGCCTACAGACTTAAGAGCTGGAATAATCGAATGATGCATGTAAACATCCTCATTCGCGCGCCGGCGTTGCTCGTCGCTGTGCTCAGCGCCTCATAGCTGGCCTTCTGTAACCGGCCTTCTCCTTACCCTTTCCTTCTATTACATTGATTCTCTCAAGAACTCGTGTAATTTTAGGAAAATGCGCAGAACTAAAATTGTTTGCACCATTGGTCCGGCCAGTGAATCGGAAAAAGTTCTTAAAGCTTTGATCCAGGCCGGCATGAATGTGGCGCGCCTCAACTTCAGCCATGGCGATTACTCGTTTCACAAACAAGTGATTCACAGTATCCGACAAATCGCGCGCCGGCTCGACAAGCCGGTGGCGATACTGCAGGATCTTGCCGGGCCCAAGCTCCGTCTGGGCCCGGTTGCCGCCGACCGCGTGCGCTTGACCACCCGGCGTCCTTTCGTCCTCACGACGCGAAAAATCCTCGGCTCCGAGCTGGCGGTTTCGGTGAACTACAAAGGCTTGACTGGCGCAGTCAAGAAGGGCGATCCCATTTTACTCGGCGACGGCGAGATCGAGCTCGAAGCGATCAAAGTCAGCGCGACCGAGGTCACCTGCAGAATCATCTTTGGCGGCATTCTCGGTTCGCACAAAGGCATTCACTTCCCGCACAGCAGCCTGAATGTGCGCTCCCTCACCGCTCGCGATAAACAGGACCTGGCTTTCGGCATTGAGCAGAAAGTCGATCTCGTCGCCCTTTCTTTCGTGCGTAACAGCGAAGACATCGTCTATGCGCGGCGCGAGATGAAAAAACGCGGCGCATCCATCCCGATTATCGCGAAGATCGAAAAGCATGAGGCCCTCGACCACATCGATGCTATCCTCGAGAAAGTCGATGGCATCATGGTCGCGCGCGGTGATCTCGGCCTCGAGATCGCGCCGGAAAAAATTCCCGCGATGCAGAAAATGATGATCCGCAAGGCCAATATTCTCGGCAAACCGGTCATCACGGCGACTCAAATGTTGCGCTCCATGGTGCAAAATCCACGGCCGACTCGCGCGGAGGTCGCCGACATCGCCAATGCGGTTCTGGACGGCACGGATGCATTGATGCTATCGGAAGAATCGGCCGCCGGCGATTACCCGGTCGAGGCGGTCAAAACCATGGCCCGCGTCGCCGAAGAGACCGAGCAGATCCTCGAACCGCGTTATCAATTCGCTGGCCGCAAGCAGAGCGTGCCGGAAGCGATCAGCTTTGCGGCGATCTCCTTGGCGCGGGATCTACAGGTCAAAGCCTTCCTGATACCTACTTCTTCCGGCAGCACCGCTCGCATGATCTCTCGTTACCGCCCGCCCCATCCCATCATCGCCATCAGCCCGGAGCCTGAAGCGGTGAAGATGCTCTGTCTGGTCTGGGGTGTTTATCCCGTACCGGTGCCGGGCTTTCAAAGCACCGATGTCATGCTCAAAGTCGCGCAGAAAAAAGCGCTTGATCTGGGCTTCGTGAAGCGTGGCGATCTCGTCGCGATCACCGCCGGCCTACCGCTGCACCAGCCCGGCACCACCAACATGATCACGGTCAAAACCGTGGAGTAAATGTCTTCGTCGCCGCGCTCCTCCCCTTCTCCCCGTCTCCGTGTCTGTACTTCCCTTGGCGTATTTCCCGCTTTGCAACCGTCAGTCGAGTTGGGCTAGAAAAGATCACATGACATGATGGAGGTGAAGAACCATGGCCGACGTACTTAAAGCCTTCGAGGATGAACTTCAGAGTAAGAACTTCAAAGGTTATTGGCAAAACGTCCAGGGCGACGTCTATCGGGAGCCGGTGCCCTCCTACGAGCCTTGTCACTGGAAAGGCAAAGAACTCTTCGCCGCCATGGAGAAAGCCGGCGAGATTGTCGGTTTGGATTTGTCGTTCCGGCGCGTGATCCAACTCTGGAACCCGTCCTTGAAGAACGGTACCACGCGCATATTGGTATTGAACCTGCAGATGCTCAAATCCGGCGAAGAAGCTCTCAGCCATCGCCATATTGCCGGAGCGGTTCGCTTTGTCCTCAAGGGGAACGGCGCCCGGCTGATCGTCGAAGGCGAATCCTTCGAGATCGGCGAAGGCGATTTTGCGACGACACCCAGTTGGACATGGCACGACCACGAGAACAACGCAGGTCAGACCCTGTTATGGCTCGATGGCCTGGATTCGCCACTGGTGAGACTCCTCGAAACCGATTTTCACGAACCCGATCCGCGCAAGAAACAGACCGTCAACAAACCAGAAGGTTACTCTGCCTCTACTCTCGGCCCGCTACGGCCCTCCTGGGTACGGACAAATAGCATTCAACCTCCGGCTTTCGCCTATAAATGGGCTGACACCGAAAAGGCATTAAATAAAGTCGGCGAACAACCCGGCGATCCTTACGACGGCATCGTGCTGGATTATGCGAATCCGTTGACCGGCGGTCCGACCTTGCCGACCATGTCCTGTCAGATTCACATGCTACGCGCCGGTGAGAAAACCAAAAGCCATCGCCACACGAGCTCGACGATCTATTATGTGCACCGCGGCAGCGGCGTCAGCACCATCGGCGATAGACGTTACGAATGGGAACAGGGCGACTCGTTCGTTGTGCCGCTGTGGTATCACCACCGCCATGAGAACACTTCTAAAGAGCCCGCGATCTTTTTCGCCATGTCCGATAAGCCGCTGATGGATGCCATCGGTCATTATCGCGAGGAGGCGCAAGCCTAACCGTGTACAAGGGGCGCAGCATGCTGCGTCCGTGGATAGCACATCATGCAGACCCATGACGCGGGATGTCGACGTTTTTCGAAAACATTACACGTGGGTTCCTGACTCGATGTCGAGCATGGTGTCCTCAGAAAATAATTCTTAAAAGGTACGCCACGACAAAAAATCCAGGAAGGTTGCATCAACGCTCAGCTCATGAAAAACAATAAGCGCCGTGTGATGGCGGATTGTATTTACATGGCGTATATCGTCCAGGGCATAAGCTGGCAGACGCGGGATCAAGAAGTCGAGTGCCCAATCGGCTCACAACCGTAGGCGATCCTTTGGCCAATCTCGAGGGTTTTGGTGAGCGCCTAAGCGCTTGCCGCTATCAGCGCGGCAATCTGAGTAGGAACTTTCCGTATCAACGTGGCTCCGACGGCCTGTTCAGAAGTTGCTTAATTGAAGCGATCAACTGACCGTGCGTAAAGGGTTTGGCAATGTAGTCGTTACAGCCACTGGCCAAGCATTTTTCTTTATCGCCTGCCATCGCTTTAGCCGTAGCTGCCTACAACTTTTCCTCGCAGTAATTCCGTTAAGGATTTAACGATGTAGAGACCAAGGCCCATGCCGGTCATCGGATTCATTTGCGAAGGTTGTAATTGGATAAATCTTTGAAAAATTGTCGGAAGCGCTTCTCTCGAGATGCCTATTCCCGTATCGACCACCTTAAACTCAGCGCTCTCAGAGGCGGGGTCATACTTCGCAAAAACTCTTACGCATCCTGCATCAGTAAATTTAATCGCATTGTTTACCAGATTCCGAAGAATCAATTTCAGCTTGACGGGATCGGTCATCATCACGGGAAACTCGGAAGAGTGTTCCCACATAAGGGGCAGTGCTTTCTTTTGCGCGGCGCTATAATATGCTTTCAGATCCTCGAACAAATCGACGATGTCCAATTCTTGATGGTCCAGTGCAACATTGCCGTCTTTTATCCGTTGCACCTCCAGGACATTGTCGAACGCGGCGATCAAATCATTGGTGTGCTCGATAACTTTATCTAGGGCGTTCTCTTGCGACGGATTAAGATCGCCGAGCATTTTATCCCGCAGCAGTCCCGAGTATCCCAGTACCACGTTAAGGGGAGTTTTGATTCCATGAGACATCTCGGCTATTAAAGTCTGATCGCCTTCGCTGACCTTATCAGGAGCCTTTTCCTGCATGTGTTCTTGGATGGCCAGTGCCGCTTCATCGACTAATTGTTGTAGCGACACGGATCCACTCGGGTCGCAGCAGGTCATTATCGTGGTGTGCAGCACGCTCAGCCGCACATCCGGAGTTCGCAGATCTTCGGACTGTCTTAACTTCTCCTGGATCTCCTGTACGGTGAGATTTGTTCCTTCGGGGTCGCTACACTCGATCAAATAGAAGACTTCAGACTCTGCTGCTTCGGTCATTCGGGGTAACAGTATTCTCCTGCCAGGTAAGTTATAACCTTGTAAGACGTTCCAAGTCTCCCGGCGGATAGTATCTGTAATATGTCCGAGAGACGTCCCGTTACGTGGAGATAGCCCAACAGAGATCAGAGCAATGTGTTCTTTTAGCCGGCTATGTTCTGTTATAACGGGCGAAAGGATTCTCGAAAGCGAGAAAACCGGCAAGGTAAAGTAGAATCTGCTTCCTTTACCGAGATCACTTTCGACCCAGACCTTTCCGCCGTGAAGATTCACCAGCTCCTTGCAGATGAACAGGCCCAGCCCGAGACCTTGACGGTTGCGATCGATTGATCTGGTTTCCTGATAGAGTCGATCGAAGATCTTCTGCGTGCCTTCGGGACTAATTCCGCAACCATTATCGGCTACCGACACGCACAGGAAATCCGGATCAGGATCGTAAATCTGTGCGCGAACGGTAATCTCACCGTTTGCGGGTGTGAATTTGATGCCGTTTTCTATCAGATTAGTAACCACTTGTTTGACCCTCGCGTGATCGGCAAAGACCAGAGGCAGGTTGGATGCAACATCAGCTGCGAGAGCTACGCGCTTGGCGCTAGCCGTCGGTAGGGTTGTTTCGAAAACGTCGGATATGACAGCAGGCAAAGATACACACCGTGGATCGAAAGCCAATTTTCCCGCGTCCGCCCGGGTGGCCTCAAGGAGATCGCTGATCATATTACGAAGCTGCTTTACGTTTCGAAGGACGATGTTCAGATAGGCCTGTTGCTCGGAGCTAAGGTCGCCCGCCAATCCATCGAGAAGAATAGTGACAAACTGATAAATGGCGGAAATAGGTGACCGGAGCTCATGGGAAAC
>JBBDNJ010000015.1:0-8458 GCA_040877705.1 Binatia bacterium | reverse complement strand
GGACGACTATGTAATCGCCACGTGCGAGACGCACTCAGTGAAAGAATTCGTCAAGGAGGCTTTTCAGTTGCTGGGGCTGGACTGGCGCGAGCACGTGGAGCTTGATCCACGTTACTTGCGTCCGTCGGAAGTCGATCTCCTCCTGGGAGATTTCTCCAAAGCGGAAAAGGACTTCGGGTGGAAGCCCAAGGTAGGTTTCAAGGAGCTGGTGCGAATCATGGTGGAAGCCGACGTCGATCTTGCCAAGCGGGAAGCTCACATGCGTAACTATCCGGCCGAGCGCACGGCTACGGCTAAAGTGGGAGCGGCATAATATGAGCTTTTGGAACGGCAAGCGGGTTACGGTCACGGGCGGCGGCGGGTTTCTTGGCTCTTTCGTTCTGCAAAAGCTACGAGAGCAAGGGAGCAGCGATATCTTTGTCCCTTATAGCCGGCAGTACGACTTGGTTGATATGGAAGCAGTCAAACGCCTTTACCGAGAGGCGCGGCCCGATATCGTGATTCATCTGGCGGCGCGCGTCGGCGGCATCGGTGCGAACCGGGCCAATGCAGGCAAGTTCTTTTACGACAACGCCATGATGGGGATCCAGTTGATCGAGCAGGGAAGGCTCTTCGGCCTCGAGAAATTCGTTGCCCTCGGAACGGTTTGCGCTTACCCGAAGTTTGCTCCGGTGCCGTTTAAGGAGGAAAATCTCTGGGATGGATATCCGGAAGAGACCAACGCTCCCTACGGCCTGGCAAAAAAGATGCTTTTGGTGCAATCGCAGGCGTATCGTGATCAGTACGGATTCAACTCTATTTATCTTCTGCCGGTGAACCTTTACGGGCCGCGCGATAACTTCGATCTGGATACCTCGCACGTGATTCCTGCTTTGATTAGAAAGTGCCTGGAAGCGAAGGAAAGGGGCGACTCCGAAATCGTTTGCTGGGGCGACGGTACGCCCACCCGCGAGTTCCTGTATGTCGAGGATTGCGCCGAGGCGATCGTTCTCGCGACCGAAAAGTATGACCAATCGGCCCCGGTAAACCTTGGGACCGGACAGGAAATTTCAATTGAAAAACTTGTCAATCTGATCGCCGAATTAACCGCCTACCGGGGCCGGATCGTATGGGACACCAGAAAACCCAATGGCCAACCGCGTCGCTGCCTCGATACCGATCGTGCAAGGGAACTATTCGGCTTTACCGCGGAGACTGAATTTCGTGAAGGTCTACGCCGAACCGTCGAGTGGTATCTGTCGGCGCCAGATCAGGTTAAAGCGACCGAGTAGCTCAATCTATCACTGCATTCTCCATGCGTGCTCGCCGTAGAACCTAAAAAACTCATGGACACATCCCTACCGGAGATCCGCTTGGCGTCAAACGAAATCGCGTTGCCGCCGGTTGTGTCAAAGCCCACGGTACAGGTCCTAGGCGGGTCGATCACCGCGCTCGATCTCGACGGCACGGTCGATTTGCTCCTTGATATGGTTAGGGAGAGGATCCGGCGCTACGTTTGCATCGCCAACGTTCATACAGCGACGCTTGCTGCGCGCGACGAGCACTTTAGAAAAGCTCTCGACGGGGCGGCTTGTGTGGTTGCCGACGGCATGCCGGTCGTGTGGCGGGTTCGAGCCGCCGGTTACCCCGAGGCGGGGCGCGTCCACGGCGCCGACCTAGTCGAAACCATGT
Source organism: Binatia bacterium (assembly GCA_040877705.1). Taxonomy (GTDB): domain Bacteria; phylum Desulfobacterota; class Binatia; order UBA9968; family UBA9968; genus WHTF01. Next base: position 6,787 of record JBBDNJ010000015.1, on the reverse strand, counting down.
GTGCGGCCGGCGTCAGTGAGGGGCTGCGGCATGGTTTTTTCGGGGGCCTCGACGGAATAGCGGAAACGATGGTTGTTCGACTGAAGCAGCGCTTTCCTGCCATGCAGGTTGCGGGAGTTTGGAGTCCCGGAGTCATTCAGACGGGCGAAAGTTCGCCGCTGCATCTGCTCGAAACCATTAGTGGGTCGGAATGCGATATCCTTTGGGTCGGCCTCGGCGCGCCCAAGCAAGAGCTCTGGATGGCCCAGCACCGATCTTGTCTCACCATGCCGGTAATGATTGGAGTTGGGCAGGCCTTCGATATCCTGGCAGGCCGCACGGTTCGCGCTCCTGCCTGGATGGGTGCCCATGGCCTGGAGTGGCTCTACCGGTTGGTCCACGAGCCGCGGAGGTTGTGGAAGCGCTACGTAATTTATAACAGCCTTTTCCTGTGGTACCTGTTGCTGGAACGTTTTGGCAATAGCGCGCACAGAGCTCGACCTTAACCTCAACCGTAACCTATTTCTTTGACGTCGAACCTCGAACGCTTTTTTAGCTCAACGATCAACCGAGTTATCTGAGATTCCGATGCTACTCGTCGCAATTTCCGCGCTGCCGTTGCTCGTAATGGTATTTTATCGTTATCCGCAGCTTCTCTTGTGGTCGTTTCCTCTCGTGAGCCTGGTGGAGGTGTTCTTCCCTTTTTACCCGTTCAGAGTTGGCAGTATTTCGCTCCTTCCCCTGGATTCGGTGTATTTTTTTACAATCTCCTACCTGGGGATCTCTGTTTTGCGGAATCCGAGAAGAGTCGCGGCTGTGTTGAATGAGAACATTTTCCTCACCTGCTTTCTCGGTATCGTTGCCTTATATGCCGTGCTCTATCTTCCGGTTTTCGGACAAAGCGCGGTTGGTGAAGCGCGAAAGTTTTTTGGAGTTTTCCTCTTCCCGCTGTTTGCCTTGATGGTCGTTAGAAAGCCTGAGGATCTTCACCGATTGATCCAAGTGGTCATTGTTACTGCAACATTAGCGGCCGTCACCCTTCTTGTCCGAGCGGCGATGCAGGGTTCAATCGTCCGGGTACTCAACGCGGAAGGGACGTTGATCATCGCGCTTGCGGCATTCGCGATGGCGGTCCACCGCGTCCACCGGATCATCGTTATCCATCCGACGGCTGATTGTGTTTTGCTTTTCCTGTTTGTAGCCCTTGCTATCGGTTCTGGCCAACGAAGCGTTTGGCTGGCAGTGGGATCTGGGCTGATGACGGCAGTATGGCTTCATCGCGGCCGGCCAGTGTTTGTGATCAAAACCGCCATGCTCGCGCTCTGGCTTCTTATGGCCTCGGGCGCGGCGCTTGTCTATTTTCCCGAAGCCGGAGCTCGGCTCGGCGAAAAATTTGCTGGGATCATAGACCCTTATTCGGACAGAAATGCGTCGTGGAGAATCGAGGGTTGGCAGCAGCAGCTATCCGAGCTCCGCGGAGCAAAGCTCATATTCGGCGAAGGGCTCGGGGGGTATTATGGCTGGCAATCCGGGAGCTACGAGGTTGAGGCTTCTCCTCACAATGCGTATGTTCAGTTAATCCTTAAGTTCGGCTTATTTGGCCTAACTGTCTACGGTCTGCTGGTTTTGCAGTTCTTTCGTAATGCCTTGTCCATCAGGAAAAAAGTCCCGCGAGGGCCGATCAGGGCCTATTTGGAAATGGGTATTCTGAACTTTGGCGCCGCACACGGATACATGATGGGCTACAGCTTTGAGCCGGTTATGCTGATGTTTTTTGCGGTGGCGACCTGCGCGGCAAAGTTGTGTCATGTTAGTTTTCAAACTTCCCGCTTGCTCGAAGCGCGAGCCGTTCGAAACGACCCGGGAATAGCTCCTCAGCGATTTCCCCCGCAAAGGGGACCAGAAGCCGTCGCCCCCTGAAATTTGATCTCCAGGCGATGCATCACGGCGATTGAGTCTAACGACAACTTTAATTTGATCATTTCTTGCGCCAAGGATTGCCTAAATGAAGAAGGTTTGTATTGTTAGCGTCGTCGGCGCACGGCCGAACTTTATGAAAATAGCTCCCGTTTTACGGGAGCTATCGAAGCACAACAGGTTTCAATCCTGTTTGCTCCACACCGGGCAGCATTATGACGAGTCCATGAGTCGGGTTTTCTTCCGCGACTTAGGCATGCCAAACCCAGATTTCAATCTGGACGTCGGCAGTGCAAGTCACGCCGTGCAGACGGCGGAAATTATGAAGGGGTTCGAGCAAGTATGCGACAGGGTGAGACCTGACCTTGTGATCGTGGCGGGCGACGTCAACTCTACCCTGGCCTGCTCTCTGACCGCCGCCAAACTTCAGATACTAGTGGCTCACATCGAGGCAGGATTACGAAGTTTCGACCGCAGCATGCCGGAAGAGATCAATCGGATTGTAACAGACTCGGTGTCGGATCTTTTGTTTACCACCGAAGAGAGCGGCAACCGGAACCTTCGACGCGAGGGCATCGCCGAAGAAAAAATTTATTTCGCTGGCAACACGATGATCGACTCCCTGGTCTTCTGTCATAGAATGCTCGACGAAATTCCCTTGGATGGGTTGCTCTCATGTATCACCCAGTGTCCGTATTTCATAGCAACGATTCATCGGCCCTCTAACGTGGACAATTTGGAAAAGCTCTCGGAGGTGCTGCAGATTTTGCAATCCGCCAGCCAGTTGGCTGCCGTCCTTTTTGTTACACATCCGCGGACGCGTGATCGGCTTCAGCGATTGGGGACCGTCAATAATTTAACGGAACTAGACGGTAATTTGCAAAATATTCAATCCGGGTTCATTTATCTGGTCCCCCCTCTACCGTACATGGAATTTTTGGGTTTGTTATCGAGGTGCAAAGGGGTGCTTACGGACTCGGGGGGAATCCAAGAGGAAACCACGTTCCTGAATATTCCCTGCCTGACTCTCAGAGAAAATACGGAACGGCCGATTACCGTAGAATTAGGCTCCAATGAGATCGTCGGGCTGGACAAGAAAAAGATTGCTTCAGGCTTGTCCTGCATTATAACGGACCGTTGGAAAAAGGGGACGACACCCCCGCTGTGGGACGGCCGGGCTGCGGAGCGGATTGTAAAAACGCTCATGAACGCATTCGGAGCGGAATAACTCCGGACACGAAATGATAGAAGTTATCATTCCCGTTCATAATCGACGTGCTGTCACACTCCGTTGTCTCGAACTGCTCACGAGACAGACGAACGTAGCTTTTCGGGTGACGGTCGTCGACGACGGTTCGTCGGACGGCACGAGCGAGGCCATTCGCGAACGTTTTCCAAAGGTCGATGTGCTTAAAGGCGATGGATCATTGTGGTGGGCGGGCGCGACGAATGCCGGTGTTCGGCATGCTTTGAACCGTCAGCACGTAGCGCCTTACATCCTGATGCTGAACGATGATGTTGAGTTCGACGCTGGCTACCTCTCGTCCATGGAACGCCACGCAGTGGCACATCCTTCGTCACTGATGGGCTCCTTGGCCGTTTATGGCGAAGACCCCGGCAGAGTTTTCTGGTGCGGCCAGGCGGCCTCGTATCGGCAGTGTCGTTACGGCTACGTGCGGCGCGACGGTCTCACTGGTTTGGTGCCCGCTGAGGCGCTCCCAGGACGCGGTATGCTCGTGCCTACGGAAGCATTCCGGCGCGTAGGTCTTTTCGATGAGAAGGCGTTTCCTCAGTATGCCGCCGACTTCGATTTTAGCTTGCGGGCGCGCAAAGCAGGATACGGGTTACTTTGCTGTTGCGATACAGCGGTAGTTGTCAGCACGTCAGAGACGGGGCCGGGAAGCGTCTACCGCAACGATCCGATCGGTGTGTTTTTGCGTTCTTTCTGGCACGTCCGATCGCCCAACTACTTGCCGGCTCTATGGCGTTTCTGGACGAGGCACTATGGTGTCATTCCTTTTGCCGGGCATATAGGCAAGGTCGTGGTGGGAGATTTCCTCCGAAGGACCGGTTTGAGAAGAACCCGTATACAGTACGAAGTCTCCGCGGATTCGCAACGCAGTTCATAACGATCCACTCGATACGCAAGGAGCATTTAAATTGAGAGTACTGTTTTACCTAGATCGGTTGATGCATTATCACATCGCAACTTTCCAGGAGATGGAAAGACGACTTGAGGACCAGGGAGGGGAATTTATCCTGGTGTCAGGTCAAAAGAACGAGAAAGAGACCGGCCGCGTTGGAATTTCGGAGAGAATAGTTCGGCAACATGTGTTCATACCTTATAACGAGTGGATATGGGGCACGTATACCCTCCGCTCCCAGCCCGCGTTGCCTAGTCTGATAGAGAGAATTGCTCCTGATGTAGTCATTGTTATGGGCCATGTGGGAAGCTTGACATACTGGCGTCTCGGCAAGCTCGCCAAAAAACTGAGTTTCAAGTACGTGACTTGGCAATGCGGCTATGAATACAACTCCGGCTTGCTCAAGCATGAGCTGACAAAACGGTTTTTCGAATTATTCGATCACCACCTTGCCTATAACACCAATGCAAAAAAATACCTTATGTCTAATGGTGTAAGCAGCTCACATATCACGGTCATCCACAATACGATCAATGAGCAGGAGATTAGTCTCCTTCCACGAGATAAGGCGCGGCAAATGGTGATCGATGAGCTGCAACTTCCGCAGGACCGGCCTATCATTCTTTATGTCGGTGCAATTCTTGCCGAGAAGCGATTGGAAGTATTGATCGATGCCGTTCGACGGCTTGCGCCCCGTATTTCAGCGTCTTTGATCGTTGTCGGAGACGGACCAGCTCTAGCTGATTTGAAATCTGCATCCGTGGACCTGGAGTATGTCAGATATCCCGGTCGTGTGGTGGAGGGTGTCGGCCGCTTTTTCGCCGCCGCGGACGTTTTTGTTTTGCCGGGCACAGGCGGGCTCGCGATCAATGAAGCAATGGCCCACGGATTTCCTGTAATCAGCGCGTTTGCGGCCGGCAGCGCAATGGACCTCATCACCGACGGCGTTAACGGGTACGTCCTTAGTTTCGCTGTACCGACGCAGGAGACGACCGGGCTTCCCGGCGAAGTTACGCGCGCTGAAGAGATCGCGTTGCGTCTTGAAAACATTCTGAGCGACCCGGAGAATCGGTCGCTGATGGGAGCGGCATCTCGAGATCTCATCACCACGAAATATTCGTTTACGGCTTTCATCGAGCGTATACTCAAAGGCCTCAATGAAGCATCGGGTGACGCACCACACGCTCTAGCCTATCGACCGGCCTGCACTGCCGTTCATGACTTAAATACTTAGGCAGTACTGCGGTTGAAAGGATGAGTATTTCAATCACTATCTCGCTCATTTAAGTCCTTCACGCGAGCCGAGCATTCGTTTGGGGCTGCGTCAAGTTATCGTTCCGCACGACCGGCCGGGTACCTCGTGACAAGTCCTTCTGAAGAAAAGAACGTGCGCAAAATTGTAGAACCAACCGGCACGAGCCATAATCACAGCCTGGCACACAGCGCGTTCCACGCACTTAAGTGGCGTTATGCCGGAGCAGTGCTTCAGGCTGGATTGCAGTTTGCCGTTGGAATCACTCTTGTGCGCCTTCTATCGCCCGAGGCTTTCGGTATTGTTGGTATGGCCTTGATTGCAATTGGGCTCGGAAGATTAGTGGGAGATCTAGGATTCGGTGCGGCAATCATTCAGTACCCGCATATCACCCCAAGGCATGTGCGAGCAGCGTTCACTGGAAGTGTTGTCATGGGTACGTTGCTCTTCGTTGTCCTTTGGTTTGTCGCTCCTTATATTTCGGTGGTATTTGGCCAAGAGGTATTAACGCCGATACTCCGAATCATCGGAGTATCGCTCGTCGTTTCCGGGTTGAGTGTAATCTCGACTTGTTTGTTGCGGCGTGAGTTGCAGTTTCGGCTGCTCACGGTCATCGAGACCTTTTCTTATTTAGCAGGCTTCGGCGCCGTCGGAATCTCAATGGCAGTTTTCGATTACGGGGTGTGGAGCCTAGTAGCGGCAAATATCGTGCAGCTCTTTCTTTTGTTTGCGTTGGGCATTCATTTCGGAAAGCAGCCTATTCTGCCCTACTTTCGTATTCAGGAGTACCGGGATCTCTTCCGAGTTGCCTCGGCTGAAATGCTCAATAACTTAATCAATTTCGCTGCTGAGAATCTTCATTTCTTTGTGATTGGAAAGTGGCTTGGAGCTGCGGCGCTGGGTTTTTTTAACCGCTCCTATCACTTGATGCATTTGCCGGTGAAGCATTTCTCGTTTGGGCTTTCAAGCGTGATGTTTCCATTATATGCAAAGATTCAAGGAGATGTTCCTCGGCTAGGGAGAGCGTTTCTCCACACCGTTTCCCTTACGGCTTTGGTCACGATACCGGTGTTCTTTGCGATCGCAGTTGTTCCGGAAATCGTCATGGTCGGTTTGTTCGGCGAACAGTGGAAGTCCGGTTCGGAAACTCTTCGGATCCTTTGTCTCGCCGGCCCTTTCATGGCCATGATGCGGGTGTTCGGATCGGTGAGTCATGCACGTGGATACGTATTTAGCGAGTGTGGTAGGCAAGTGATTTATCTTGTTGTCATGGGAGTGGCCCTGTGGTTGTTGTTTCCTTTTGGCCTCAAAGGCGTAGCCGTAGCCGTTGCGCTTGCGATTTTTGTGAGATATCTCCTCCTCGCGCACCTCTCGTTGAAATTGGCGGGAGTCACTTGGAGGCAATTTTTCACAGTTCAGGTTCCAGGATGCCTTATTGGCATTACTGTCAGTCTTCTGGTCTATGCCGCATCCACTGCAGTAGAAATGTTCATAA
>JBBDNJ010000014.1:0-8471 GCA_040877705.1 Binatia bacterium | reverse complement strand
TCCCGCGACTTGGCTAATGGGCGTGTCCGCGGCTACCAGAGCCATCACCGCCGTGCTTCCACCGGTAAAGAAGATCAGTTGGACGTCCAGCCCGTTCTTCTCGAAGATTCCCGTCTCTTTGGCGACCCAGGCCGGCAGCTGATCGCCACTGATGGCGCTGTAACCGACACTAATTTTAGTTAATTGGGACTGGGCGGAACTGATCCAAAGTGCCGACAGCACCATCGCGAGGATGACTGAGGCCAAGTTTTTTGAGTTTGTCATCGTAGCTCTCCTTTAGCCTGTTGTTTCATACAATGCCTAAACCGACCTAACTATATCCATTTTCACTGTGGAGTCTAGACCATAGGTCGCAGAATGATTTATAGTCATTGCGCCGGTCCGGGTCAGAAAGACGATTTTCGCTTGACAGAGTACCAGCGCTAAACTAAGCGTAAAAATCGTCAGGCGCATCCTTTTTGGATATCGCTGGAAACAGAGCACCGGTACAAGGCGGCGCCGGCAGTAAACAATTAATCAAGCGCAGGAGGGGCAGATATGAAATGGGTCAGATTGGCCGGATGGATTTTTTGTTCTTTAATTCTCTCGATTCTAGCGGCGCAAGACATCGGCGCTCAAGATAACCGTATTACGGTCGGCATAACGACAAAAACCGGCAGCACCGGATTGCCATTCGTCATCGCTGAAGAGAAAGGCTTCTTCAAGAGCGAGGGACTCAACGCAGTTTCAGTCGTTATGCAGAATCAAGTCGTGGTAAACGGCGTTGTTGCGCGGCAGGTCGACTACGGCGGGACGTTCTCTAATTTCGTCGGTGCCGCTCTTTCCGGCCTTCCGGTGCGTATCGTCATGGCGGTTATGGATGGCTCCGACCATTACCTTGTCACCAGTCCGAACATTAAACGCGTTGAAGATCTCAAAGGTAAAAAGTTCGGTATCAGCAGCTTCGGCGGCACGCCGCACAGTGAAGCGGTCATGATTCTCCGCAAGTACGGCATGAACCCGGAGAAGGATGTCACGTTTCTCCAGATCGGCGGCAGCTCGACCCGATACGCGGCCCTAGACAGCGGCGCCATTGACGCTGCCATGTTGGTGCCACCTTTTAATAAGCTGGCAGCGAAGCGGGGATTTAACGAAATCCTTTCTTTCAACGAAATCATGAGCATCCCGTTGGGAGGTTTGGCCGTCCACACACAAAAAATGAAAGAAAAGCCGGATGAAATCGTCAAGATGATTAAGGCAATGCTCAAAGGTGTCGACTACATTCGCAATCATCAGAGCGAGATGCTTTCCCTTATGGCCGGTAAGTGGGGCATTAAAGAAGCAGACGTTCGGGAAGGCATCTACCGAGATATCGTTGGTATTTATACACGCACGGGCGTTGCCTCGGATGCAACCATGAAAAACGTCATTCAACTGGTCCGAGAAACGCGAAAGTCGAAAGACGAGCTGGGACTTGCCGACATCGTCGACTGGAGCTTCGCCAAGAAGGCGCAAGCCGAATTAAAGATTCGCTGAACGGTAGCGAGAATCTCCGCGAATATATCTCACAAGCTGGTTCAAAACGTTTAAACCGTTCAAACCGTCCGGATTAGCGAATTGATCTGAAACGGCTTGAACGGCTTGAACTATTTGAACAACTTGAACAGGGGAGACTTGCTCTGGATAGATCGACGCGCGGCGGCGCAGAGAAACGCGAGCAAAATAGCTACCCCCAGATGGCCTCTCCCGTATTCCAGTTTGTCCAGTTAGTCAACAGCGTCCCTGGGCCCCCGACGCAAGGAGCAAAAAGCAACGTTGGTTTCGCCGAGCACAGCGTTGGCGGGTGGGTTGCGAAGGGAGAATCAGTGTTCTCAAGAGAAGACAGGGATTGCGACGGTGTCGTTACCGAGGAATGGATGGGATGGAAAGATGGGTTGGCTAGGCCGTGATTGCGGATAATTTGATTCACATCGGCAAACTTTTACCCAAGGAGAGCTAGCCCTAGCCGATACTACAATAGAAGACATGTGCCTGAACAACGGTCGGAATACCGATACATCCTGAAAATAGACTAGCGCTCGGTGTTTCCTATGGTCTCCGAAGTTTACGGCAATCGCCAAAGTTTGAAAAAGTATTTTTGCACCGGAAAGTAGCTAATTCGGATGGTCATCGAGAAATTATACTGCGTTCGTTAGTAGCTGACTTACCGATCCTTTAGGTTGCGCAACTAGAGCGGTTGCCCCCAAATGCCCCCTATCGAAGCTCCTACCGATTCCTGAAATCAAATGACGGCGCTATCCGCCTTTACCGCTTCCCCAGAAAAGATCCAAAGACCAGGTGCTGAAAGGAATTACTCCGTGTCTGGACGTTCTGCTCGGAACCCACTGACTTCAGAGATGGATTCCGCCAATCGATTACGAGCGGTGTCCGTCAATCTGTCGTGCTGATATCCTGGACTTGGTCCGCGGGCAGATGGCGCCGAGCTATTAGGCGCGATTATAGAATGCTCAAGAAGCCGCTGGCCTCAAGGGATTTCGCCACTCAACCAGCGACAATTACTTCTTACCTGCCTTCTTCGCCCGCCAAAAAGCTTTCAACTTGGCCGACAACTTCGCTCTGACTGCCGCGCTCATGCTCTTTTTCTTGGCCGCTGGCTTGGCTCGCCGCAAGTTTGCCCATCGTGCTCTCTGAGCAGCTGCAATCTTTCTTTTCGCGGAAGCGCTCATGGTCCGGTTTGTCTTGGACACAGGCCCTGAGTTCGTTGGCGCACCTAAAATATTGCGCAGCTCCTTGTTCAAGGACTCGAGTTGTTCTTTGATGGCAGCCGCGCGCTTGAGTTGATTGGCGGTCGTGTATATTCATGCGGGAAGTGGATATCCAAAGCCGGTGGAGAAATCAAGCGCTATAAGAATGCTATTTTGTTTGTTGCAACATGGTTAATGACGCTGGGTGGATTCGCTTTAGCTGGACGGGTCGTTGGACAGGACGTTGTGACGGGCGGTCTTTAGAGTAGTCTGCCAAGCCCGGCGCTGACGATTTTACCGCTCCGGTTTCGGGCTGCTACCTGATCGCTGGTATAAACCGTTTTACCCGTTTGTTCGTCAAAGACATATTCGGGTATGATGCTGCCCAGCTCGCACGAGGCACCATATGATTCGCTTAAACTTGCCTCCAAAAGCACCTCCCGGTGGTTCGCACCCTTTTTGTCTGCTTTTCTCATCATCGGCTCCCTCGTTTCGATTGCCAACGCCGATAGCATCCCTGCCGATTTGCGGGAAATTCACGTCCTAAACCGTTTGGGCTTTGGCCCACGGGCCGGTGATATCGAACGCGTACAATCCGTGGGCGTCGAAAGGTATATCGACGAGCAGCTATCGCCCAGCAATATTTCGCTACCAGAAAGTCTGAATACTCGACTCAAAAGCTGCTTATCGCCTTGACTTAAGTGGACCACGAACATAAAAGAATCATAGTAGTCGATTACGCATAGGGGACCCGGCGGTTTTATGAAAACCACTTCGGTCGAATACTTCTCGAGGCCCGCGTAAATTCCTTATCGGCTGGAAAAATAGAGACTGAGCGAGACTCAACAAATTTGTGGTCAGGACGGAGGTTCTATGACACCAAAATTCTTTTTAGCGGTAACTCTCGTCTCGATAATCGTTTTCACAACTTCTTTATCGAACGCCGTTGAGGACGGTTTTTACCGCGGAAAGAGGGTCCATCTTATTGTCATGACTGCGCCGGGCGGCGGCTATGACACCTACGCCCGCGCTATTGCTCGTTATCTCGGCAAGCATATTCCGGGGAATCCCTCGGTCATTGTCCAGAACATGCCCGGCGCCTCAGGCTTGATCGCGACACGTCACCTTTATAACGTAGCCAAGCCTGATGGCCTTACGATCGGTATGGTCAACAGCGGAATCATTGTGTGGCAAGCGGTGGGCATGGAGCAGATTCGGTATGACGCGAAGAGGTTTGGATGGATCGGCGCACCCGGGGTAGGCATTCCTGCGTGTGGGATAATGGGGTTTACGGGCCTCAAGAACGTCAACGAGGTGCTCAGATCGGAAAAGCCCCTTAACTTCGGCTCAGCCGGCACCTCCACCTATCAACAGCCGATGCTTCTAAAGCTTTTACTTAATGCCAATATAAAGGTCATCGAGGGTTACACTGGCACCGCCGGCATCCGCGCCGCCATGCAGAGAAGGGAAACAGACGGGGCCTGCTGGCAGTGGGATTCCATGAAGATCACTGCGAGAGAGATGCTCGATGCAAAGGGGGATGATCGATTGATTCCTTTCCTCGTAGAGGGAAAAGCCGATGACCCCGAGGTCAGGGACTTGCCTCAGTATACCGATTTAATTAAGGGAGATGACAATATAGCTCTGTTTGACGCCTGGATTAGCCAATACAGGGTGTATAGGCCCTTGGTGGTTCCGCCGAATACGCCAAAGTCCCAGCTTGAGATATTGCGGACTGCATTGAAGCAAACTCTCGAGAGTCCGGAACTCGGGGCTATGGCGAATAAGACGGGCCTGGAGTTCCAACATGTGCCGGGAGCGACGATTGAGAAATACGTAAATCGAACGCTTGCGATTTCACCCGCTGTGAAGGAAAAGCTTCGGCCAATTGTGCTCAGATAATTCGCGGCTGTGGTTGCGCCAAATAGCCGGTGTTTTCTACAGCCCAGGGGCGTGACAGTGCAAGGAGGAGAGCAGTTATGGAAAAGCCGAGGATTCGCCATATCGCGATCAACGTTCAGGACCGGGAAAAAACCGCGCAATATTATAAGACAATCTTTCAGATGGAAGAAAAGTACCGCGGGCCGAGCGGCACCATCTATCTTTCCGACGGCCACATGGACGTGGCGCTAATCAGCACCGACAAGTATCCCTGGGGCATCCACCATTTCGGCTTCAAGGTCGACAGCGTCAAGAAGATCGAAAAAATAGCGAACACGACAGCAGAGGCGAATACCTTCGGTGCTGTTGCGGAGAGTTGGATCAAAGATGTTGAAGGCAATCGCTTGGATGTATCGGAGCACGGTTGGCCGATCTGATGGGATCTCGTGTTTTAAGTTTCGAGTCGCGTGTTTCGCGTTCAATCGGAAATTCGCCGATATTACACTTTAGTTTATTCAGGAGGTCGCTATGAATCTCTGGCCCAAAGTTAGAGGAATATTGAACGAGATGGTTAACCATCACTTCGACACGCCGGAATACCATCAGCTATTTTCGTTGAAGCTCACGCCAGCGCGGCAGAAGGTTTGGGACATGCATTACCCGCATTACATAAAGAGCCGACGCGACTGCTGGGGCGCGGCGGCCGTGAACGCGCCGCTCGACGTCAAGCGGGCGATCTGGGAACACGAGAAAGACGAGTTGATTTTTGACAAGCGGATGGGCTCGGCGCACTTGACGGACGAGCAGATGGCGGCGGCGGTTACGGAGTCGAGCTTGCTTCCGGGAGTGCGGGCGGCGCTTATGGCATGGATGTATTTGTCGACCAGTAGGCCGTGGATTGAAGCGTTGACGGTCAATCATATTACCGAGCGGAAGAACAACCCGGCGATCGTCAAGGGCGGCGGTTTTACGGCGCGCTTCGCGCACAAACAGGTCGCCGACCAGGGTGGAACCATCGAGGGGCTCGATATCAATACCAAAGTCCACATGGTGGCTGACGAAGATCACTCCGACATGTTCGAGCCGATTTACGACCGCTACATTGTCGATGAGGCGACCGCGCAGGCGGTGATCCGAGCGGCGCAGGACAGCCTGGCGATCGACCGGGCTTATAGGAGCGCGCTGGCCACCGGGATGGCACAGATCGCGGAATCGGCGGCGGCGTGAGCGCGCCGAGCGTGGGAGTTTAAGTTCACTGTTCTAAGTTCAAGTCCGGAGGTGTTCGCTTTAAATCAGCGCACTCATCAGTGAGCTGCTTTGCAGGTTCTAAAACTGTCTTCCTTTAAAAAAGGGTGAAACATGAAAGAGAGCATAGAACGGGCGCTTGAAGCGCTTGATCCGAATGAGCCCATCGATCTGGTTAAAAATCTGGTAAACATTCCGAGCCCGGAAGGTGAGGAATCGGAGTGCGCGCGATTTCTGCAAGCCTATATGCAGGACGCCGGCATAGAGACTCATCTACAAGAAGTGGAGGAGGGGCGTGCAAACGTTATCTCTGTCGTGCGCGGCGAGGGAGACGGCCCAACGCTGATGTTCAACGGGCATCTCGACACCTCCTATACCGGCGATTTCTGGGAAGACTATCCTGGGCTCGGGACCCCCGGCCCGAATCACCGGCCGCACGCGTATGAAATTAGCGACGGCATCTATGGGCTTGGAGCGCAAAATATGAAAGGTGGCATAGCCGCCGCCTTCGCCACGTTGCGTGCGCTGAAGCGCGCTGGTGTAAAGCTGCGGGGTCACGTGATGGCGAGTGGGGTGGCTGGTGAGAGCGAAAAGGCCCCGGTACGGGGTGCTATGCGCAACTATCAGGGTCGTCACTACCGAGGCAGCGGACACGGTGCCAAATATCTCATCAGTCATTGGGAGCCCATAGACTACGCCATCGTCGGCGAGCCATCAGGGCTTTATGTCGTCAATGGCCAAGCCGGTTACCTGTTTGTTAAGATTATCGTCTGGGGTAAATCCGCATATCTGAGCACGAGAGGTCATCGGGGTTCGGGGATCAGCGCCATCGAGGAAGCCGCAGAGGTAGTGCGTGCGTTGAGCGAATGGGGCCCGCACTATACAGAGCGGCACACCTTCGATACTGGAATGGGCGTTGTCGAACCGGCCGTAACTATCGGTTCGATCGACAGCGGGTGGCCCTATGCACCGAGTCAAGTCCCGGGAGTGTGTCATCTATACATAAATCTACGCACGACTCCGAAGCTATCCGGAAAGCAGGCCTTGGCGGAGTTGGATGCTCGCTTGCAAGCGCTGAAAGCAGAACGTCCCAACCTAAAGTACGAACTCGAGGTTTATCTCTCGAACGATCCGAGCACAATGACGCCAGTAGACTCTGTCTTGGTGCGGACTGCAGTGTCCGTAATGGAAGATCGCTTGCATTTTCCGACGCAGCCGTTCGCGCGAGGTGAGGGCAACGCCTCCAATGATACCAACACATTCCGCCGTCACGGAATTCCCGCGATCAAATGTGGTCCGAACGTGCGCACAGAGGGTAATGGGCCGGAAATGACTCGTACAAATGGGGTCCATGTCGCGAAAGGAGACTTAGTGCAGGCTACCCATTTTTATCTCCACATGGCCTGCGAACTTAGCGGGCGCAGCAGGAAAGATGTTAGCAATCTCTAAGAAGTGAATCTCTAAACGAGTTTAGCTCCACCATGATGGGTTCCGAGATCGATATGGCGCACAGGCACAAGTGTGCTTCCCCTCCTCTCGAAGGAAGTCACCGACTATAAACGAACCCAAGTATGATCAGCGGCCCTGCTGACTGACGTCAGTCGGTCCGTCTCAACAGCCCACAATCAAAAAGGTTTTCTGTAACTGTCCGTGAATTGTCCGTATTGCAATTGCTACTATGCTTTCGAACTCCATCGCGGTCTTAAGCTGAATGTCTCGTTGAGCACAGTAGGCATCTATTAGCTCTCTGGACGCATTGCCTGGCGGTGTCAGAATGAACTGTTCTTGTGCTGCAAATTGCTTCAGCCCCGGGCCCTCCTTGTTTACACAGGTAGTGTTTCGTTGACACAACAAAAGCCATTTCCACATTAGCGAAGACTTCCGACTGTAAACCATAGCCGTCGGCAGACCGGGGGAGTCGGGATAGAGAGATCTCGATTTCCCCTTTTACAAACATACGTAAGAGTTCTTCAAACCGGCCCAGCCGCATAATAATCTCTGTTTCAGGGTTCAATCGTCTAAAAGCGCCAAGCAGGTCTGCGAGCACGTACGGGCCAGAAGTCGTGCCGGCGACCCTGACTTCCTTTCCGTTATCGTACTTTTTCCCCTCAGCGACTTTCTCCACGAGATGAGGTGCGTTGAGTTTTCTAAAACTCATTTCCACCACCATTAGCGTTTTCCAAATCAAGCAGGTGGTATTGACCTGGGATTTAAACCGTCTCGAAGCTGTCGTTCTGAGCCGCACCCGTGAAAAAGGCGATTCCACCACGTTCGAGGTCCGCAGGTGTTTCCAGTGCTCGCAGGGAAAATGGTAGTACGTCGTCAACCGCTCCCGGTTCTCCACCACCGTCTTGACCGTTTTGGGGTTGTGCCGAAAGGCATGCTCAAATTTCTTTCGCTCCTTCAACGCCTGCTCGCGGCTTTCGGCATACATCATGGCGTTAAGATGCTTTTTAACCTCGACCTGCTCCTTTTTGCTCACCGCATCCATCACGTTGAGCACCTTGTGATTCCAGCAAAGCTGCTCCTGGGCCTGAAAGGATTGGGGGGGTCAGGTCTTGCAATCCGGTGTGTCCAGATGAATCGCTGTCGTGATCCATAGGGTGACTCTCATTTGTTTGA
>JBBDNJ010000013.1:0-42898 GCA_040877705.1 Binatia bacterium | reverse complement strand
TTTTCAAAACTATAGATATTGAATGCTTGAATACCTAAATTTAACAGGCTTGCGCCATCGGCGCTTAGCCCTCTATGTCGAGACCAAGGCTACGGGCAGTACCTTCGACCGACTTTTCGGCCGCGGGCAAATCTTTGGCCGTGAGATCCTTCAACTTTAATTCCGCAATTTGCCTTACCTGAGCCCGAGTAACTGTGCCTACCTTGGTTTTCCCAGGTTCAGCTGAGCCCTTTTCGACACCGGCAGCTTTCTTTAACAATACAGAGGCCGGCGGAGTCTTCGTCACGAAAGTAAAAGACCGGTCCGCATAGACCGTGATAATAACCGGAGTAATCATACCTTGTTGCGACTGTGTTGCAGCATTGAAGGCCTTACAGAATTCCATAATATTCACGCCACGCTGTCCCAACGCAGGACCGACCGGCGGGCTAGGATTGGCTGCACCAGCCGGGATCTGCAGCTTAATTTCTCCTATAACCTTCTTTGCCATTTTCGTGATCCTTATTAATTAATTCCGCTCAACCTGAACGAATTCCAGCTCCACAGGAGTAGCACGCCCGAATATGCTTATCAGCACTCGAAGCTTACCCTTATCGGGTCGAACTTCTTCGACGACCCCGTTAAAATCTGCGAAGGGTCCGTCAATAACCTTAACATTCTCGCCGACAGAAAATAGCACCCTCGGCTTAGGTTTGATCGCACCTTCTTCCATTTGCAAAGTAATGGCTCGAACTTCTTCCTCGCTAACAGGAGATGGGTTCGTACTCCCGCCAACGAAACCTGTGATTTTTGGCGTCTCTTTGACAACATGCCAGGTGTCATCATTTAATTCCATTTGGACCAGGATATACCCTGGAAAAAACTTCCTCGAAGAAGTTTTCTTTTGGCCCTTGACGAGCTCTACAACTTTTTCCACCGGCACGAGAACTTCGCCGAAGAAATCTTTCTTACCAAAAGTCTTAACCCGCTCTTCGAGAGCGGCCTTAGCCTTCTGTTCAAACCCGGAGAAGGTGTGGACGATATACCATTGCTGCTTTGCCATAGGGAGGAACCTGAGAAAAACTAATCAATTATAGCTTGAATAACTGTGGTTAAACCCCAGTCGACAATCGCTAAGTAAACCGACACCAACACAACTACGATAATGACGACAGCGGTCGCCGCGTAAGTTTCCTTGCGCGAAGGCCAGTGAACCTTTTTCAGCTCCTGCCACGCTTCCTTGACAAACTCGATCGCCCGCCGAAGACCGTCCTGGAGCTTTTCAATCCAATCTCCCATGACGCTACAATTCAATAAATGGCGGGTCAGGCAGGAGTCGAACCTGCAACAACCGGATTTGGAGTCCGGCGCTCTAGCCAATTGGAGCTACTGACCCCCTTTAACTTAAGCTAGACTTTGACCTCGCGGTGCAGGGTATGGGATCGGCAAGAAGAACAGAACTTCTTCAAAGAAAGCTTGTCCGTAGTTTTCTTTCTGTTTTTGGTCGACGTATAGTTCTTTCGCTTGCATTGGTCGCAAGCAAACCCTACAATGTCCCGCATAAGCGCAGCCTCCCTTTCTTATGGCTACTGGATGATTTTTGTAACAACCCCCGCGCCAACGGTCCGACCACCCTCTCGAATGGCGAACTTCAGCCCTTCGTCCATAGCGACCGGAGTAATCAGGTCGATCGCCACATTGATGTTATCACCCGGCATAACCATTTCAGTCCCTTCGGGAAGCTTAACTACGCCAGTCACGTCGGTAGTTCGGAAATAGAATTGAGGCCGATAGCCGTTGAAGAACGGCGTGTGGCGTCCTCCTTCTTCTTTGGTTAAAACATAAGCCTCCGCATTAAATTTCATATGTGGCGTTATGCTTCCTGGTTTAGCCAGAACCTGCCCTCTTTCCACTTCCTCTCGCTTGGTTCCACGCAGCAGCACACCAACGTTGTCGCCCGCCTGCCCTTCATCCAAAAGCTTGCGGAACATCTCAATACCCGTTGCAACGGTCTTCTGGGTTGGCTTAAAACCAACGATCTCGATTTCTTCCCCGACTTTAACGACTCCGCGCTCCACTCTACCAGTAACCACTGTACCGCGACCACTTATGGTGAACACATCCTCAACCGGCATAATAAATGGTTTGTCGACATCTCGCGTAGGCTCTTGAATAAAGGAATCGATGGCTTCCATGAGTTTCAAGATAGCGCCTTCGCCCATCTCCGACGTATCGCCCTCTAACGCCTTTAATGCACTTCCAATAACGATCGGGACATCATCGCCCGGGAATTTGTATTTAGAAAGTAACTCGCGGACTTCGAGCTCCACCAGTTCCAAAAGCTCCTGATCATCGACCATGTCCGCTTTATTAAGAAAAACAACAATGCCTGGAACACCTACCTGGCGTGCTAAAAGGATATGCTCACGAGTTTGCGGCATCGGCCCGTCTGCCGCGGAGACGACTAGGATCGCTCCATCCATCTGCGCGGCTCCAGTGATCATGTTTTTGATATAGTCCGCATGACCGGGGCAGTCGACGTGCGCATAGTGGCGCTTGTCGGTCTCGTACTCCACGTGAGCAATATTAATCGTCACGCCCCTTTCTCTCTCTTCCGGAGCTTTATCGATCTGATCATAGGCGAGAAACTGCGCCTTGCCCTGCTTCGCCAGGACCTTTGTAATAGCTGCAGTCAAAGTGGTTTTGCCGTGATCCACGTGACCAATGGTCCCAATATTAAGGTGCGGTTTCTTACGCTCAAACTTTTGTTTGCTCATCTCTTCCTCCTAATTGATTTGCCGGTCAATTCCATTTGCATGAAATTCGCCAAAACGCCAGGCAAAGCCCAGGAGCGGGATTGAACCGCTGACCTCGTCCTTACCAAGGACGTGCTCTACCGGCTGAGCTACCTGGGCACATCAGTCGATGGCTACGCCAAAACTGAATGAAAAGCCATGCGCTATTTGCCATCAGCCATAATACCAACTGGAGCGGGAAACGGGACTCGAACCCGCGACCCCGAGCTTGGAAGGCTCGCGCTCTACCAACTGAGCTATTCCCGCGAAAAATGGTGGAGAGGGAAGGATTCGAACCTTCGAAGGCATCGCCGGCAGATTTACAGTCTGCTCCCTTTGGCCACTCGGGTACCTCTCCTCTTTTATCAGCAGTCTGGCTGCTGAATTGCCCCTTCGCCACGCGAAACACCAACTTCCCCCGCGGGCCTTCTCAGGTCAAATGCAGTGGCTGGAGCTGGCGATAGGACTTGAACCTACAACCTGCTGATTACAAATCAGCTGCTCTGCCGTTGAGCTACGCCAGCACCAAGCTAAGATGTGGTTTCACGTGCCAAGAAAAACGCTCATCGGCGCAATGACAACGACCGGTACTCGATAGTCGTAAGTTCTTGAATCCTAACGGCCAACGGCGGCAAAGAGAGCTTTAGCCCTTTTGCAAACGGTTATTTAAACCACCTTCGGCCTTTCATGTCAACAGCTAATGTCCATAGTCACGCCCTTCCACATCAAGGCTTCCTATTATCCGTTAGCGCTATCCATGTCAATGCTGTTATCTTGGCGCAACAATTCGTATAATAAAATGGCGCCGGCAACTGACACATTAAGCGTTGAAACCTTGCCTCGCATGGGAATACTTACAAGATAGTCGCACTCCTTCGAGATTAGAGGACGCATCCCATGTCCTTCATTGCCGAGCACGATGCCCAGTTTTTCTGGATACTGCCGGCGGTGATAGGCTTCTGGAGCGTTGGCATCTAAACCGACAATCCAAAACCCTTTTCTTTTGAGAGATAATACGGCGCGCCGCAGATTGGTCACTCGGTAAATACGCAGGTGACTAATTGCTCCCGCAGAGGCTTTAACCACCGCCGGAGTGATTCCCACTGAACGATCCTTGGGAACAACGATATGGCGGACACCGGCAGCTTCCGCCGTGCGCAGAATCGCCCCGAAGTTCCTTGGATCGGTAAGGCCGTCCAAAATTAAAATCCGGTGGGGTCCGATAGCCGAAGCAACGAATAGCTCCAATTCCGAGAAAGACAACAACGAATAAGCCTGCACCTGGGCTATAACCCCCTGATGCCTTTCTCCTAGTGCCAAAGAATCAAGGTCATTAGCCGCAAGGTAGCTTATTTTTATCCGGAGTCTTTGTGCCTCGCTTTCTATGGCTCTCAGAATCGGTCTCAACTTGCCCCGACCAAAGAAAATCTCGGAGATCTCTGTAGGCAATGTTTTAAGCTTCTCCAAAACAGGATTAACCCCGATAATCAAATTATACCTTGTGTTCATTTTGCTTTCTCGGAAATCAAATCAACCATTTTACAAAAAAAGAACCACCAGTTAACATGAAACAGTGGTGAATCGAAGGACGACCCTTACCTGCTATCTTATTTCGGAGATACTTCCACCTTTTCTCTTCGGCTTGCTTACTTTCACTTTCATTCTTCTGATCGCTAGAATCTTGAAGCTTGTCGAACTTGTCGTGACACGCGGGGTTCCGCTAATCCAAATCGGCAGATTATTCGCTCTCATCCTACCCACTTTTTTGGAACTTACAGTCCCTATGGCATTCCTCTTGGCTATTCTCTTGGGACTTGGAAGACTTTCGAGCGACCAAGAGCTTCTCGCCCTGAAGGCATCCGGGTTTAGCCCAGTACAGATTCTCTTGCCTATCGGGTTTGTTGCTTTGATTATGGCGCTAATAACCTTGCTCCTCACCACCTTGGCACGGCCAGCGGCTCAGGTAGCTCTTAAAAAAGAACTTTAT
The DNA here is from genome assembly GCA_040877705.1 of Binatia bacterium. Taxonomy (GTDB): domain Bacteria; phylum Desulfobacterota; class Binatia; order UBA9968; family UBA9968; genus WHTF01. The sequence goes on along the minus strand of JBBDNJ010000013.1, from coordinate 38,137 downwards.
AACATCGCCAAGACCCGCGTGGGAACGGCTCTAAAGGCAAAGGTCTTCAACGACGATTTTCCAAACATACTTATTTATGTTGAAGAGATCATACCGCCGGGGAACGTTGCCCAAGGAATTTTAATAGTCGATAAACGCGACCGCGCCAGGGACAATATCGTCCTAGGTAAAGTCGCGCTAATCAATACTGAGGAAGACACACACACGCTGTCATTGAGATTGTTCGATGGCTCCATTTACGAAAGGGATAGAACACGTTCAGGCTTTAGCCAAACTCATTTTAATATTTACGACTTCAAGCTTGATTTGGATGAATTAATCGGAACTGCAAAAAAGAAAGATGCCGCCCCAAAGGAAATGTCCGTTACGCGTTTGATCGAGACCATTCAGGAGAAGCAGGAAAAAGGGATGCCCGCTATACCTGAGTTGATGGAGTTCCACCAGCGCATTTCGTTCTCTTTTGTTCCCATCGTGTTCTGTCTTCTCGGCGTCTCTCTTTCACTTTTGCCCCGCACATCTCGCGCTAATCGATCGTGGGGAGTGGCGCTCTGCATTGTCTGGTTCGTTCTGTACTACGCGCTACTCTCATTGGGAAAGGCGCTGGGCGATAAAGGTGCTTTGCACCCAATCCTTGCTTTGTGGTTTCCCAACATTGTCGTTGGCCTCATCTCATTACATCTTTTTCGCAAAGCGCTTTATGAATCTCCACTACTCTTGCAAGCTAGGTTTGAGGCTGCGACGTTGTTGCTCGGACGAAAACTCACTCAGTTCAGAAATCAATAAGGTCGTATGGAAAATACCGCGCGATATACACTTCCCCCGCTTGGCAGCATTGTCGATCGCTACCTCGTCAATGGATTTCTGCGAGTTTTTGTCGCTAGTCTACTTTGCTTCACATCACTTTTCGCGGTTGTCGAGTTTTTTGACCGCATCGGGACGTTAATCGAGGCCGAAATTTCTGTTTCCACCGCGCTCCGCTACCTTGTTTATAAGATTCCACTGTCGATCTCCCGGATCATTGGTTTTGCCACGTTGTTTTCCACCCTTTTCTTTCTAGGGATGCTTTCAAAGACTCAGGAGATCACCGCAATGCGTGCCGGCGGACTGAGTACAAAAAGAATATCACTACCACTGCTCTGTCTCTCATTCCTGATTTGCATTTCGACTTTCATCTGGAATGAAGGACTAGTGCCGGTCTTCGCGCACCGTGCCCAAACTATTTACAAGACTGAGATAAAGAAAAAACAGCAGCAAAGCCTATTCGGCACAAAAGATATCTGGATTCGCGGTGAAGACAGCTTTATTAACATCGATAGTTTTGATCCAAAGGATAATACTCTAGAAGGAATTACCATTTTCTCGTTAAACAGAGATTTTAGCTTGCAAGGATTGATCGACGTTCCCACTGCCCGTTGGACGGGAGAGACCTGGAAATCCGAAAGCGGAACTGAATGGCGGTTCTTACCGGACGGAAAAATGGCTCAACAAAAGGTAACCAAGCCTGCTACTATTTCTGAAACTCCCAACGATCTCATGTTGCTTGCTCGCGATGCCGAAGAGTTCACGTTTTTCGACCTGCAAAAGCAAATTGCTGACATGAAGAGCAAAGGCATGGATGCCACAGCCTATGAGGTTGACTTGCAGATCAAGCTGGCAATCCCTTTTATCTCGCCGCTGATGATACTCATTGCCATCCCTTTCGCGCTCAGAAAACGCGCCGGCAGCGGGCTAGCTTTGAGCTTTGGAGTCGCGGTGCTGATCGGCTTCGGCTATTGGGTGCTTTCCGCTTTCTGCTTCTCCCTTGGACATAGCGGTGCTTTGCCTGCGGCGATTGCCGCGTGGCTGCCGAATTCGATATTCGCCCTAATGGGTATTTACTCTTTTACTAGCGAAGAATAACAAGCAATGGCAATTACGCTGCGGCAGAGGTTTAGCGCTTGGAATACTGTGGCCGTTTTCGCGCTTTGTGGCGACCATACTTCTTACGTTCCACGGCACGCGGATCGCGAGTGACAAAGCCAGCTTTTTTCAGCGGCGAACGGAAGTCCGGATTGAGCAGCATGAGTGCACGCGTTATTCCGTGGCGAATAGCGCCTGCCTGTCCGGAGCTGCCACCGCCATTGACATTAATGTCGACATCGAAATTCCCCGTGGTCTGAGTTAATTCGAAAGGCTGCATGACGATCATGCGCGCAGTCTCGCGACCGAAATACTCATTAAGTGATCGACGGTTGATAGCGATCACACCTTTCCCAAAACGTAAAAATACACGCGCTACCGAAGTTTTTCGTCTGCCAGTTGCTGTAATTATTTTTTCTGCCATTTAACTTCCACTCCCAGGTTAAACCGACAAAGGCTGTGGTTTTTGAGCTTCATGAGGATGCTCGGCACCGGCGTACACCTTTAGTTTGGCGGCCAGTTTTCTACCCAACCGATTTTTGGGTAACATTCCTTTTACGGCTAAGTGAATCAGATCTTCGGGTTTTTCCTCAAGGAGACGCGCAGCGGTTCGCGTTCGAATTCCACCGGGATATTCGGAATGGCGATAATAGACTTTGTCGTCCATTTTGTGTCCCGACAGCCTAACCCCTTTGGCGTTTACGACAATAACAAAATCGCCTGTATCCGCATTGGGAGTGAAGATGGGTTTGTTCTTGCCACGCAGTACCTTTGCGATTTCGCTTGCCATTCGGCCTAATATTTTCCCCTGCGCGTCAACGATATACCACTGTCGTTGAGCAAGAGCTTCTTCGGTCTTCATGCTATCCCCACAATTTTTAGTCCCTAGTGCCAATTCAAGAATATTGGCGGGGCCGACGAGACTCGAACTCGCGACCTCCGGCGTGACAGGCCGGCGTTCTAACCAACTGAACTACGACCCCAATACGATCAAAATCACAACGGTTGGTGGGCGGTACAGGATTTGAACCTGTGGCCCCCGGCTTGTAAGGCCGATGCTCTCCCGCTGAGCTAACCGCCCCTCTGCTAAAAATCAGTCCTGACTCCGTACTGAAAGCCTTTATACAACCCCGCCCTGTTTGAGAGGTTCGTATCGCTTACCTAACGGATTGTTTAGCTGAGGGCCTCTTTCAAAACTTTACCAGCTTTGAATTTGGCTACCCTCGAAGGAGCAATCTCAATGGCTTCTCCAGTTTTAGGATTTCTCCCGGTTCGTCCTTTTCGTTCGGATATCGAAAAAGTCCCAAACCCAGAGACATTTATTTTGTCTCCATTTTTTAAGCCGGCGACAATATCCTCAAGAAAACCATTAACGATTTCTTCTGCCTTTTGACGAGGCAGTTCAGCTCGTCTTGCTAGTGAATCAATTAAGTCTGCCTTGGTCATTATTATTATTCCACTCAAGTGTTATCTTAACTCAGAACGTGATGGGGGTTTATAACAATAGGCAAGCCGGGTGTCAAACCACCCGGCTTTTCAATGGGTTATTGAGGTAATATCTCAGCAGGAGAGTTGTCTTCAATTTTTTCTCCGAAACCTCTTGACCGTTCTTTCGACTCCACAGATAGTGGCGGGCCCTTGAACAGGGTGTCCGGGGCATCGACGGCTAGTGCTTTCCGCAGCACGTCATCCATGTGAGCGACCAATTCCAGTTCTACAGTTTTTAAAACCGTGGCCGGAATCTCCTCGATATCTTTTTCATTTTCGGCAGGGATGAGCACCTTTTTGATGCCTGCGCGGTGCGCAGCCAATACTTTTTCCTTAAGCCCTCCGATGGGGAGGATCGTGCCACGCAATGTAATTTCGCCCGTCATTGCGAGATCGTTGCGCACTGGAACCGTTGTCAGAGCCGAAACCAGCGATGTAGCCATCGTTATTCCAGCGGACGGTCCATCTTTCGGAATGGCACCTTCCGGAACGTGGATATGAACATCGATCTTCTGGTAAAAATCCTTTTCCAGACCGAGTTCACTGGCCCGAGAACGCACATAACTCATAGCGGCCTGGGCGGACTCTTGCATAACATCGCCTAATTTGCCGGTAATGATCAGCTGCCCCTTCCCCGGCATAATCGTCACTTCCGTCGCCAGCAATTCACCGCCGAGTTCGGTCCATGCCAAGCCGGTTGTCACACCGACCTTTTGCTCTTCTTCGGCCTTTCCATATCGGAATTTCACCGACCCCAAGTATTTATGGAGACTCTTTGTACCGACCTGCATGTGGGCATTTCGATCTTTCTTCACAACCTCCACGGCAACCTTTCGGCAGATCGCCGCAATCTCGCGTTCTAAACTTCTGACGCCAGCCTCTTTGGTATAGTGTCGAATGACACCCAATAGCGCGTTATCGGTAAAGGTCACATTTTCCGGGGTGAGCCCATTAGCTTCTTTCTGCTTTTCCAGAAGATAGCGCTTGGCAATACTGAGTTTCTCGAGTTCGGTATAACCCGCAATTCGAATTATCTCCATTCGGTCTTGCAATGGACGTGGAATACGATCAAGCGTATTCGCCGTTGTGATGAACATTACCTTTGAAAGATCATAATCTAAGTCCAAGTAATGGTCGTTAAACGCAGTATTCTGCTCTGGGTCCAAGACCTCGAGTAACGCCGATGATGGGTCGCCACGAAAGTCAGTCGACATTTTGTCGATTTCATCCATTAAGAAAACCGGATTGCTCGACCCCGCTTTCTTCATCGACTGAGCAATCTTTCCAGGTAACGCACCGATATACGTACGGCGATGCCCGCGAATTTCCGCTTCGTCGCGTACTCCACCTAAAGAAACTCGGACAAATTTTCTTCCGGTAGCACGGGCAATCGATCGTCCTAATGAAGTCTTACCGACTCCGGGAGGCCCTACCAGGCATAGAATGGGGCCTTTGATCTTGCCAACCAAGCTTTGCACCGCCAGATACTCGAGAATTCGCTCTTTAACTTTTTCTAGTCCGTAATGATCTTCTTCTAAAACCCTTTCGGCCTCAGTAATGTCCAGTTTGTCGTCGGTAAATTCATTCCATGGTAGGCTTAAAATCCAGTCAATATAGTTTCTGACCACCGTCGCTTCAGCGGACATAGGTGACATCATCTTTAATTTTTTCAGCTCTTTATCAACCTTTTCGCGAGCCTCCGCCGATAGTTTTTTCTGCTTAATTTTCTCCTCAATTTCTTGAATCTCGTTTTTGAACTCGTCTTTTTCGCCGAGCTCTTTCTGAATCGCACGCATTTGTTCATTCAAGTAGTATTCTTTTTGCGAGCGCTCCATTTGCTTCTTGACTCGCGAGCGGATACGGCGCTCAACTTCGAGAATCTCGATCTCAGCGCGCATATGCCCCAAGACCTTCTCCAATCGTTCGGCCGCATTAAAGGTTTCCAGTAGGTTCTGGCGGTCCTCCAGCTTGATCCCCAAGTGAGCCACAATAGTATCAGCCAACCGTCCTGGATCATCAATTGAAGAAACCGACATAACCATTTCCGGCGGGATTTTTTTCTTGAGCTTTACGTAGTTCTCAAAGGTGGTATGAACCTCCCGGGTCAAAGCCTCTACTTCCGTGTTTCGCTCGTTAACTTCCGGGGTATCTTCCACATCTACCAGGAAAAAATCAGGATTGTTCACAAAGCGGGCAATTTGTGCTCGCTTTTTTCCTTCAATAAGAACTTTGACCGTACCGTCAGGGAGTTTCAGCATTTGAACAACCGTCCCCAACGTCCCAATCTTATAGATATCGTCTTCTGCAGGCTCGTTGGTCTTCGCATCCTTCTGCGATGACAGAAAGATCGGGCCTTGTTTTTGAGTAGCTTCCTCCAGTGCTCTTATAGACCGCTGACGACCGACGAACAGCGGGACGACCATATGAGGGAAGACGATTATGTCCCTGAGAGGTAGCAACGGTACACGAGTGGAACCCCCAGATTCTCTTTCCTTCTCATCTTTTTTGTCACTGCGAAACAACATAGAGTTTCCTTCCTAAGCACTCTCTGCGGCCTTGGTGTACACGACAATCGGAGGTTCGTTCTTATTCACAACTTCCTCAGAAATGACAACCTCCTTGATATTAGGCTGGGAGGGCATGTCGTACATAATCTCAAGCATAATGTTTTCCATTATCGCTCGGAGCCCGCGCGCTCCGGATTTGCGCTTCATGGCATCGCGGGCGATGGCTCGAAGCGCCTCTTCCGTAAACTTGAGATGCACGCTTTCCATTTCAAAAAGCTTGGAGTACTGCTTTGTCAACGCGTTCTTAGGTTCTTTGAGGATCCGTACAAGCGCCGAATCGTCCAGTTCATCCAAAGTTGCAATGACCGGCAAACGGCCGATGAATTCCGGGATAAGTCCAAACTTTAGAAGATCCTCCGGCCGCACTTCATGTAATAACTCGGTCGGTCTCTTGCCGTCTTGTTCATCTAGATGACCGCCAAATCCCATGCGCTTTTTGCCTGTCCTTTTGCGAATGATATCTTCCAGACCGACAAAAGCCCCGCCACAGATAAACAAAATATTTGTCGTATCTACCTGGAGAAATTCCTGCTGCGGATGTTTTCGACCACCTTTTGGAGGAACACTCGCCATCGTTCCTTCAATAATCTTCAACAAAGCCTGCTGCACGCCCTCGCCAGACACATCACGCGTTATCGATGGATTGTCTGACTTTCGGGATATTTTATCGATTTCATCTATGTAGACGATTCCGCGTTGAGCTTTTTCAACATCATAATCCGCCGCTTGAAGAAGGTTGAGAATGATGTTTTCTACGTCCTCTCCGACGTAGCCAGCCTCTGTGAGGCTAGTCGCATCAGCAATAGTAAACGGTACTTGCAAAAATCGCGCAAGCGTCTGCGCTAGAAGGGTCTTGCCAGAACCGGTCGGTCCTAAAAGTAAAATATTACTCTTCTGAAGTTCCACATCTCCAGTCACCATTTGACTGTCGATACGTTTATAGTGGTTGTGAACCGCCACAGCCAAAATTTTCTTTGCTCTCTCTTGACCGATCACATATTGGTCTAGAACTCTCTTGATTTCAGCTGGTTTCGGAACGTTGGACGAAGCGGTAAGGGTCTCATCATGATCACACTCTTCGGCGATAATATCGTTGCAGAGATCGATGCATTCATCACAGATATATACGGTTGGTCCGGCAATGAGCTTACGAACCTCGTCTTGGCTTTTGCCACAGAAAGAGCAAACGAGATTTCCAGACCGATCATCCCCGTGCTTTGGCATAGAACCCCCGCTTCATTTAAGAAATGTCTTCATTTTTTCAAACTACCTTCAGGTCGAGCTGCGATGACCTCGTCAACCACTCCATATTCCTGAGCCTGCTTACCTGACATGAACATATCCCGGTCCGTATCCTTTTCAATTTTTTTCAGGCTCTGCCCGGTGTGCTTCATCAGGATATTATTTAATTCTTCACGCATACGAAGAATTTCACGCGCTTGGATGTCGATATCGGCCGCTTGCCCCTGAAATCCACCGAGAGGTTGGTGAATCATGATGCGCGAATGAGGCAGCGCATATCTTTTGTTTTTAGCACCAGCAGCTAGAAGCACAGCGCCCATGCTGGCCGCCTGTCCGACACACACGGTAGAAATCTGCGGACGGACATACTGCATTGTATCATAGATGGCTAGACCCGCTGTAACCGATCCTCCCGGTGAGTTGATGTAGAAGAAAATATCTCTCTCAGGATCCTCTGACTCGAGGAAGAGAAACTGAGCGGCGATTAAATTTGCCACCTCGTCCGTAACGACTGATCCGAGAAACACGATCCGATCTTTGAGCAACCGCGAGTAGATATCATAAGCCCGCTCCCCGCGTCCGGTTTGCTCGACGACCATGGGAATAAAATTCATTTCTAGCAACCTCGACTACGAAGCTATTCTAACTTTTTTTACCCTCGTCATCAACCTTAGTGGCAGGAGGATCGACCTCCTTAATCGTCGCCCGTTCCAGCAAAAAGTTCAGCGTACGCTCGAAAGCCATCTGAGCTCGTAATTCTTCTCGAGAATCGGACCTGGAATAGACCTCGCGCAGAGTTTTTCCGCGCTCTCCGGCAGCTCTGGCCATAGTGTCGATCCTCTCCTGCAGCTCACTATCTTCGACTTCAATCTTCTCCAATTGAGAAATTCTTTCAACAAGTAAGGTAGCCTGTACTTGCCGGATGGCACGTCCTTCGAGTGCTTTCCTGCTTTCCTCCATCGTTGGTGCAGACTTAAAGTCATCTCCCGCCACAGAAGAAGAGTTGCGTTCCATCAAGTACCGAGTTTGTCGTTCAACCATCGTGGATGGCGGCGTAAAGGAATGACTCTCGATGAGATGATTTAAAATCTTTTCCTTCAATTCCTCCTGTTGAATTTGCTTTAGTTCAGCTTCCAGTCGTTTCCGGATGACGCTCTTCAGATCCGTCAACGAGGAGCACTCACCGTGATCCTTGGCAAACTCGTCATCGATTGTTGGAAGTACTTTCTGTTTAATCTCACGCACTACCACGGAAAACTCCGCGGCCTTTCCAGCGAGTTCCCGATTGGGATAGTCCTGCGAATAACCCACCTCAATGATCTTTTGCTCTTTCTGCTTAGCCCCTACCAGAGAATCGTCAAACTGCGGTAGGGCCTGCCCTGCACCTACCTCGATTAGGTAATTTTCACCTTTACCGCCAGAAAAAGGTTTCCCCTCCACTGAGCCGACAAAATCCAGCGAAACAAAATCCCCCCGCTCGACAATGTCACGATCAGTCACCGGCTCTAAGCGCGCATGGCTTTGTTGCAGCCGTTTGAGCGCCTCATCAACCTGCTCATCTGTAACGGAGAGCCTAATTTTTTCAACCTCGACTCCGACGTAGTCCTTGACATCGATCTCAGGCTTAACTTCAAAAATCGCCGAAAAGGAAAACTCACGCCCCTCCTCCAACTCAGTGGCGTCAATCTCCGGCCGCGAAACAATCTGCAAACGGCGCTCTTTGATCACTTCTCCCAAAGAGTGTTCCACCAGTTGTGACCGCACCTGGCCTTTGATTTCATCGCCATAGATGCCCTGGAGCACGCTCCGTGGCGCCTTTCCAGCACGAAATCCTTTGATACGAACCCGCCGTCCAAGGTCCTGATAGGCACGAGAAAACTCGCTAGCCACTTTGTCAGCGGGCAGCTCTATACGAATCTTTCGTTGTACCGCGCTCAACTCATGAAGATCTATTTTCATAACTGCTCACGACCGGTGATTTCGTCCGTTATCTCCGAGGCAAACAATTATCGTAACCTCAGACAATTGCGACCATCACACAACTACCCTTTCTTGTTGACGCGACAAAGTTGCTTACGTCAAAGTTGGTGCGAGAGGGGGGACTCGAACCCCCATGGTTACCCGCTAGATCCTAAGTCTAGTGCGTCTGCCAGTTCCGCCACTCTCGCATGGCAAAAACAATTGAAAGAACAACGAATTTTCAAACGCTTCGACTAGCAAAACAGAGTAGGAAACGTGCCCAGCTAAGTCAAGCGCCTTAGTCAGATTGAGCCGACAGTTTTCGCGGTTTTCAATCAGACGAACGAGTGTTTCCAAAATGTCGGTAGCGCACAAAACAGAAACTCACTGGCTTCCAATCTAGATTACCAGTCGCCTTCGAGCTGGGCATTCAGGAGCTTGTGGCGCCGGCTACGGGCGCCACATTACCCTCTTATGAATCGATCGGACGGTTTGATCGAACTACAACTAGGAAAGGACAGTGTCATCCGTCATCGGCGTGATAATCCTCGCAGGTGGGGCATGGACAGAGGGACCGAAGATAGTCGTACGTATATATGCCCGTGCTGTGACCATCGTGCCAGTGAAATTCTATCGCGTAATTCCCTACCGGCTGAATATCGAGCAGTTTCGCTTCTGGAACGGAGATAAACTCGCGGCTCGCGCCGTGGCCCTGGCACAGCGCGCAGGGGCAATACCCACGAAGATACTCTTCCGGATAGTTCCCAATATGACCATCGTCCCAAACAATTCTGACGATAGTTTCTGCTTTGACATGATTAATCTCGATCGGAAATCGTCTACTCACCCGAACCTCCGTGTCAATAATACGGTTGCAAGCGCTAGCATTAAAGTTCCACCAGACCGTCTCCTATCGCGGTCATGCACCCGATCTTCGTTCGATTGACCAAATATGCACGCGGACCGATGTCGGCCCCACCGACTAAGGTTGCGTCAGTCATCGGAAAGAACCGGGTCTTGCCCAGAAGCAATTCATGCAGAGGAGCGCCGGGAATTACATGAATATTGCCTCGCAACCAGTAGGGTCCCACACTCAACAAAGCCTTACTCGAATCTTTCTTGACGAAAAGATGTTCGTAACCAGAACGGTCGGTGCCGAATTGCGGGCTGAGATCAGCGATGAGAAACACCTCCTGCATATAAATCAAATATTCGCCGGAGCTCATGGTCATCACTTTTCTCTGCAAATCTTCGAGACTCGCATCCGTTAAGGCAAGAACCTCGTCCCCTTCGCGCAATATGAGATAGTTACTCAAACGATCTTGGTTTGTGACGAGTACGCCCCGTAGAACCGCGGACTGGAGGTAAACCTCCACTGTCATGGTATAGTTCATAGCAAGTTCCATCGCCTCACTTCCTCGTCAGACCTGATGGATTTCCTGTGCGGCATACCAAATTAAATTTAATTATCGCACTACCGAGCAGGCATAACAATAAATTTTCCGAGTTTCGTGATTTTGTCTGGGGCAATGGCAATGTGTTATGTCGCCAATCTGCACATCGTTCTTAGGGTACGAGCGATTATTTCTGAGCCTGGGATTTCATGATGCGCTCGACCTCCCGGCCATCCTCTCCTTCGTAATAGCTCATCTTTTGATCTTTCATGTAGAGAGCGCGGAAACCGACCTGCGGCCCGATGGCGGTCGTTGCATAGGCGCCGATCTATTGGAGTCGGGATATTCCGAGAGGTCCGGGTATTCCATTGTACTCACCACCAAGTAACGCAAATTCTTCTTTCCGGTATTGATAAGCTGATGGGCAAATTCGCCTCCAGACGGGCAGGCAACGACGGTCCCAGGCATGATCTCAAGTTGTTCTTTGCCGAACCGCAAAATTCCTTCGCCATCAATGATGTAGATCATTTCCTCGTTGCCCGTGTGAGTATGGTATGGGAAGGCCGCCTTGCCGGGCTGCACGCTAAAAAAACTATAGCCCAGTTTCTGCGCGCCGATCACGGCGCCCACTCGTTGTCGCAAGCCGCCGAATAGCGAATCTTCCGGAGCATTGATCTTGTCGATAGGGACCTCGGAAAGGTTGACGACATGATTGTGTTTTGCCATAAATCCTCCGATCGATTTAACCGTTTGACCAGCCGCACACTACCATTGCGCCGTGTCTTTGTGCTATCAAAATAAGTCATGTTGATCTTATCCGAAAGACAAATTCAAGCGCTGATTGACGTCGATGAGTTGATAGCTGCGCTGGAGCGAGCGCACATTCAATATTCCACCGGAAAGGCTGTTATGCCGGTGCGCCTGGTCGTGCCCGCGCCGCAAATCGAGGGCCGGATCACGAGCATGCCCGGGTATTTGAATGAGGATAAAGCCCTCGGCATGAAAGTCGTCACCTATTTTCACAATAATGCTAAACAAAATTTGCCGGCGATTCTCGCCACAATCATGCTGTTCAGCGCCGCGACAGGAAAAATGATCGCAGTGATGGATGGCGGTTACATCACGGCCATGCGCACTGCGTGCGCCTCGGCCATGGCGACCAAAGTTTTGGCAAACCAATACACGCCAGTGTTGGGAATTATTGGCGCGGGCGTCCAGGCCAAAGCTCACATTGAGGCGCTGTGCCGCGTGAGAGAATTCGATAAAGTCAAAATCTACAGCCCGTCCGGCACAAGCGCAGCAAGCGTGAAAAAGAAACTGGAAGCTGAAGTCGGCGTAGCCATTGAAGTCGCGAAGAGCGCGGAAGACACCGTGCATGGCGCTGACCTGATCGTCACCGCAACGACGGCTAAAGAACCAATTCTCAAGGCGGAGTGGCTAAAGCCGGGCGCGCACATCAACGCCGTCGGCTCGCACCGTCCCGACCTGCGGGAAATTGACGGCGCAACGTAGCGCGCTCCAAGGTGGTCGTTGATTGCCGCGAAGCGATTATGGCCGAATGCGGCGACATTCTCCTTGCGCTCGAAGAGAAGTCGATCAAGGAAACCGCTGTCCAGACAGAAATCGGCGCAGTTCTCGCAGGAATGAAACCAGGTAGAAGCAATACCGATGAAGTGACGCTCTACAAATCCGTCGGTATCGCCATTCAAGATGTTGCGACGGCACACCTTGTCTATCAGAAGGCGTTGGAACGGAAAATCGGTACGACGGTGGAAATATAACAACAGACTTGTGGCCCGACAGAACAGACCGGACCACTTTAAGCGGTTGCTCAGCGAGTAAAGCGATGAATTGGGACCTCAGGAGCTACTTTCCTCAATTTAACGGACCGGAGATGCGCCAGTTCAAAGAGGCGCTCCGCATCAATATTGCGTCACTCAGAGAAGAAGCGGCTGCTCTCCCGTCATTAACCGATGAAAGCGCTGCCGGATGGGAGGAAGTGTTGCTGCGCAATGAGGATATTTCCCGGCGCATGTCGCATTTGAGTTCCTACATGAGTTGCCTCGCCTCATCGGATGCGCGCAATGACGCACCGCTGCCTTTACCTGATCAGGAGACGCTTTCGTGGCAGAGGGCGAAATCTATTGTCGGCGAATCCTTTATGCGCGCCTATCCTGCTCTAGGAAGATTTTTCGAGCAGCAGGTAATCGCCAAAAACTGGGTCGCCTGGGAGCCGCGTGCCGGCAAGTGTCCGGGCGGATTCTGCACCACCAAAGAATCGCGAATTTTCATGACGTACAATGAATGCTTGGGTGATGTGCTGACGCTCGCCCATGAGTCCGGGCACGCCTACCATGGTGCCATGATGCGCGAAGTGCGGCCTTATGGTCGCGGCTATCCCGTGACCTTGGCCGAAACCGCATCCACCTTCGGCGAGCAGGTTTTGATGAACGGCATGTTAGACAACCCTTCAACCAGCGCAGTGCAAAAAGCTAAAATATTGGACGTCGAAATCGGTCATGGAGCGATTTATCTTTTGGATATTCCCGTGCGCTATGAGTTTGAAAAAGCTTTTTACCAAGAACGAGCGCTCGGGCCGCTGATCGTCTCGCGTCTGAAACAGCTCATGGTCGAAACACAGCGAAAGATTTTTGGCGATGTGCTGGAGGTTGGTGGCGAAGATCCGTATTTCTGGGCTTCCAAGCTGCACTTCTACATCACCGGAATCACCTTTTATAATTTCCCTTACACCTTCGGGTACCTGCTGAGCCGTGGCCTTTATGTGATGTTCAAAGAAGAGGGTATGGACTTTCTAGGCCGATATGAGAAATTGTTGCGGCTGGCCGGCAGCGATACTGCGGAAAATGTCGTGCTAGACACGATGGGCCGAGACATAGAAAAGCCGGAATTTTGGAGTGAATCGATTCAAAGCTTGGAACAACCGCTCGCTCGTTTAGAGACATTACTGCCTGAGGTGTTTGGCCCTCTTAAAACCTATCCCCACTTGCCAACCCTCCAAGGAGACCAATCGCGCGTATCGCCTATGCAAATACCCTCTGCGCTACGCAGCCATTCCTTCAAGCAGCGCAGTCCGCAAAAGATCAATAGCATTCAGGGTCATGCGGGTGCGATCGTAGGCACCGCGCCCTGCGCTTGCGCTGGTTCGTTGGAGGAAGCGCCGGCCGTCGGTAAGCGAGACATAGCTCTGGCCGCGCGCCAGATTTTGGATTTTACCGTCGGGATCGGCAATCGCATGGAGCGCCAGACCGAAATCACATGCTGCCTGTTGGCGTGCGGACCACGCGAGTTCGTCGGTCAACGTCATCGGGTCTTTCATAACGGCATCGATACCTTGAGGGTCGCGCGCGTGTCTCAGCAAAGCGCGCGTAGCCAGCGGGCTGTTGCTGATAAACCCGGCGCCAAAGCTTTCTAAGCTTGCCGTCTGTAGCCGCTCCGCCAGGCTGCCGCAGGTGAGATCTTCATAGACCGCGACGGTCTTATTCTGCGCCCGCAGTAATTTACCGACAACATGTTCCATAGTTTCTTCGTCCGCAGCGAAAATTGCATTACCTAACAGTTCACGAACTTCAGTTTCCAAAGGCGCGATAAGCTTCATCGCTTCATCTTTATTTGCAGCCTTTGCCGCAATTCGCACATCGACCTGTCCAGGCAAGGCAAGAACGCCGACGGTGGGGTTGCTTGAGTTCGCGATGAGATGTCCGACCTTGTCGTCCACGGCACTCTCGCCGATACCGACGATTTTAAGCACTCGGTAGTGAATGACTTCGGCCAAGCTGAACTTCTTCAGCAGGTAAGGCTCAACTTCGTTTTCAAACAGCCACTTAAGTTCCACCGGCACGCCGGGAAGTGAAAAAACAACGCCGCGAGGATCTTCGACTATAAAGGACGGCGCAGTGCCGTTGGGATTCTTAACCGGAATGGCTCCCTCAGGCATGTACCCTTGGCGCCGATTATTCGGCGTCATGGTCCGGCCGCGACGACGAAAATGCTCCTCGACCTGTCGCAGTAATCCGGGGTCAAGTACGAGTTTGCGACCGGTAACTTCCGCGATGATCTCTCGCGTCAAGTCGTCTTGCGTGGGCCCCAGGCCGCCGCTGGTAATGACGATATCGGCTCGCTCCAAAGCTCGCTGGATCACTTCCCTCATTCGGCCGGGATTGTCGCCGACCACTGAAGTAAAATACAGGTTAACACCCAAAGCCGTCAGCCGCTGTGCCATCCAGGCGGAATTGGTGTCCACGATCTGACCGAGCAAAAGCTCGGAACCAATAGCCACGATCTCCGCATTTGCCATCTTAAAGTCTCCTTCAGTTCGCTTAAGATCTATACCTTGGCCCTTTCTATGGCACAAGATCGGGCTCCGGCGGACGGTTATCTTGAGCTTGTCCCTGCCGCGCTTTCTTGCCATCATGGGTGCTGCCATGATCATTCTCATCTCAAACGACGACGGCATTCAATCGGAAGGGATCATCGCTCTCGAAGAAGTCCTGCGAAATATCGGCGAAATTTTTACCGTAGCGCCGGATCGTGCGCAAAGCTCGATGAGCCACGCCCTAACTCTGCACCGGCCGCTGCGCGTTCAGGAAATCGCACCGCGCCGCCTGGCCGTAAACGGCACGCCCAGCGACTGCGTCAAGCTGGCACTGACCGGCCTTTTGCCGGTTCAGCCCAATCTCGTGGTCTCGGGAATCAACAAAGGGCCAAATCTGGGCGACGATATCATCTATTCCGGAACGGTTTCGGCTGCCATAGAGGGAGCTTTACTGAAAATACCCTCGATAGCGGTTTCTTTGGTAACGTTTAGTAATTTCGATTTTCGCGCCGCGGCGGAATTTACCGCCTTCTTGGTTTCGAGCATTCAGGAGAGTGGCGGAATTCCGCCCGAAACTCTTTTCAACGTCAATGTCCCGCCGCTGCCCAAAGAAGAGCTGAAAGGATGGCGGTTAACCCGCATGGGCAAGCGTCACTACAGTGAAAACATAGTCGAGAGAGTTGATCCGCGCGGCGGGAAATACTACTGGATCGGCGGCGATGATCTCGGCTTTGACAAGCAAGACGGCACCGATTGCGTTGCGGTCCATGACGGATATATCTCGGTAACACCGCTGCAGGTCGATCTAACCAATTATAGGGTCCTGGAGAATAGCACGTTGCCGAACTTTGTTTGGCCATGACAAACCCTGTCACTGCCTGCGCCTATAAACGACACACAAGATCGAGAAGGTAGCATAGTAATTTTGTGGCTGACAGAGGTATGAAAAACTTGACATGCCCTTTGCGAATCGATATTGGACAATGCACCCTGTTTCTTACGGAGACTAAAATGATGAGAAAATTAATTTTCTGGACCGTGGCCGCTGCCGTCACACTGTGCATTTCGAGTTCGCCATTCGCGCAATTAACCCCGTACTACCAGGGTAAGACAATCATTCTGGTCCAAGGAAGGGAGCCGGGCGGGACGGGCGCAATGCGAGTCGACGCGGCTATCCCCTTTCTCAAAAAATATATCCCAGGTCAACCGACAATCGTCACCCAGTTTATGCCTGGCGGTGGCGGTAGAAAGGCTGCCAATTTCGTTTTCAGCAACGCAAAGCCCGACGGCTTAACGATCGGTAACGTCGGTGCAGGACTCGTCGCCAACGCGATTCTCGGCTCCATCGGGGTTCAATACGATCTCGACAAGTTCACTTATCTCGGCGCCTCAAACAGCACGGCGCATTACACTTTCATGACGGTCTCCAGACTTGGGCTCGACAATCTTGACAAGTTACGCGCCCACCCCGGCATAAGGGTCGGGGCTCAGACCGTCGGGCATGACATATACATTAACGGAAGGCTCTTCTCTTGGATTCTGGGTCTCAAGGATCCCAGATTCATCACAGGCTATTCAGGCCCGGAGCTTGATATCGCTATGACTCGCGGTGAACTAGATGCTCGCGCAAATATTCCCGATACTCTGGTGCAACGGACGCCCGAGTTTTTGGAAAAAGGACTCGTGCATCTACATGCGATCCTTCAGATTCCCAAGGAAGAGCGTCATACACACCCCGTGTTTGCCAAACTGCCGGAGCTCGAAAGCTTCGCCAAATCCGACAAGGAGAGGAAAATCCTGACAATGTTCCGCACTTTTCGCATGGTGGGTTCACCGTATATCCTAACGCCAGGCACGCCGCAGGAACCGATCAATATTTTGCGCGACGCGTTTCGCAAAACGTTCAAAGATCCTGCTTTCCTAAGGGAATTCAAAAAAATGGTTGGCGACGACCCAACCCCGCTAATGCCGGAGGGACAGGAAAAAGCCATCAAGAACATCCCCAGAGACTCGGACGTAATCGCTCTCTTCAAAACAATCGCCGGCAACGACCCCCTGCCTCAACGTTGAAATTAGCCATTGCGGGCAGTCGTCAATGCTCCAATTGGGTTGAAACTGCGCGTCGGACCCCCAGTTCACTGAATGAAAATTTTGTAAGGCTTTCAAAAATGAACATGCGGGAAAGAATCCTTCCTGGTTTGGAAGGCGAATTACGGATTGCTCTGAAGTATCCTAAATCCAATAGTCTGAAACCGGCGCGATGGGCTGTCTCGAGCAGGAAGGTTTAACATCCCCATTGAAGGTTCTTGTTCGCCCGGAACACTCCAACGAGTTCATAGCCATCGGGGAGGTGCTCAGATCCGCCTTTCCGACCGACCAAGAAGCGCAGCTTGTCGAGCGGTTGCGTCAACATAGTCGGCTGGTGGTTTCGCTGGTAGCGGAACTCGACGGCCAAATCGTCGGTCATATCGCTTTCAGTTTTGTAGAGATCGCCGGATTGCTCAATGGCCCCCTCGGAGTGGGTCTGGCACCGCTCGCGGTCAGTCCTGAAATGCAAGGCCGGGGCGTGGGCCTTCGCCTGGTTCGCGAAGGCTTGTTTGCCTGCGAGCGCGAGGGGATTGGATTTGTCGTCGTCCTCGGCCAGCCTGAGTATTACAAGCGATTCGGCTTTAAACAGGCCGGTCGGTTCGGAGTAGAGAATGAGTACGGCGCGACCGACGCTTTCATGATTTTAGAATTAAGGGCCGACTCAATGAGGGCTGGGCGGATCCTCTATGCGCCGGAGTTCGCTGAATTGACGGTCTAAGGGAATATTAAATTGCGAGATTATGTTACGACGTGAGATTTCTAGAAGGGCAAAACTGATTAACGACACAAGCCTTGCAATTGAGCTTTCTGGCGTGGCAGATCCGGCGGCCGTGGATGATCAGGCGATGGGAAAAGCCGGTCCACTGGTCAGGCGGGAGTATTTTGCTTAGATCCAGTTCTATCTTTACCGGGTTCGCGCCGCGCGTTAGTCCCAAGCGGCGCGATAACCGCTTGCAATAGGTGTCGACGATAACGCTAGGCGAGTCAAAGGCGTGACCGAGGAGTACATTGGCGGTTTTTCTGCCGACGCCAGCTAGAGTTGTCAATTCCGCCATCGTCGCCGGCACCTCGCCGTTGAACTGTTCGATTAGCTGGCGAGCACAAGATTTAAGCGACCTTGCCTTAGCGCGAAACAGGCCCAGTGTGCGGATGATGCTTTCGATCTCTTCCAACGATGCATCGGCTAATCGGATCGGAGCCGGGAAGCGGCGAAAAAGCTCCGGGGTGACTTTATTGACTGCCGCATCCGTGCACTGGGCTGAAAGAATGACCGCGACGAGAAGCTGAAAAGTACTTTCGTACTCTAGCGGAATTTCAAGATCAGGATAAGCTTGAGCCAAGCGCGCTGAGATGGCGCTGGCCCGAGCACTTTTTTCTTTAAGGCTTTCTCTTTTCCGCTGCCGACTGATTAAGGCAACAGGCTGAGTGGCATCCAAACTATTTCCCGCGCCTGGCACGGAAAGCTTTCTTGCCGGCATAAACAGCTCGATTGCCCAGCTCCTCTTCAATTCTCAACAACTGATTGTATTTCGCCGTTCGCTCACCGCGGCAAGGAGCGCCGGTCTTGATCTGGCCGGCATTGGTAGCCACCGCGAGATCGGCGATGGTCACGTCCTCGGTTTCGCCTGAGCGATGAGACATGACTGTGGTGTAACCCGACTCTTTGGCCAATTTCATCGTTTCCAAGGTCTCGGTCAAGCTGCCGATCTGGTTGACTTTTACCAGTATGGAGTTTGCGACTTTGGACTCGATCCCGCGTTTTAGCCGCACCTTATTCGTGACGAAGAGATCGTCGCCAACCAGTTGAACCTTCTTCCCCAATGCCTGCGTCAGCATTTGCCAACCCTCCCAGTCGTCCTCGGCAAAGGCATCTTCGACGGAAATAATCGGATACTGCTTCACCCAGCCTTCATAAAGACGAACCATGTCGTCGCGGCTGCGTTTACGCCCGTCGGATTTTTTAAACACATAGTTTCCATTGTCGAAGAATTCACTGGAAGCGACATCCAATGCCAATGCGACCTGCGAGCCGGCCTTATACCCGGCCTTGGTAATAGCCTCTAAAAGGAGCTCGATCGCTTCGGCGTTGCTTTTAACCCGTGGCGCAAAACCACCTTCATCGCCGACGCTGGTCGAATAGGAACGATCATGTAAAACCTTCTTGAGGGTCTGAAAGATCTCCGCGGCTCCTCGTAACGCCTCCTTGAAGGTTTTCATGCCGTAGGGAACGATCATGAATTCTTGAACGTCGACGTTATTATCGGCGTGGGCGCCGCCGTTGAGAACGTTGAGCATCGGCACCGGTAAAGTCTTCGCCTGAATTCCTCCCAGGTAGCGGTAGAGGGACAGACCTTGGGCTTGAGCTTGAGCGTGGGCAACGGCCAATGAAACCCCGAGAATCGCATTGGCGCCAAGCTTACCTTTGTTCACCGATCCATCTAAGTCAAGCATGATCTGATCGATCGATGCCTGCTCTCTGGCTTCTTTGCCGCGAAGACGCGGAGCAATCTTTTCGTTGACATGCAGAACTGCCCGCGCAACACCTTTGCCCAAAAAGCGTTTGCCGCCATCCCTGAGTTCCACTGCTTCGTGAACGCCGGTGGACGCGCCGGACGGAACCGTCGCCCGGCCGAACGCGCCGTTCTTTAGCGTCACCTCGACCTCCACTGTCGGCTGTCCTCTAGAATCAAGCACTTCGCGAGCCTGAACCCGTTGAATTTTCATCTCCACCCTCCGAAAACTTTTTTCTCAGCAGCACCAGAACATAATTTATGTTATATTGCCATTTATCTACACAAATGACATTACCATTCAAACTTTCCCAAAGTGGTGTTTTTTATTTTCTCGGAGCGCTCATTCTCTTGCTCGTAACGGTAACGATCGTCGGTGAACGGGGAGCGATCCATTTGTGGCGTCTGCGCGGAGAAAAGAGCAAAATCGACGAGCAAAATTATCGCCTGCAGAAAGAAAACGAAGCGCTCCGGCAGCGCGTGTCCCGTATCCGTTACGACAATTACTATCTGGAGAAATTGGCCCGCGAGGAACTTAACATGGTGCGACCCGGTGAAGTGGTGTACCGGTTTCCTAGCATCAAGCTTGGTAACGCTCAACCTAATCCGGATAGCGAGGCTCCTTCTGAATCCCGCCCGTCAGCGGCACGAAAAGAACGGCGCTGAGTTCTTCGAGAATCTGCTGGCCGGTTACCCGGACCCTTGACAAATACGCACGCTCGCAGTAGTTCGTCGCGGTGTGGTATAGCACCGAAAATCTACAGCGGCAGTTATGACAGTTAATCGATAATGGCGTTGTCCCCGCCATTCACTTCGCTCAGACAAGCGACGAAGAAACTCGCCGGGTCATGGAGGGTACTCGCACGTTTTACTGCAATGAAATGGTTTGCGCACCCGACCGATAAGAAGAGGTCAGTTTTATTTTAATGGACAACATGGGCCCGAAACAATCTGCGCTGGCGATCGTCGCTGGGCTGAGGAAGGCTGGAATCGATTTTGTCGCGACTCTACCCGACGAGAAGATGCTTGAGGTGATCCGGACAGTCGAGAAAGATTCCGGACTGCGGCATATCCCCTTATGCCGCGAGGAAGAGGGTATTGGCATTTGTGCCGGCGCATATCTTGCCGGACGGAAAACCGCCCTGATTTTGCAGAATGCCGGGTTTTTAAATAGTTGTAATGCGGTGACGACAACGTCGCTGCAATTTCAAATACCCACTCTCCTGTTGATCTATTTTGCGGGTGACATCGGCGATAGGGGCTTCACAACCCTTGGCGCCGTAACCGAGCCTGTGCTTCAGGCATTGGGCATCCGCTCGTACGTTCTACGCAAAACAGAAGAGATCGACGAAACTTTGGTCGGCGCGCAGATTCTCGCCGAGGATTCAAAGAGACCTGTTGCAGTTCTTCTAACTAAAAGCGTGCTGGGGGTGAAATGATGCAACGCTACGCCTACTTGAAGGCCATTGGCGGTGACACGGGAAACGCCCTGGCGGTCTGCACCGGTTGGAGCGCGCGTGAATGGTGGGCGGTTCGTCCCAGCGATGGAAATCTCAAGACGCGCACTTTAGGATTAGTCTCTTCCATCGCGGCAGGCCTTGCTTTCGCATTGCCGCACCGCAAGGTCATTGCAATCGACGGCGACGGCGCTTTTCTCATGAACCTATGCGGCCTGCCGACTATCGCTTTACAAAAGCCACCCAATCTCATCCACCTGCTGTTCGACAACGAAGTTTACGAAGCCTCCGGCGGAACCGCGACCGCTTCCCACATTGCCGATGCGGTGTCACTGGCCAAAGGCGCAGGCTATCCACACGCCTGCTGGGTCAGCACAGCTGAGGAGTTTAGAGCAGAGTTTCTGCAGGCATGGCAGAGCGATCGGCTGAGCCTGATCGCTGCCAAGGTTGAACCGGGCCAACCGCAGGATCTACCGCCCCTTGCGCTCGATGAACTGGAAAACAAATATACTTTTATGCGCTATCTGGAACGAACCGAAAAAAAAGGCATATTGAGCCCCGGCTTCGACTCAAAAAGTTGATCTGACACAGTCCCTCACGGCGATGGCTGCTGGCCGGCATTAGTGGCTCGTTAACGCTCCGGAATTCAGCCTTTTGGCCCGGGGGATTCTTTCCTTACGTGGAAAACCAAGCCAATTCCACTGATCAGGATAGCGGCGGATAACATCCTCAAGGTGGCGCGTGTACAGAGCCGTCGTCGCCGCGATGCTTGCTTCGAGATCGTTTTTTTGAATGGGCTCAATTGCCGGTCCAATGGCAAGCACCACAGAGCCATCGGGCTGGCGGGTTGCGAACATCGGTAACGTCACCGCGCTGGTGCGTAGAGCCAGAGTCGCTGGCCCCCTGGGAGCCGGTAACCGTTGTCCCAGAAAGTCAACCATAACATCGCCGGATTTGAACTCATCGGCAATCACCAAAACAATGCGATTTTCACGCAATGCTTTGAGGATGCCGCGAACTGCATCCCGGCGTGGTTTTGCCGAAATAGTATGCATCCCAAGTCGCGTCCGATATTTGGTCATTAGCCGGGCGAATTGCTCATCCCCCGGATGTTTCACCACGACGCTAAAATGATAACCCGAGGCCGCAAGTCGCGCACCGATCAGGGTGAATGTGCCCAAATGGGCGCTGAGTGCAAGCACGCCTTTTCCATAGCGCAGGGCATGCTGCAAATATTCTTCTCCCTCCAGGTGCACTGTTTGAATAATTTTTTCTCTTGGGGAATGCATGACAGCCGTGGTTTCGAGCACGCCGCGTGCGAAGTTCTTCCATACGCGCCATACAAACGCCTTTCTCTCCCTTTGCGTGATCAACTGATCACCCAGCGCCGCCGAAACATTTTCCTCCATCCGAGTTCGGTATTTCCACAGGAGGCGATGGGTTATCGAAGCCCACAAAGTCGACACCGGGATTAACAGCCGATTAGGCAGCCAACGCATTGCCGCAATAAAACCGCGCAATGCATATTCTCCCATGCGATAACGCAAAGCGTACAAAAATCCTCCGACGGCAGAGCGATTTTTCTTTCTTCGCGGCGTCATGACAGATTTATGAAGTCGTTTCTTTCGCTTTTCAAGGGAGTGGACTCACCGGGCAAAAAAAGGCGGTGAACGCGCATCGGCATCCACCGCCTTCAAACTGGCAAACTGTTACAACCGCTACCTATCGGCTTGCGGCTTTGCGCATCCGCTGGGTCGATCTACGCGACACCGACACCTCACCCTTCCTTCGACTGGTTCTCGCGGTTAACTGATAAATTCTAGCTTTGGAATGACTTTCGACCTTCTGTGCTTTCCAAAGCATCAGTCCATCGCGTAAATAGCTGGGCTCGAAGCCGAGCATCTCGCACACATTGGCGAAAGAGAAAAGCCAATCGGTGTCCTCTTCCAAGATCCATTCCTCTGCTTCTTGAAATAGGACTTTTCCCTTGCCGTCCTTTGTGAATACATACTTTTGAAAGCAAGCGATGGCGTCTTCCAAAACCGCGAGCAGAAGTTTTTTCTCCGGCTCGAGGTAGAGCTTTCGACGGAAAGTCTCCAAGTACTGATCCGGCATCAGGGTGTCCGGCTGAAATAGCGAGGTAACCCTTTCTTCCATGCTTAGTCCTGTATCATAACTCATAGCTCCCACCTCCCTATAGGGTACGGCCTGCCTTCATGTTAGGTGAAGTTTCTCGATTCTTGTCATGCCGCACTCGATAGAGAAGAAGCGCTCACAATATCCCGACATGGAGTGCGTCGTAAATCTGCTAACGTCGTTCGGGTAAAGACCTCTGTCACCTTTCGTTGAATCTCGCTCCAAACTCCCACCATCGCGCAACGGGGCAGCTGATCACAGCTGATCTCCTCATCCATGCACGAATTGACCGCAATAGGCCCCTCAAGCGCTTCAATCACGTCGTAGAAAGATATCTGATCCGGTGAACGGGCCAAGCTATATCCGCCGCACGAGCCACGTTTGGATCTAATCAATCCGCGACGCATGAGATCTTGAATAATCTTCTCCAGAAATTTTTTGGGCACATTCTGTTGTTTGGCAATCTCCGTAATGGAGCAACATTTTTCCGGGTCTTGCGTCGAAAGATAAATGACTGCACGTAACCCGTAATCGACCCGACGAGGAATCTGCATCAGGCTCATAGCCCTACCCCCTTGCTCCGATACTGTTGGAAATAGTTTGAGCCGGTGGCTGATTCCGTTGCTGGACGCCCAATTTACCCAATGCAGACAGCCCCTCTAATCTTTTGACGATGGAAGGCATCTTTTCGTTCACACAGCGAACCTCGTCTTCCGTATTTAGCCGGCTCAAGCTAAACCGAACCGCTCCTTGCACCCAGTCCGGTGGAATTCCCATCGCCCGCAGGACATGGGATGGCTCTGAGGAGCCGGACGTACAGGCGGAGCCAGTTGAAGCGCAGATGCCATGTTGATCGAGCAGTACTAAAATGGATTCGCCTTCCAGGTACCTAAAACTGATATTTAGCGTATTCGGCAACCGTTTCGCTTTATCGCCATTAACACGGGCGCTGGGACAAGATCCGAGCAAAGAATCCTGCAGCTGGTCACGCAACGTGCTTACCCGCGCAAAATCATCATCCAGGTGCTTTAAAGCTAATCTCGCCGCCGTTCCCATGCCGACAACCCCCGGGACGTTTTCCGTTCCGGCGCGACGGTTTCGCTCCTGATGCCCTCCGATGACGAAGGGGGAAAATGTTATGCCGCGTCGAACGTAGAGCGCGCCGACCCCCTTGGGCCCATGAAACTTGTGGGCCGAGATAGTCAAGAGATCGATGGGACTATTCTTTACGATTATAAGAAGCTTTCCCGCCGCCTGCACCGCATCGACGTGGAACGGAACTCCCTTGGCTCTAACGATCTCGCCGATTTGCTCAATCGGAAAAATAACGCCTGTTTCATTGTTTGCATACATGACTGAGACCAACGCCGTGTCGCTGGTAACCGAATCACGGAGCTCGTCCAAGTCCAACATGCCGTCTTGATCCACACTAAGCCATGTTACCCGATAACCTTTTTTTTCTAGGTGCTGGCACAAACCTAGGACGGCCGGATGCTCCACCTGGGTAGTGACGATATGGCGCTTTTCCGGGTGTGCCTCCAGCAGGCCGCGGATAGCGGCATTATCTCCCTCGGTGCCACAGCTGGTGAAGATGACTTCCACCGGATCAGCAGCGCCAATCAGAGCCGCCACATGTTCCCTGGCTTGGCTAATCCGCCCCCCAACTTGGCTGCCAAAGCCATGAATGCTTGACGGATTGCCGTAGAGCTCCGTGAAGAACGGAGCCATCGCCTCGAACACTTCAGGCAATACTCGAGTGGTGGCGTTATTATCGAAGTAAATCTCAGATCCCATTGTTCGCTCCGTCGGAACTGCTCTGGTTAGCCGACACTGCCCTCCAGGCTTACTCCCAAGAGTTTTTGCGCTTCTACCGCAAACTCCATGGGCAACTCACGAAAAACCTGTTTACAGAAGCCGCTTACGATCATATTTACGGCATCTTCCGCAGAGATACCCCGCTGGCGGCAGTAAAATAGCTGGTCCTCGCCGATTTTCGATGTGGATGCTTCATGCTCGACTTGCGAGCTGCTGTTTAAAACCTCCAAATATGGAAAGGTGTGCGCTCCACATTTGTCGCCGAGCAACAACGAATCACATTGAGAATAGTTCCGTGCTCCCGCCGCCCCCTTCATGATCTTCACTAAACCGCGATACGTATTCTGTCCGTGTCCGGCGGAAATACCTTTCGAAATAATAGTGCTCTTGGTGTTTTTGCCAATGTGGATCATCTTGGTGCCGGTATCTGCTTGTTGGTAGTTATTGGTCAACGCCACCGAATAGAACTCACCCACCGAATCGTCGCCCTGCAGAAGACAACTCGGATATTTCCAGGTTATCGCGGAGCCCGTCTCCACCTGGGTCCACGAAATCTTCGAGCGTTTTCCAGCGCATTTGCCGCGCTTGGTGACAAAGTTGTAAATGCCGCCGCGGCCCTCGGAATCTCCCGGATACCAATTTTGTACCGTCGAATACTTGATCTGGGCATTGTCATGTGCGACCAATTCCACGACTGCTGCATGCAATTGATTTTTGTCGCGCATGGGCGCCGTACACCCCTCCAGATAGCTTACCGAACTTCCCTCCTCGGCGATAATGAGGGTACGTTCAAATTGTCCCGTTTCTGAAGCATTGATACGGAAATAGGTTGAAAGCTCCATGGGACAACGCACACCTTTGGGAATGTAACAAAATGAGCCGTCGCTAAAGACCGCTGAGTTCAAGGCGGCAAAGAAATTATCCGTATAAGGAACCACGGAACCCAGATATTTCTGAATTAAATTAGGATGATTTTGTAATGCCTCAGAGAACGAACAAAAAATAACCCCCATCTCACCCAACTTCCCTTTAAAGGTCGTCGCCACGGACACGCTGTCAAAGACGGCATCGACCGCAACTCCAGCAAGACGCTCCTGCTCGCGCAAGGGAATGCCGAGCTTTTCGTAAGTTTTCAGCAGTTCGGGATCAACTTCCTCCAAACTTTTGGGACCGTCTCCCTTATTCTTTGGCGCCGAATAATAACTCATCGCCTGATAGTCAATGGTCGGATAACGGACCATGGCCCACTTTGGTTCCGCCTGAGTTTTTTCTAATTTTGCCCAGTGGCGGTAAGCCTTGAGGCGCCATTCCAACATGAACTCCGGCTCATTTTTCTTCGTCGAAATCAGGCGGATGACGTCTTCATTCAAACCCGGCGGCACGGTATCCGATTCGATGTCTGTGACAAACCCGTACTTGTATTCGCGTCGGGTCAGATCTTCTACCGTATTGTTACCAGTTTTCATGATTGCGATTCCTATAACGCTGCGACTGCTTCTTAGACTGTGAAAGAGGTACCGCAGCCGCAGGCTTTCTTAACATTGGGATTTTGAAAAACAAATCCCGACTCCATCAATTCCTCTTTGTAATCGAGCTCCGTGCCCATGAGATAAAGCAAGCTCTTCATATCGACCAAAACCTTCGCGCCATCCTTCTCAAAGATCTTATCGGTTCCCTTTGGCAGATCAAAGTCCAGCTTGTATTGCAGGCCCGAACAGCCGCCACCCACCACTTTAAGCCTTAATCCTTGCCCTTCGCGGTTCTCAGCAGCGACCATCTCTTTGATGCGTGCGGCGGCACGCTCGGTTAGATTAATTCCTGTGGCCATACAGCCGTTGCTCCTGTAAAGATAAAATGACTAGGAGACACTCTCCTGCAATTTATTACTCGTTTCCTGCCTCCGCACCTTGGTTTTCTTGGCACGGTAAAGCGGCGACAGCCCACGTAAACGGCACACCTCCTCGACCACTCGGCGCACCGTGTAATCTACTTCTTCTTCAGTGTTAAAACGGCCCAGCCCGAAGCGGATAGAGGAATGGGCCAAATGCTCCTCCAAGCCGATTGCCCGTAACACGTGGGAAGGTTCGAGACTTGCAGAGGTACAGGCAGAGCCGGTTGAGACCGCAATCTCCTTAAGCCCCATCAACAGTGATTCACCTTCGACGAAAGCGAAACTCAGGTGCATATTGCCAGGTAATCGCTGTAATAAATGGCCGTTGACGCTCACCTCGTCAAGCTGGCTTAAGATTCCGGTTTTCAATCGCTCGCTCAAGCCCATGACTCGTTCACCGTCGGACATCAGCTCTTGTTGAGCAATCTCACAAGCCTTCCCTAAACCGACTATTCCCGGAACATTGAGCGTTCCCGAGCGGATTCCTCGTTCCTGTCCTCCGCCTTCGATCAGCGGGTTGATTTTAACCCGCGGCTTCGACGATCGAACATAAAGTACTCCCACTCCCTTAGGGCCATATATTTTGTGCGCCGAGAGAGAGAGCAGGTCAATGCCCATGCCTTCAACATTTATGGGGATTTTGCCTACTGCTTGGGTCGCATCAGTATGAAACAAAATTCCTCTTTCTTTAGCTAATCGGCCGATCTCCCGTACCGGCTCTATTGTGCCGATCTCGTTATTGGCGGCCATTATGGAAATCAGAATGGTTTTATTCGTAATCGCATGGCGCAGCCGTTCTACATCAACGAGGCCATCGGGGCTCACCGGCAAATAAGTCACTTGATAGCCCTTTTTTTCCATGGCCTTACAGCTATCTAAAACTGCCTTATGCTCGATGGCACAGGTGACGATGTGATTTCCGTTCTGCCCATAGGCGTCGGCGACGCCCTTGATAGCGAGATTGTCCGACTCAGTGGCGCCACTGGTAAATATGATCTCGCGCGGCGACGCTGCATGAATCAAACGGGCGACTTGTTGCCGCGCTGTATCGACCGCTGCTTCACTTTCCCAACCGAACAGATGGTTTCGGCTTGAGGCGTTGCCAAATTTCGCGGTAAAAACCGGCAGCATTGTCTCCAATACGCGCGAATCCACTTGTGTGGTTGCATGATTGTCCATGTAAATAGGTAATTTCATACGGCTAATGGCCGGCGTTTAAATCTGTTTGCTGTTCTGTGCTGTTCTATTTAGTTATCCCACTAAATTAGTCTGATTTAACAATACCGAATAAGATATTCTGAGTCAATCTGCCGTTCGCCGCGCGCACACAGTCCTATTAAGCAGGTGCCTAGCAGTAAAAAAGCAGCTGCCGGGCCAAAAGCATTATGCTTACTGACTAACAGTAAGCACTTTCCCCAAATAGCGGCCGGTGTAAGAATCTGCTACGGTCGCGACGTCTTCGGGTGTTCCACGTGCCACGACGATACCCCCGTTTACGCCGGCTTCAGGACCGAGGTCGATGACATAATCGGCATTTTTAATCACTTCGAGATTATGTTCGATTATAACCAGGGTATTGCCCGCATCGGTTAAACGGTGCAGCAAACCCAAAAGTTGGTCAATATCGGAAAAATGGAGCCCCGAGGTGGGCTCATCCAGCACATACAGAGATCGGCCGGCCGATCTCCTGGCCAGTTCCTTCGCAAGTTTGACACGCTGCGACTCGCCGCCTGAAAGAGTTTGAGCTGATTGTCCGAGTTGAAGATAGCCCAACCCCACGCTTATCAACGTATGAAGCCGCTCCGACACGGCGGGTATGCTAGCGAACAAATCCAAAGCTTGTACAACGGTCAACTGCAAGACATCCGCTATGCTATGCCCTTTGTATTTAATTTCGAGCGTTTCTCGATTATAGCGCCGGCCGTTGCAGACATCGCAGGTGGCAAAAACATCGGCAAGAAAATACATTTCTATCCGCATGACACCATCGCCGCCACAGGCCTCGCACCGTCCCCCACTGGTATTGAACGAGAACCGATTCGGCTTATAGCCCCTGACCCGGGCCTCCGGCAGCTTTGCGAAAAGTTCGCGAATAGGGTCGTAAATGCCGGTATAAGTCGCCGGATTGGAGCGCGGGGTCCTACCGATCGGACTCTGGTCAACTCCGATCACGCGGTCAAAATTCTCCCAACCGATTAGATCATCGCAGGCGCCGCCCTTGGTTCGTGCACTCCGGAGGCGCCGGAATACTCCATCATAGAGAACATCCATCACCAACGTACTTTTGCCCGAACCCGAGACTCCGGTTACACAAGTCATCACGCCAACAGGAATTTCCACTGTTATGTCGCGGAGATTGTTTTGCTGCGCGCCCTTAATGATCAGGGACTCGCCTGAATCTGTTCGCCGCCGCGACGGAATCGGAATCTTTCTGCGGCCGGACAAGTACTGCCCTGTAAGCGAGTGCTCGTGCGCCATGAGCTCGCCAGCGGTTCCTTGCGCAACGACTTGACCACCGTTGAGGCCGGCGCCCGGCCCCATATCGATGACATGATCGGCGCTGAGAATAGTTTCCGGATCATGTTCGACGACGACCACGGAATTGCCGGCGTCACGAAGCCTTTTCAGGAGTTCCAGCAATTGCGCATTGTCCTTCTGGTGCAGCCCAATACTGGGCTCGTCAAGAATGTAAAGCACACCCGACAGACTTGAACCAATCTGTGTGGCTAAACGGACTCTTTGCCCTTCACCGCCGGAGAGCGTCGCCGACGGACGGTTGAGGGTAAGATATTCGAGCCCAAGTTGCGCCAGAAAACGCAGTCGAGCGAGAACCTCGGTGAGTATCTTTGCACCAATGACTTGCTCTTTCTCCCCAAGCCGGAGCGTTTCGAAAAATTGAATCGCCTCGGCAATTGGCAACGCCGTTACCTGAGCGATGTTCTTGCCGCCAATGGTGACGGCCAGACTTTCTTTTTTCAGGCGAGCGCCGCGGCACTCATTACATGTCTCGAAGTCGGTCGCACCGTCGTTGCGTTTTGACTTGCGAGTCGATTTTTCGCGACTTCCCAGTCCACCGCAGACCGCACAGGCGCCGTGCGGACTGTTGAATGAAAACAGACTGGGGATCACTTCGGCGAAGGAACTGCCGCATTCGGCACAAGCAAACTTTTGACTAAAGCGTAACTCTTTAATCGGTTGCGCACCCGACTCAGACTGTACCTGTACTTTTATGACCTGCTGGCCGACAAGGGAAGCGACTTCAAGAGAGTCCGCCAAGCGCTTTTCGATGCCTTCTCTAATTGTCAGACGGTCGATAACTAGATCGATTCGGTGGCTGCGGTTGTTTTTGAGATTGATCGCTTCATAAAGCTCGTGCATCTCGCCGTCAATTCTAACCCGCGTGAAGCCCTGGCGGGCGAATTCGCGAAGCAGTTCATCGGGGTCGATTTTTTTCGCGCTCCCCACCGGCGCCAAAACAATCACTCTTGTTGTTACGGGCAGCGCTGTGAGTCGATCGACAATTTGCTCTGTGGTTTGCACTGAGATATCGGCGCCGCATCGAATACAAGCAGGCTGGCCCACACGGGCGAACAACAAGCGCAGAAAATCGTGAATTTCACTCACAGTTCCAACAGTCGAGCGCGGCCCGAAGTTTGCCGATCTCTGC
Source organism: Binatia bacterium (assembly GCA_040877705.1). Taxonomy (GTDB): domain Bacteria; phylum Desulfobacterota; class Binatia; order UBA9968; family UBA9968; genus WHTF01. The sequence continues at coordinate 7,691 of JBBDNJ010000013.1, read as the reverse complement.
TGAACTGCGATGGCCGGAGAGAGTCCGTCGATTGAATCGACGTCGGGTTGGTCCAGCTGCTGAAGCAACTGGCGTGTGTCTGCCGAGAGAGATTCTATATATCGGCGCTGCCCTTCAGCATAGAGCGTATCAAAGGCCAGCGACGATTTGCCGGAACCTGAAACACCGGTAATGACGACAAGCTGCTCGCGCGGGATCTCCAGGTCGATGTTCTTGAGGTTATGAACTCGCGCGCCTCTAACGACGATCTCTCCGCGCATTCTTCACTCTTCTAGCTCTCCAGCTCCTTGAGCTTAGCCTCGACAATCGCACGATACTCTTTCATTTTCTCCACCGTCTGAGCCTCAAAGCGAAGCACCAGCGCAGGCTGCGTGTTTGATGCGCGGATAAGTCCCCAACCTTGCGGAAATTGCACGCGGACACCATCGACATCGATGATATCGTAGTGTTTTCGAAAGTAGTCCTTGGCCCTCTCGGCGATGATAAATTACCTATCGTCAGGACAATCGATCCTGATCTCCGGAGTAGACACAGTCTTGGGCAAATCCGCCAACAAAGCGGACAAAGGTCCGTCAGAATTTGCTAGAATTTCCAATAGACGCAGAGAAGCGTAGATGGCGTCGTCATAGCCAAAATAGCGCTCTTTGAAAAACATATGACCGCTCATCTCACCGGCCAACAGCGCGCCGGTCTCTCGAGCGGCAATCTCGACCGACAGTGACGCGCGTGCCACCCCCCTCAGTCACCATTGTGCCATGCACTCTGCCGAGCAGAAGGGCGAATTGCCTGTCAAAATCTTTTTCCGCCATGCCGCGGATGTCGTACTCGCGAAAGATCGACGGGGTCACTAATTTCTGGCTTTCATTTTCAGCCGGGCGAGCTCGGCTGCCAATAAAATAGCTTCCTTCATGCTGCTCTCATCGGCTTTGCCGCTGCCGGCAATGTCATATGCCGTGCCATGGTCCACCGACGTTCGAATGAAAGGAGGGCCCAACGTCAGCGCCACTCCGCCGAAAAAATGATGTAACTTAAGTGGAATCAAGCCCTGATCGTGGTACATACAGACAACCGCATCATATTCACCGCGCGCAGCTTTATGAAACAGGCTATCGGCTGGAAATGGCCCAAAGGCCGGAATTCCGTTGCGTTTGGCCGCCTGAACTCCCGGCACGATGATTTTTTTCTCTTCGTCACCGAAAATACCTTCTTCACCGCCGTGAGGATTCAGCGCCGCAACTGCAATGCGCGGACGCGAGATTCCAAATGAATTCTTTAAAGCACAATGGGTCAGTTCCAATGTCGTTCGAATACCGTCGCACGTCAGACCGCGCACGACCTTCATAAAATCCACGTGTCCGGTCACTAAGACAACTCGAAGCTTCTTGCCGATCAACATCATCCGGCACTCTGGGGTACGGCTGAGCTCGGCGAAAAGTTCAGTATGGCCGGGATAATTATAGCCCGCATTGATCAGACTGCTTTTGCTGATGGGCGCCGTCGCGATTGCATCAGCTACGTTCGATAACGCGAGTCTCGCTGCCACAGTGATATAGCGGTAGGCTGCATGCCCTGCCGCTTTTACCGAGCGCCCTGGACGACAGTCTTTTGCCCGCAGCGCCGATAGCTGACAAACGACAAAGCCACGGCGCCCATTTAGCAAAGGCAATAAAGGCACGCCGGGCTGCCAACAGACTAACTTGGGCAGGTTTTTGCTTTTTCCGCGAGCTCGTTGAAGAACCCCCCAATCCCCGAGAATGAGAGGATTACAGGCCCGTTTAACCGTTGCATGGCTGAGCGCCTTCAGAATGACTTCAGGACCGACTCCCGCGGGATCGCCCATGGTTACGGCGACTATAGGTTTATGGGGCATACACTGATTAACCGGTTAGATGATCCTTGATGGTTGACTGAGAACAAAGGCTAGCGCCCGAAAGGATTCAACCGATCAAAAAAACCGCCTGATTCACCGGGCTTTGAATTGCCTTCTGCCGGGTCCGCAGGTGCGGAAAGTACGTCAGGAACATCGTCAACTGCTTCCGTGGTAAAGAGCGGAACACCGAAGACACTGACGATATTCTTGTCTAGTAATGGACCTTTTGGATCTTCCTCGTCAGACGGAATTTCTTTGACAATGTACGAAAGCGGATTAAAGTAACTCAAAATACTACGGTCCTCTTTTCGATTAAGCCGGCTGGACTTCGCCATCAGGGAACCCATTGTATCTTCCTTAGAATCTTCTGGTTTGAACACGACACCGGCAATTTTTACATCAACCGTGTGTTTGCGTCGCAAATCGGATTTGAGCCACTTGGAGTAACGTTCCTCCATCGCCTTGCCGTAAAGTTCTTCCTTAATCTTCGGCCCAACTAGCGATAATGGAAGAACCGCACCGCTTTCCCGGCTCTCCAATTTCACCAAATGCAGGCCCATGCTGCTACGCACCGGTCGGCTGACTTGGCCGACGGATAGCTTATCGAACGCGAGGTCTTCTATGGGTTTCAACAACGTGCCACGATTGACCCAGCCAATATCGCCGCCCGACTCGCGGCCGGCGCCATCGGAATATTTTTGCGCCAATTTGCCAAAATCCTCGCCCGAGCTGATTTGATTGTATAAATCGTTGCCTTTTGCTGTCACCGCTTGTACCTCTTCAGGAGAAGCTTTCTCAGCCAGCGGCAGAAGAATATGACGAATCCGAGCCCGATCGTCGGCTCGATAGCTCTTGGAATTCAGTTTGTAGTAACGTTCCACGTCATCGTTGGTAACGTTGACTTTCTTTCTGACCTGACGGTTGATCAGCTCACCTTTCTCAAGTTCGGCTTTGACCGAGGCCTTGTAGGCTGGCAGGCTCTGGCCCTCTCGAGCCAAAGCGGTCTTGAGTTCATCATCGGTAAGACGATTTTTCTGTTTGATCTGATCAATGTAGAGACCGATATCCTGGTCGGTAATTTTTATTCCTGCCTCACGAATCTCCGCATCGAGCAGCTTTTCAGTGATGAACTGCTCCAGTACTTCTCGGTCGCTGGCATTGATCCTGTCCAACGGTCCGGTCGGAAAATCGCGCGCCATTTTGCTCTTCGCATAGGCACTCAGATTTGTTAGCGTGTAGGGTTCGCCATCGATCACCGTAATGATCTGCTCGATAACTCGGCCCTGAACCGATGACGGAGCTAAGAAAACCAGATACGTGATCAATAGAAGGGTTTTTTGAATAGCATGCCTCAGCATAGAAAATCTTACCTCGGCAAATTATTTCTTTTGAAGCCCGATAACGCAAGGGGTATCACAGTCATGCGGAAAAGCCAACCTTCGGCTTTGAAGCGCGCCAGCCCGTTCCTGTTGAAAGCATGCTTTCGGCCGCCTTGAATCCGCAAAACGAAAAAAGTTACACTGAGCCGCGCACGAAGGCTGTTCAATGTCGCTTAGATCGCATTCCCGTGCAGCGGCTCCGAAGGAAGTTGCAAATTCATTTCACGTTCACGAATACTGTGCAGTAACTGTATCACTTCGCTAACCAACGCCTCCCATTCTTGATACTGCGGTGAAAACGAAAATCGGCCATCCGGCGAGAGGCGGAAACGACTTTTGGGTTTCTTGATCAGCTCTAACAACTTTTCGACCTTGACCGGTGACTGCGGATGGAAGAGCAGAAAGACCTTGCCATCGGATACGCTGATCTGTTGGACGAGAAATTCTTTGAGCACGCGCCGCAGGTTCATGATCAGAAAAAGATTTTCGACGGCCGGCCCAGGAGGACCAAACCGGTCACGGATCTCCTCTTTGAGCTCTTCCAACTCAGGCGGGTTACGCAGGCTTGCCAGTCGTTTGTAGAAATACAAACGCTGATTGGCATCGGGAATATAATCGTCGGGAAAATAAGCGGAGATTCCTAAACGGATTTCCGGCTCGATCTCCGGCGCCACTTCTTCGCCTTTGAGCTCGCGCACGGCATTTTCCATCATTTCGGTGTAAAGCTCGAAACCGACGGCGGTAATATTACCGGACTGCTGCTGTCCCAGAAGATTACCCGCGCCGCGAATCTCCAGGTCGTGCAGCGCTAATTTGAACCCGCCGCCCAGGCCGTCTATCTCTTGAAGGGCACGCAGTCTTTTCTCCGCGTCCGGCGTGATCGCCTGCTCGCCCGGAATTAGCAGGTATGCATAAGCATGGCGATGAGAACGCCCGACTCGGCCACGCAGTTGGTAAAGCTGCGCCAAACCGAATCGGTCGGCGCGGTTGATGATAATGGTATTGGCGTTCGGGAAATCCAGACCGGATTCGATAATCGCCGAACAGATCAACACTTGTGTCTTGGTTTCAAGGAAACGCAGCATCACCCTTTCCAGGTCTTTCGGCTTCATCTGTCCATGCGCCACAGCCATCTTCGCTTCGGGAACCAGCTCGGCAAGCTTCAACGCTATGCGGTCGATGGTCTCAACGCGGTTGTGCAAGAAAAATACCTGGCCGCCGCGCTCGAGCTCGCGCAAAATTGCGTCACGAATGACTCGTTCGTCATAGCGCGTCACGTAGGTTTGTATGGCAAGCCGGTCAACCGGCGGAGTTTCGATGATGCTAAGGTCGCGGATGCCAACGATCGACATATGGAGCGTCCGTGGTATCGGTGTCGCCGTGAGACTCATGACGTCGACCATCTGGCGCAGCTTTTTGAGCCGCTCTTTGTGAGCAACGCCAAATCGATGCTCCTCATCTATAATGACCAGGCCCAAATCCTTGAATTCGACGTCTTTCTGAAGCAGACGGTGCGTGCCAATGAGAACATCGACGTTACCTTTGGCCGCATCTCGGAGTACTTGCTCGCACTCTTTGGTTGTCAGAAAGCGGCTGACCATTTCAATCCGGACAGGATGATTACGAAAACGGTGGCGGAACGTCTGCAAGTGCTGTTGCGCCAAGATGGTCGTCGGCGCCAGCACCGCCACCTGTTTGCCGCCCTCGACGGCCAAAAACGCCGCCCGCATAGCAACCTCGGTCTTGCCGAAACCGACATCGCCGCACACCAACCGATCCATCGGTTTTTTCCGCTGCATGTCATCAAGAGATTCGTCGATGGCGCGTTGCTGATCGTTCGTCTCCTCGAATTCGAAGGCCGCTTCAAATTCGCGGTAAAGTGCATCTGGAGCGGCGAAGGCTATGCCTTCGCGGGCTTCACGCAGGGCATAGAGCTGGACAAGTTCTTCCGCCATGGCGAGAATCGATTTCTTCGCTTTCGCCTTAACCCTTTCCCAAGCGGCACCGCCGAGCCTATCCAGTGACGGTCGCACGCCATCGCCGCCGATGTACTTTTGTACGATATTGATACGGTCCACCGGCAGGTAGAGCCGATCTCCACCCTCGTATTCCAGGTGCAAGAATTCGCCCTCGACGCCTGCAACCTTAAGGAACTTCAGGCCGCGGTAAACCCCGATGCCGTGATCCAGATGAACCACAAAATCATCTTGTTTCAATTCACTGAGGCTAGTGAGAAAGTGACTCGGATGGGTTTTAGCCGCCGTGGTGGGATGTCTCTTGTGTGTCCCGAAGATTTCATCAAATGTCACCGTGACCAGGCCGGCGACCGGCATCCGAAATCCCTGGTTCAGGTGGCCCAGCACCACGGCCCGCGCACGTTCAGTGCAATTGAGCAGCGCGGCCGCGGGCCTATCTTCGATGGGAATATCTATTTCGTAGTGGCCGAGTAATTCCCGCAACCGGCCGGCGTCGCCTCGAGTGGGCGCGACAAACATGACCTTATGACCCTCCCATGCCCGCAATCGCTCGATAAGCGGCGCCAACGACGGCTCCTTGCCATGTTTGGCCAGAGTTTCGTGGCGTATGTCGTTGGTGAGAAACGACTCGATCGTCAGCGTCGATTCTTGTGCCCGCTCAGAAACGGCCATGATCGTCAACGCTTCGCAGTGCAGCTGAGCGAAAGGTTCGATGGCAGCGCGCCACTCGTGCTCGTTCGAAAAGAGTTCTTCTACCGGCGGCACTAGGCGGCCATCCTCTTTTGCCTTGGCGTTGCGATCCCAAGCGAGATGACCGAATCGTTCGACCTCTCCTTCCACTCGATCCGCTCCCGCCAAACAAACTAGCGTCTCAGGCGGCAAGTAAGAAAACACCGAAGTGAGCGCTGGGTAAAAATAAGGAACCAAGAACTCCATACCGGGAAATGGAATGCCCTCTTTGACGGAGTCAAGCAAAGCGTTCTTCTCGCGCCGGTCGATGTCCAGCTCCGTCGCCCGCTGATCTAGCTTCCGCACGACCTGTTCGGTGGCGGCCCGCCTCAGGGAAAACTCCTTCATCGGCAAAAGCAGTAAATCTTCTAAAGCCCTATCGGAACGTTGACTGGCGGGATTAAACTCTCGAATAGATTCTATGTGGTCACCGTCGAATTCCAGTCGTAGCGGCAACATATAACCCGGTGAAAACAGATCGATGATGCCGCCGCGCACGCTGAAGTCGCCGCATTCTTCCACCAGGGGGACGTTTTGAAAGCCCCACTGCACAAGATGCTCGGTCAGCGTTTCCCGTGGCAACTCCTGGCTCGCCACCAGATAAAGGTACGACTGTTTCAACGTCTCCTTTGGGATGACTTTTTGCATCAGCGCAGCAGGCGTCGAAATCAAGATCGGCGCCGGCTCTTCAATCAGCTTATATAAACCCTCTAGCCTTCCAGCCAAATTGTCGGGATGAGGCGATAATTTTTCGAACGGGAGAACTTCCCAGGATGGAAGCAGATGGAGCCTCTTGCGGAACGGTGCTAGAGATCGAGCCTGACCCATAAAGAACGTTAAATCGTCATACAGGCTCTCCGTGTCATGCGCGGTCGCGGCGATAATAAGGATCGGTCGGCGGTTTTGCTCCGCTATGAGCCCGAGCACATAAGCCAATGCCCCACCCTGAAGACCTTGAAGTCGCTTGGCTCCGCTCCACTTTCCATCAAGGAAGCGGTGCAGCATCTCTTTTATCTTTGAACCGTTCATTTAGAAGAAATAAAACCGACGCAGAGGAATTCTCGGGATCGGCTTTGGGTCCTTAACGCGGCCGGCTTCGAGATCTTTGGCCCAGAATTCCATCGCCGTAATCAGGTCGGCGACTTTGACGCCTGCATAGGTGGGTTGATAATTTTCGAAGCGAATGAGGGCTTGATAGATGAGCTTCACCGGGCCTTTAATCTCGCCGAAGTCCGCGATCATGCGGCACGCAGCAGACAACTGAACCAACCCCTCGAGAAACGGCTTGTCCTGCTCCTCGGCTTCACGATAAAGGGTCTCGCAAACTTCGTGAGAGTCGAAAAAACGGCCTTCATTAAATAGATTGACACCTTCTCGCAATCGGGAATCCATAAAATTAATCCGCACTTCAAAGTAGCAACTTCTCGTCACACCCTCAAGGTTAACTGCGTTGAGGACAAGGGCATGAAACGATGGGACAAAAAGGTGGTTCGGTTACGCGAGCGATCGCTTTGAAAGAAATCAGTAGGCAAGTTAAGGATTTGCCTATAAGGCGAGGCCGCGTTTTTTTGCGTCAGACGTTCAGTGGGCGAGGATACGGTTGCGGTTCAAAGTTCCTGGTTTGACTCCGACAACGATTGCCTTCAGGAGACGCCGCGAATTATGAACTCAGAACGCGACCGCTCAGAGCCTGTGAAAAAATCTTCCACCGGGGCTTGGTAATATGAGATACGTACT
>JBBDNJ010000012.1:0-8552 GCA_040877705.1 Binatia bacterium | reverse complement strand
GTGTACCGCCGATATCCTTTCCCAAGGCTAAAGTGATTTTGGAATCGACGGAATTATAGCTTTCACTCTCGATAATTTCCCTTAAGTACACCGTCTCACGGCGGGGATTGGGGATTTCGATACCGACAACGGATTCTCCCGGAATCGGCGCCAGAATACGTACGCTGACCGCGCGCAGAGCCATCGCCAGGTCGTCCGCCAGCAAGACGATGCGCCGTACTTTTACCCCGTCGGCGGGTTTAAATTCATACATCGTGATGACCGGCCCGGGACGCACAGCGACGACTTCTCCTTCGACGCCGAAGTCCGCGAGTTTTTTTCGTAATATAAGAGAATTAGCTTTCAGACTGTCTGTGTCCACCTTGACGAGCTGATCGGCATCGGGTGGGTCTAAAAGATCCAGGGGTGGTAGTCGGTAACCGTCGCCAATGGCAGGGAGCTTGAACTGTTCCTGAACAAGCACCGGTTTCTTGGCAGCCTTTGTCGTCAGCACTTCTTTAGGCTCAGCCTTGAAAACAATGGGCGGCGGCACATAGTCGCGCCGCTCCGTTTTAGTGTTTTCTCCCTTACGTTTTTTTTTCTTCTGTTTGAGTTCCTGCAAGCGCGCGCTAATCTTTGGAATAAAGGATTTTTTGAATTGATCCAGTCGTTTGCCGCTGTGATCGAGCAAGTCCAAAAGCGAGATTTGTGACAGCAGCATGGTTGCCAGCAACAAAGCTGAAAGTGTGATGAGGGTTGCGCTGATACGCCCGAATAACGGCACAAGGACGCTTTCTTTCAGGAACCCTCCTAAGATACCGCCGGCATCTCGGGCATTTTCCGAATCGATTATTAGGCTCAACAAAACCGATATGCCGATTAGAAGAACCCCATAACCGGCGGCTCCCGCGGCACGCATGCCCTTATAATTGGCAAGGAACAACTGATAGGCGGCTAGGCCAAGAAAGACCGGTAGCAAATACGAAGACAGTCCGAGGCCTTGAAGTAAAAAATCGGCCAAGAAAGCACCGACAAAACCTCCCCAATTGTGCGTCTCAATCAATCCTGAAGGGGTGTTCAAGGACCGATCTTTAGGACTATAGGAAAATAAACTAATGAGGATCAGAAGAGCGGTGAGGCTGATGACAACACCCCATACTTCCCGATTGAGCCGGCCTTTTTCCATATCTATTTAAATAGCGAAATCTTTAAATTTTAAGTTTCGACGATGTACGGCAAAATCACCGGCCGCCGCTCGAGTTTTTTGCGAAAATAACGACTTAGCGCTTTGCGAACCTCTTCCTGAAGTTCCACTCGGTCTGCGCGCGTTTCCCGATTCATGCCGTTAAATGTTTCTAAAACGACTTTTCTCGCCTGTTCGAGAATCTCTTCGCCTTCTTCGTCGCGCATGAAGCCGCGAGAGATCAGATCCGGGCCGGCAACAATTTCTCCCGATTGCTGATGAATCGCCATCACCGCGAGGACCATGCCGTCTTCGGAAAGATGGCGGCGGTCGCGAATCACGACCTGGCCGACATCGCCGACACCTTTGCCGTCGACGAATACTTTACCCACGTGGACAGGGCTTGCTTTATGAGCGCTCTGCGAGGTCAACTCCAATACGTCGCCGTCCTCGAGAATGAAGCAGTTCTCTTCGGGAAGCCCCACCTGCTGAGCCAAGCGGCGATGGCGCACCAGATGGCGGTATTCGCCGTGAATCGGCACGAAATAACGCGGCCGCGTGAGTTGGAGCATCGTCTTCAGTTCCTCTTGGCTGGCATGCCCCGATACGTGGATCTCGGAAACCTTCTCGTAGTGAACTTCGGCGCCGCGGCGATAAAGATGGTTAATCAAGTTGGAGATCGTTTTCTCATTGCCGGGGATAAACTTGGAAGACAACAGTACGGTATCTCCGGGCTGAATCTTAATTGACTTATGGGCGTCCAAAGCGACACGGTGCAGCACGGAAAGGGGCTCGCCCTGGCTGCCGGTGGTCAGAAAGGTCACACGGTCGGGGGAAAGGTCCTGCCAACGGTCACTCTCGGTCATGAAGCTGCGGGGAAGTTGAAGATAGCCCAGGTCAGCCGCGATCTGGCTGTTGCGCACCATACTGCGCCCGCTCATGACGACTCTTCGGCCGCAACGTTCCGAGATTTCCAGCACTTGCTGAATCCTCGGGATACTGGAGGAAAACGTCGAGACAAGCACTCTGCCGGTACACTGCTGGAAGATCTGTTCCAGGTTTGTCCCGACTTCTCGTTCCGACCGTGTGTGGCCCGGGCGCTCCACGTTGGTCGAATCCGATAACAGCAGCAGCACGCCCTTTTCACCGTAGGCGGCAAATCTTTGAAAATCGAACATCTCGCCTTCCATAGGCGTATTGTCGATCTTAAAATCTCCGGTATGGATGATTGTTCCCACCGGAGTTTCTATTGCCAAGGCCAGACAGTCCATCAAGCTATGGGTGACACGAATTCCTTCGAGCTTGAAAGGACCCATTTCCCACAATTCGCCGGCGGTGATCTCGTGCACATCCGCGACATCTTCGAGATGATGTTCTTTGATCCGGTTATCGAGCAGCCCGAGTGTCAAACGGGTGCCATAAACCGGTACAGCGAGCTGCTCGATAACGTAGGGAATGGCGCCCATATGGTCTTCGTGCGCATGCGTCAAGACGATGCCTTTAAGCTTGTGTCTATTCTCGAGCAGATAACTCACGTCGGGAATGACTAAATCTATCCCCAAAAGATCCGCACCGGGAAACATAAGGCCGCAGTCGATGGCGATGGCCGCATCACCATACTCGACAAGCATCATGTTGAGGCCGAATTCACCGAGACCGCCTAGGGGTACGATTCTTACCGATTCCATGACTGTTTCAGATGCTCCGTTTCTCCAAAGGGTTGTTGCCGGCGATCGCCTCGCTCGGGTTTGGCGCGGTTTCAGGCGGCTGCGCACCATTGCTTAGAAGATGCCTTTCAATCGCCTCTCTGACCTGGGCCGAGAGATGGCGAAGGTTGCCTGGACGAAAGCCTTCGACGGCAATCGGTTTACTGATGATGACCTCAATTATTCCGCCTCGCAACCGCCATGCTCCAGCAGGCAGTGCTAGTCTGCTGCCGTTGATGGTTACCGGAACAATGGGTCTGTTGGCCTGGACCGCAAGCAAAAATCCGCCTTTTTTAAATCGAAGTAGTTTGCCGTCGCGACTACGGGTTCCTTCAGGAAATACGACCACGGAAATGCCCGCTGCGATCCGCTCCCTAGCTCGTTGAAAGCTTCGGACGGCATTGAAGGGATCCGCTCTATTCACCGTGATGTGCTTCGACGCCCACATCGCCCAGCCGAAAAAAGGAATCCAAAGAAGTTCTCTCTTGGCGATCCAACGCAACTGAAAATTCATTAAGCTCTGAACCAATACTGGAATATCGATATTGCTTTGATGATTGACCATAAAAACATATTGCCGGCTTGGATCGATATTCTCGCGGCCCACGACTTTCAGCGCCACCCCGCCCATATTTAAAATCAACGCAGTCCAGGACCGGCTGAACCGGTAGGCAAGCTTGCCATGGGCATCGAACAGTCCAAGCAAAATGGTCAAAAGCGCAGCCGGCACGGTGATCAATAGAAACAGGATCAGCTTGAGGCAGTAAAACATCAAGATCGAAGTAAACTTAGTGAGTACAAATAAGCGAAATAAGTTAAATAAGTGTAGTGTACGGCAAATGAAAATGCAATGCAGTGCGTGCCCCGTTAGGCAAACTCTCTGTTGACTCTAGAGAATGCCGGCGCTAAGTTGACTGCACCGTTTTGCCGACGCAACCGCGGCGGCCTGGAGGTTTCTAATGTCTGTTAATAAAGTGATTCTCATCGGTAATCTGGGTAAAGATCCGGAACTTCGCTTCACTTCAACCGGTAGCGCTGTGGCCAATTTTTCGATTGCTACATCCGAACAGTGGAACGACCGGGATGGCAACAAGCAAGAAAGAACCGAGTGGCATAATATTGTTGTCTGGGGCAAACAGGGCGAACTCTGCGGTCAATACCTCGCTAAAGGTAGACAGATTTATGTCGAAGGCAGCATCCGAACCCGCAGTTATGACGACAAGAGCGGTAACAAACGATATGTGACTGAAATCGTCGCACAGAGGGTCAGATTTCTCGGTGGCGGCGGCGGAACGCGAATGGCGCCGGAAGCCGAATCCGGCGGTGGCGAGGAAATACATGGCAGCGGTGGACAACCGCCCTTTGACGACGACATCCCTTTTTGACGTTTAATCGCACGATTTTTGCTAGCCCACTAGATTTCTATCTTTCCCATTTAAAAAGGCGGAGATATTCTCCGCCACTTCATTTAACAGCCTCTCTCGTGCTTCGCGAGCGCTCCACGCGATGTGCGGCGTAACCAGTAAATTGTCGAGCTCGCCGGCCGCTACAATGATTGGATGATCCGCCGCCGGCGGTTCTTGGGTGATTACGTCCAGTGCGGCCGCGGCCAACCGTCTTTCCCGCAAGGCGCGGATCAAGGCTGCTTCATCGATCAGTGCGCCGCGTGCCGTGTTGATTAAAATCGCCGAAGGTTTCATCAAACGGAGACTTTGTTCGTTGACGAGATTTTGGGTTTGTGGCGTCAGTGGACAGTGCAGCGAGATGATATCGACTTGGCGGAATAGTTGCTCTAAGGGAATTCGATCCTCTGATCTCGGATCTGGTACTTCGGATCGAGCGGCAACTGCTACGTCCATGCCGAAGCTTCGAGCCATCTGTGCTACGGCGCGCCCGATGCTGCCGTACCCTATGATGCCCAGTTGTTTGCCGCTGAGCTCGACGGTCGGATAGGCGAGAAGGGAAAAGACCGAACTTTTCTGCCACTCGCCGGCTTTTACGGCGCTGCCATATCGACCGGCGTACGTTGCCAATTCCAAAATGAGCGCCATGGTGAACTGCGCTACTGACTGAGCGGCATAACCGGGAACATTGCAGACTTTGACGTTACGCGCCCTGGCGGCGGCGCGATCGATGATGTCGGTCCCCGTTGCCGCCACGGCAATCAACGATAGATCTCGTGCTTCCGGCGCGCTGAGCACGGCGTGATTGATGGCGACTTTATTGGTGACGACGATCGTCTTGCCGGCCAGCCGGGCAATAACATCGGTTGGCTTTGTCGCTTGGTGAGTCTCACAATCCCAGGCGTCGGTGAAGCGTCGCAGCGAAGCATCGCCAAAGGTGGCGGCGTCGAGGAAAACAATTTTTGTTTGTTTCATCCCCGCACTTCCCCGCGTCGTTCGAGCGCTTTGGCTTCATCCCACAAACGGTCCATTTCTTCGAGCGATGAGTCGGTCGGGGTTTTGCCTGCTTGCCGAAGCTTGTTCTCGACATAGCTGAAACGCTTAATGAATTTATCGGTCGTTTGACTAGCAATCTCTTCAGCTTGCAGGCCGAGAAAGCGCGCAAGATTGACCAGCGAAAAGAAAACATCGCCCAATTCATCGGCCGTTTGTTGTCGATCGCCGGACGCGCAGGCGGTTTTTAGCTCGGCAAGTTCTTCCGTGATTTTCTGCCACACCGGCTCTATGTTGGGCCAATCGAATCCAACCCGCGCCGCACGTTCGGTAATCGTTTGAGCGCGCGCCAAGGCAGGCATGGACTTCGGAAGACTGCCCAAAGCGGAATTGGAAACGGCATCGCCTTTCTCTTGCGCTTTAATCCGAGCCCATTGTCTTGCGACCGACTCGGAGTCCGGCAATGTGGCGCCGGAGAAGACATGCGGGTGGCGCCGCACGATCTTGTCCGCTAATTCGCTAATGACTTGATCGGCCGTAAATGTGCCGTTCTCGTCGGCGATTTGGCAATGGAATACGATTTGATGCAGGAGATCGCCTAGTTCTTCGCGAATCTTTGTCGAGTCTACGCCGGCGAGCGCGTCGAGAAGCTCATGAGTTTCTTCCAGCAAAAAGGCCTTGAGAGATTGGTGAGTTTGGTCCCGATCCCATGGACAACCGTTCTCTGCGCGCAGTTGGGCCATCAACTTTAAGAGTTCAGCGAAATTTTTTCCAGCCGTTTGGTAGTCCGACATAAACCTCCGACAAAGCGTCGGCATCAAGTTTATTAGTTTCAAGCAGCGTGTTAAAGCTTACGTAGCGTAGCCAACGATGTCCAGTAGCATTGCTGCAAAATTGTGATACACGGCTTCAGTAGGAAGGAGCGACTCAATGTCAACCGCAACGATCGACGGACTCGAAATCTATTATCAAACCTATGGATCGGGAGCGCCGCTTTTGATGTTCGCGCCGGGCGGTTTCGATGCCACTATTGAAAAGTGGCAAACTGCAAGCGCCTGGACCGGCATCGATGCGCTCAGTGCTCTGGCGGCTGAGTATACAGTCATCGCCTACGACCGGCGCGAGTCAGGGGAGTCGGGCGGACGAGTCGAACGCCTGGGTTGGGACACTTATACGAGGCAGGGAAAAGCTTTGCTGGACCATCTTAAAATCGATTCTGCGTTTGTTTTGGGCGGCTGTATGGGCTGCTCGGTCGCGTTGGCGTTTGCGGTTGACTATCCGGAAGCCACGCGCGGTCTTTTGCTTCACTGGCCGGTGGGCGGCTTTCGTTGGAAAACGAACGGATTGGACCGCTTTCGGCATCACTACGATTTTGCCAAAACACATGGGCTGTCGGGGATCGTCGAACGCGCGCGAACCGGCAAGAGCTTCTGGATGGATCCCGAAGCCGGTCCATGGGCATCGGTGATTGCCCGGGACAACGGGTTCGCGGAGCGTTTTGTCCGCCATGATCTTGATCGCTATCTGGGTATCATCGCTACTAGCGGCAGGACTTTGTTCGATCGCGATACCGCCACCGGCGCAAGTCCTGAGGAGGTTATGGGTATTCACGCACCGGCTTTGATCATTCCAGGCGACGACGCCTCCCATGCGACCTCCGGGGCGCATTATCTCCGCGAGTTATTGCCCAAGGCGGCCTTTTGGAACGTTATGCCGCCGGAGCAAACCACCGGCAAAGTTTGCGACCGCATTGTTGAATTTTGCTTGCAACAGCGCTAAGCGACAGCGTCGCGCCCACAGCGAGATCGGGCGCAATGAATTGCGCCTCTACACTGATTTGTGCCGCTCGGAATTTCGCTGCAATGCGGGTGGACCAGGAAAATAAAATCTGATAGAAAAACCACTTCAGTAAGATTATTAGCACTATCAACTTTTCTCAAGGAGGCTCGGCATGGACCTTACGACGTCAACTCTTCAACTCAATACCGCCGATGGAAGCATGGATGCGTTTGAAGCTCGGCCTAAAGATGGCGCGTCCTATCCCGGGATCGTCGTTGTGATGGAAGCTTTTGGCCTTAACGATCATATCAGAAAGGTGACCGAGCGGATCGCACAAGAAGGCTACGTTGCGCTTGCGCCTGATCTGTACCACCGCGAGTCCGACCGTGTCATTCCCTATAGCGACATGAAACAGGCCATTGCGACGATGAACCGGTTGCAGGATCCTAAGGTCATGGAAGATTTGGGCGCTGCCATTGCGCACCTGAAGGGGCCGAGCAGCGTCAAAGCCGGCGCAATCGGCGTTATCGGTTTCTGCATGGGAGGACGTTTCACTTACCTTGCGGCGGCGCATCATAACAAAGACGTTAAAGCGGCGGTATGCTTTTACGGGGGTGGCATTCCCATGGGGGATCCCAGCCCATTATCGCGAACCGGAGAAATCGCCTGCCCGATGTATCTCTTCTTCGGAGCAAAGGATCCCTTGATCCCGGTGGATCAGGTCGGACAGATCAACACTGAGTTGACCCATAAGAAGATCAATTTTTCCATGAAGGTTTACCCCGAAGGGACGCACGGGTTCTTCTGCGACGAGCGTCCCAGCTACAATGAGCCAGCCGCTAAAGACGCCTGGGAGAAAACCAAAACATTTTTCGCTCAACATTTGAAATAGTCGAGAGCGCCAAATTGGGAGGGGAAGGGAGGTTGTTAGGCAGGCTCTTCTCTCCCTTTTGTTTGAGTTGGTTGTTGGTGATGGGTAGTCACTTTAATCGCGAATTGTTCCCATGCGGCGAAGCAAAAACAATGACATTGTAACGCTCGGACTCGTGCAGATGAGCACGAGCGAAGATCCCGGTGCGAATTTGGTAAAGGCGATGTCGCGCATACGCGACGCGGCAAAAAAGGGCGCGCAGATCGTTTGCCTGCAAGAATTATTTCGCTCGCGCTATTTTTGCCAGAGCGAAGATCACCGCTTTTTCAAATTGGCTGAAACCATTCCCGGGCCGAGCACGGACGCTTTGGGGAGCCTGGCGCGGGAGCAGGAGATCGTCATCGTGGCGTCCCTGTTTGAAAAGCGTTCGGCCGGCATTTATCACAATAGCGCCGTGATTATCGATGCCGATGGCGCCATTGCCGGAAAGTATCGCAAGATGCATATACCGGACGACCCGCTTTATTTTGAAAAATTTTACTTCACGCCCGGCGATCTTGGGTTTCCGAGCTTCCAAACCCGCTATGCGAGGATCGGCGCTTTGGTGTGTTGGGATCAGTGGTTCCCAGAAGCCGCTC
>JBBDNJ010000011.1:0-8567 GCA_040877705.1 Binatia bacterium | reverse complement strand
CACGGACTTACACCGTGCTGTTGTAGCGCCATCACGGGCGCACGATGGCCGGAACAAGTCCGGCCATGACAGCGAAGGACGAATCTCAAAAATAGACGCATGCAACAAACCGGCGTGTCGCTATTTCCAAACCGAACTGATAAACCCCGTGCGCTCCAACTCCTCCATAAAACTCGTGTCCATAAACTCCTCGGCTTTGCGGTTCTTTGCTTTGGGATTGCTCTCGGCGATCAGGTTTAGCGAATTTTCAACTCCTTTGGCATTCACCGTTGGAATTTTTTTAATGTAGCGGGAGGTGAAAAGATCATATGTCGTTGACAGCATCTCACGATCGCTGATGCCGCCGTACTTACGCAGGGCCCTTATGCCCAGCTCGCGGTCCGTGAAAAGCCGCCGCGTTCCTTCAATATAGGCCTTGAGAAATCTCAGCACCACATCGCGATTGCTTTTGCTATAACGCCGGCTCACCACCACCGTGGTCGCCGGCAAGGCCAATCCCGAATCGGCAAAATCCAGCATCGTTTTTAAATTCATCTTTTCCGCTTGCACCGAAGTAGGGAAGGATATGACTCCGCCGTCGACTGACTTCTGAGCGATGGCCGTCGCGATATCCGGCATTCTGCCGATCTGAATCAGCTTAACATCTTTTTGCGGCTCCAATCCCCAGTTCCTCAGCACCGGACGAATCAACAGATCGGTGAGCGAGCCGAAGCGCGTTACGGCGAGAGTTTTGCCTTTGAGATCCTCCGGTTTCGAAATGGACGGATCGACCATGAGCTTCATTATTTGGTTATCGATGGAGCTGGCCACTTGAATGAGATCGGCGCCCTCGACCGACGCCTGGAGATACACAACTGAAGAGATCGTCGAAAAATCCAGCTGACCGGCGACATGAACCTGAACCAGCTGCACGCCCTGGACATAAACCATCTCGGTGTTGAACCCGTATTTTTCTAAAAGCCCGGCTTCTTTGGTGGCGAACAGAGGGAAAAAGCTGGCGCTGGGCGACGGGTAGCCGACCCTGAGATGCGATAGAGTTGCGCCTTCGGCTGGCGGCGCACTGAGAAATAGCAACAAGGCAGCGAAACACAAACCGATGCTCCAAAGTTTTTGCATAGTGGCTAACCTCCGTCTCTTCTTTGTCTCGGGAAACACTTATTTAAAGTTGAAACAGCGCTTGCGCGTTGGAAAAAAGAATCTTGTCCTTCGCCGCGCTTTTGAAATCTACCTTGTCCAAGCTCGTGAGCGCTTTTTCCAAGTCCACGTAAGGAAAGTCGGTGCCGAAGAGTGCCTTGTCCTGGAGCCGGCCGCGGATCGCTTTGAGGAAAATTTCCGGCAGCTGCTCGGCGAGATACCCCGAGATATCGCCGTAGACATTCTTTTTGTGCGTCAGCACGCCGATGAGCTCTTGCTCCCAGGGCCAGCCCGGATGGGCGGCGATGATTTTCATCCGGGGAAAATCCCTGGCCAGGGTGTCGAGATGAATCGGCCGGCCGTAATCCAGAGCGATGCCGCTGCCGCCATCGGTGTTCGCCCCCAGAACGGTAAAGCCGACGTGGAACATGACTGGTTTGTTTCCCGACTGCAGAATATCCCAGATCTTATAGAACTTCTTATCGCTGGGATAAAAACCTTGATCGGGCGGATGGAATTTGAAACCCTTTACGCTCGGATGGCGCAGCAATTCTTCGGCGTAGCGTGCAATTTCATCCAGATTGGCCGCGTTGGTATCGAGCGAGGCGAGTACTCCGGCAAAGGCGTCCGGATAGCTGGCGGCGAGGTCGATGACGTGCTCGTTGGAGTTGCGAGCGCCTTCCTTGACCGTGGAAGGATGCCAGCCGATCAGCAAGGCTTTGACGTCTTGTTTGATGTAGAGATCGGCGAATGTCTCAGCTGTTTGTGGAACTTGGTTAAGCTCTCTTCTGAAGTAGTGGCAGGCGTGGGTGTCCAGGCCGCGCGTGCTCGGATGAACGTGGACGTCAATGGCTCGCATGCGACCTCTGATGTTCGACAAAAGAGCGGATCCAGGGGTTGGCCTGCTCGCCTCGATAAAAGTTTTGCTTCTCATTTGCCATGGCCGCAAGAATCCTTGGCGGGTTCAATCCGGCTCCCGGGACTGCGCCGTTGATCGCGTCGAGATCTTTGATGACGGTCGCGGCACCCGTGTGGTCGATCTCTTTTAAGGGCGGGTGGGGAATTTTTATTCCTTCGACAGCAATAAAGTCGACTTTGATCGGATCCTCTCCCAGTTCGACGACTCTGGCCGCGGCAACGTAAATGGCGGCCTTCAGAGCCCGCTCGATGCTTGATGAGTCGGCTGTAGCATCCTGGCGTCCAACGCAATCATAGATTTGCGGATTAGGTTTTTGCGCGACATAGAAAGCCGGGTTGTTCCGAGCCAAAATTGAAAGGAGCTTCGAGGACCTTAAGAACGTGTCGCCTCTGGCTTCGGCCATGACTCGCGTGACGTCCTCGACGATCGAAGGTTTCCAGCTGTCGAAGCTGATAAACGGCGGCAGCAGACCCAAGTGCTTCGCTGCTTGATCGACCTGTTCAATTCGGGCGCCGGACTGCAAGAGGTGAAGCGCCATGACGGCGTAGTACATCAGAATGCTATTGGAAACGAATCCCGAAATATCTTCAGTCTCGACCGGACTTCGATCCAGGCTTTTTAAGAAGGAGATCAGGGAATCAAAACGATTTTCATCCATATCTCCCCGGACGACTTCCACCATGCGTGTGTAGAGAACCGGGTTGAAAAAATGTGTGGTGGCAAATTTGCCGCCGTCGTAACTTCCACCGCTAAGCAGGGCCCGGCGCGGCAGCGAAGAGGTGTTGGTCGTTAGAATGCCTTTGAATCCACTGTTTCCGAGCGCCCGGTAGACAGCGATCTTGGTTTTAGCCGATTCGGAGACAGCTTCGGTGACAAAATCGACTCCGGCAACCTCGCCAAACTCCGTGGCCGGCACCAACTGTATTCGAACCTGTTCCGCTTCTTTATCGGAGATTCTATTTCTCTTTTTTAGTCTTTCGATGGTTTGTTCACGCCGGTCGGGCAGGGCATCCATGACATTTTTTGCCGCGTCGTAGGCCACCGTCCGATAGCCTCTCATGGCGTAAAGGAATGCGATATCGAATCCCATTACGCCAAGCCCCAATACGCCGACGTTGTCGATTCCTGCCGTCATAAACTGGGTCTTTCCATCGTGAAAAACATACAGGAAGCCTTATTGCGGCGCTTTACCTTTGTCAAGTTTGGATGATTTTTTAAGAAAAGATTATTATTTCGAACCTCGCGCGTGGACTACCGCACTCTGCGACCCAGATTGATGAATCATCTAAATCTTTTGTCAGATTAGGTGATAATTTACTCATTTTGATTTAGACATGGTAAAACAAATCGCCGATTGATGATTACGCAGCCAATGGTAGGGTATCCGGTAAAAAATGAAAAAAATGCTAAATCCACGCAAGTGTCTGCTTCTCCGGGTAAAACGCACTTTGTTTGTGTTGCTATGTGTAAGTCTTCCCGCCTGTGGTAGTGCGGCCACAACACCGGTTTCGCGGCATCAGGCGGAACCGGCGCCTGGTTTTTTTGACAGGATGAAAAGCGAGTTTACGGAAAGAGGGTGCAATGTCGGCAGATTTATATGTCCGTACGGATTAGGAGCCACAGGGGAGCCCTGCGAATGCACGGATCCCTCGGGTTTCGTTTTGAAGGGGCGGACCGTAAGATAGACGCGTTCTTCTAATGTACGATAGTCGCCATGAGCCATAGATCGTTGTGCAGAAATGAATCCTTTTGAGCTGATATGACAACGGTTTCGATGCGGCGATAGACGGGCACATTTGTTGCTCTAGCCGGGAGTGCGCTGGGAAGTCATTGTGGCACTCGAAAAGAGAAAAACCGTCCTTTTAGTCGATAAGCAACCGAAGGAAATTGTCTATCTTTTGAAACAACTGGGAATGGCAGGTTTCGCGATCTCTTTTACCAGGACCGGCGCGGGGGCTATAAAGAAAATAGAAGAATGCGCTCCGGATGTGGTACTTCTCGAGGTCAGCTTGTCCGACATGGACGGTGTCGACGTCGCGAAGGCGATTCGAAACAACCCGAACCGATCCCGAATTCCCATAATTGCGATCAGCGCGTTCCCTCACATGAAGAGCAGGTGTCTGGATAACGGCTGCGACGCCGTTGTTCAAAAGCCCATCAAAGCTCTCGATCTCATCGCGCAGATTCGCCAGCTCACCAGAAAACCCACTGGAACGCTCTAGCTCATAACGCTTTAGTGTTCACGTAGCTTGCCTGGAAGTGCAGCAGGATTAACTTTGTTGACTCCCGTCATCAGAAGCCGCAAGACAGGCGAAGAGTTATAATCATCGCCTAAGAATTTTGTCCGCTCCCTGGGTTTTTCTCCTGTCTTGTCATACGCTGACTTGATCCGCGTATCCATCCTCAGATCACAGTCCGGGATAAGGCCATGACAACAACGAATAAGCGCATGATCCAGTTTTCGACACCCGGTGGAGTAGTGATTTCCGCTTGATTTCCACAGTCCTACCCCCTTGCACGGCGCAATGAACTCCCAAATGATCGCTCTTGGCAGATGCTGACATCAGTTTGTCCTTGACAGTGGCACCCATGCGCGACTATGAAAACGGAAAGGCCGCCGGCTTCTCGGCCCATTGATTAAGGAGCCCTTTAAATTGATTAAGGAGACCTTTAAACGGTAATGAGTCTTCTTCGTTCTTGTGTCGACGAGAAGCCTTACAAAACGCGCCATTGACTGATATCAGCTGCAGTAATTTTATCGAGGGGAGACCCATGGACTATTTCGAACCAAAATCCTTAGACGAGGCTCTATCTTTGCTTGCCAAGCATGGCCACGAAGCCAAAGTGATTGCCGGCGGCACGGATGTCATGGTGGACATCAAATATAAGGAGGAACCGGGTTGCCTGGTGAATATCAAGAAGATTTCAGGGCTTGGCGGTATCCAGGAGAACGGCGGCAGCCTGCGCATCGGCTCGTTAGCCACGATTCGCGATGTCGAAACCAGCGCTCTCGTGCGCGACAAGCTGCCGGTGCTGTGGGAATCCGCGCATCAGTTCGCATCCTTGCAGATCCGCAACACGGCGACCATCGGCGGAAATATTTGCCGCGCTTCGCCGTCAGGTGAAACGTTGGCGCCGTTGCTCGTGCTCGAAGCGAAGGGAAAACTCGCTTTCTCCGACGGGGAAAAGACCGAGCCGTTCATGTCATTTTTCCAAGGACCAGGTAAAACCAGCTTGGGAACCAAAGGGCTACTCACCGAAATCGACGTCCCTTTTCCGGCCGAGGGCAGCCGCGGAGTTTATTTAAAACACGCCGTGCGCGGCGCCATGGATATCGCGATGGTCGGGGTCGCGGTTCTAATCACGCCGGATTCGGCGAAGAATAATTTGCAGGATGTCCGCATCGGCCTGGGCGCAGTGGCGCCGACGCCGATTCGCGCATCGAAGACTGAGGCGTTGCTGCGCGGCAAGCCGCTGACGGCTGCCTTATTGAAACAAGCCGCGGCCATGGCGGCGTCGGAGTCGAGCCCCATCAGCGACCAGCGCAGCAGCGGCGAATATCGGCGCTGGATCGTCGAAGCTTTAACCCGCCGCGGGTTGGAACAAACGTGGAAAGCCGCTACCGGCAAGGAGGTCGCATAATGAGTTTGACGATTAACACGACAATCAACGGCAAGGCGGTGAGCGCAAGCGCTGAGGCGTCAACGTCGTTACTGGAATTTCTGCGCGATAGCTTAAGCTATAAAGGGACGAAACTCTGCTGCAATACCGGCGAGTGCGGCGCCTGCACGATTATTTTTAACGGCAAGCCGATTAACTCTTGCGTCACCATGGCCGCCGACGCCATCGGCGCGCAGATCACCACTGTGGAAGGCCTGGCGGACGGCGACAAACTTCACCCGGTCCAGCAGGCGTTCATCGATACCGGCGCAGTGCAATGCGGATACTGCACGCCGGGATACATCATCTCGGTGAAAGCGTTGCTCGATCGGACGACTAAACCGACGGCGGAAGACATCGAAGAAGCGGTCTCCGGCAACATCTGCCGCTGCACCGGCTACACCAAAATTTTCGACGCGATCCAACTCGCCGCCGACAGAATGGCAGGGAGGGTTTAAGCCATGGCCAAAGCTGAATACACGGTAGTAGGAACGAGCCCCGCGCGGGGGGGCGGCGTCGAGCGCGTCATCGGCAAAGGCATCTACGGTATCGACCTGTCGCTCAAAGATGAGCTTCACGGCGGCATCTTGCGCAGCCAATACGCCCACGCGAAGATCGTCAGCATCGATACCAGCGAGGCGAAAAAAATTCCCGGCGTCCACGCCGTGGTCACGGCCGCGGACGCCCCAGATGTCCGCTACGGCCGCAGCTATCTTGACCGCTATATGCTGGCGAAGAACAAAGTGCGCTATATGGGCGATCCTGTGGCCGCCGTCGCTGCCGACAGCCCGGCCATCGTCAAACAGGCGCTCAAAAAGATCAAAGTCGTTTACGAGCCGCTGCCGGTGGTCATCGATCCCGAAGAAACGATGAAGCCGGAAGCGCCAACCTTGCACGACGACATGCCGCTGCCCAAGAATCTGCCCGAAGGCGTCAAGGTGAAAAACGTTTGCGGCTTTACCGCCGTCCACGTTGGCGATGCCGAAAAAGCGATGGCCGAAGCCGACGTCGTGGTCGACGAGGTTTATGAGACCAAGATGATCCACCCGCAGTATCTCGAGCCGCGTATGGCAGCGGCGCAAGTGGAGCCGGACGGCCGCATCACCGTGTGGGCCAACGCCCAGGCGCCATTTCCCGTGCGCACCGAGGTCGCCAAGCTGCTCGGCGTGCCGCTCAACAGAGTCCGCGTGCTCGCCACGGAGCTCGGCGGCGGTTTCGGCGGCAAGGCCAGCGGTATCACCTCCGGCGCCGCAATCGAGCCAATCTGCGGGGTGCTCGCGGTCAAAGCCAAACGGCCGGTGATGATCGTGCTGGACAAGGCCGAGGAGACCATCTCAACGACCATCCGTTCCGGCGCGAAGATGTACATTAAAACGGGCGTGAAGAAAGACGGCACCATCATCGCGCGCACGGGCAAAGTCGTCTACGACGCCGGCGCATACTCGGGCTTCGGCGCCATGGCCGGCGCGCGCTGCACGAACATGCTCGGCGGCTGGTACCTGATGCCCAACTGCCACATCGACGGCTATGTCGTTTACACGAACAAACAAGTCTGCGGACCGGTGCGCGGCCCCGGTGGGCCGCAGGCCGCATTTGCCGTCGAGTCGCACATGGATTCGATTGCGGCAAAACTAAATATGGATCCCGTGGAGTTTCGCCTGAAGAACACGCCTAAAGCAGGGGACAAGATCGTCGGCGTTCCGAAGCTGCGCGATGTTTCGCTGGGGGAAACCATAAAAACCGCAGCCGAGAAAATCGGTTGGTATAATGTAAGGGCGCAGCATGCTGCGCCCTTACCAAAAAACCAGGGCATCGGCATTGCCACGGGCTCCTGGATCGAGAGCGCCGGCCCCGGCGGCGGCGCCGTCGTCAAGGTCAACGAAGACGGTTCGGTGACGGTTCATATCGGTAAAATCGACATGGGCACCGCGCCACGCTTCGGTATTCCACTGATCGCCGCCGAAGAGCTGGGCGTGCCGGTGAGCGATGTCACGGTGGTCAACGTCGATACCGATGCAAGCCCTTGGGATGCCGGCACGGTCGGCAGCCGGGCCATGCTAGTTTCCGGCACGGCGACCAGGCTCGCCGCTATAGACGCGCGCAACCAAATTTTTAAAATGGCCGCGAGGCAGCTCGAAGCCAGCCCGGACGATCTGGAGATCAAGGACAAACAGATCCGCGTCAAGGGAACACCGTCAAAGTCGGTGCCGCTCGCGACTATCGCCACCGCCGCACACAACATCATCGGTGAAGTGATCGGCCGCGGCTACTGCGACAACGTCGCGCTCATGGCCGAGGAAAAAGCCCACGGCAGCTCGCAGCCGTTTACGACTCACGCCTGCATCGTCGAAGTGAGTCCCGACACCGGCAATGTGAAGATATTGAAATACGTCGCCGTCCACGACATCGGTTTTCCCATCCATCCCGTTTCCGTCGAAGGCCAGATCGAAGGCGCCACGGCCATGAGCATCGGTCAAGCGCTGTGCGAGCAAGTCGTTTTCGACAATAATGGCAGAACGATGAACCCGTCGTTCGTCGATTACCTGATGCCGACCATCAACATGATGCCGCGCATCGAAACGACTCTGGTCCACGGCTATCCCGGCGCCGGCCCCTACGGCTCCAAAGGCGCGGGCGAAATCGGCTGTGTCCCGCCCATGGCCGCCATCGCCAACGCCATCTACAACGCAACCGGCGTGCGCATAACTAAACTGCCGCTCAGCCCGGAAAACGTGCTGCGCGGGTTGAAGGAGGCGGGGAAGGCGTAAAAAAACAGTTTAGAGAGAAATGTTCGTGAGCGTAGCAACTGTCTTCAAAGTCAAGTGGTATGAAACGAGAAAGTTTCAGACCAACG
>JBBDNJ010000010.1:40206-43359 GCA_040877705.1 Binatia bacterium | reverse complement strand
CTGTCAAAGTGTCTTCGGCCCTTACCTGAAAAGTGGCATGGCCTGGCGGATGTCGAAGCGCGTTACCGCCAACGCTATGTCGATTTGATGGTCAATCCGGAAGTGCGGGATGTTTTCGCAAAGCGCTCTCGGATCGTGCGTTTGGTGCGGAAGTTTTTTGAAGAACGGAATTTTCTAGAAGTGGAAACTCCGATGATGCAATCCATCGCCGGGGGAGCGGCTGCGCGACCTTTTACGACGCACCACAACGCCCTGGATCTGGAACTGTTTCTGCGAATCGCGCCGGAGCTGTTCTTGAAACGCCTGGTCGTCGGGGGTATTGAGCGAGTTTTCGAGCTCAATCGCAATTTTCGTAACGAAGGGATTTCGGTTCGTCACAATCCCGAATTCACGATGCTCGAGTTCTATCAGGCGTACGCAACATTCGAGGATTTAATGCGCCTGACCGAGGATTTGTTTATTTCTCTCGCCAACGAGGTGGTCGGCTCCCTCCAAGTTCCTTATGGAGAACACGTCATCGATTTAGCGCCGCCGTGGCGAAGAATGACGATTCCTCAGGCGATCGTCGTATACGGCGATGCGGATGAGCAGGAAATCGCTACGCTGAGCGGTCTGCAAGCTTTCGCCAAGCGTCAAGGCTTACACGCGGATTTCGAGGCGCCGTACGGCAACCTTTTAGTGGAGGTTTTTGAAGAAATCGCCGAGGTGAAACTTATCCAGCCCACATTCATCGCGGGGTATCCCATCGAAGTGTCTCCGCTAGCGCGCAAGAACGATCAGAATCCGGCAATGGTAGATCGGTTCGAGCTGTTTATTGCCGGGCGGGAATTGGCCAACGCTTTTTCCGAATTGAACGATCCCGTGGATCAGCGACAACGGTTTCTCGACCAAATGGAAGCGCGGGAAGCAGGGGATGATACAGCAAATCCCATCGATGACGATTATGTCCGCGCCCTGGAATACGGCATGCCCCCAGCGGCGGGTGAAGGGATCGGAATCGATAGACTTGTAATGTTTTTTACCAATTCCCCCTCTATTCGCGACGTCATCTTATTTCCTTTACTCCGCCCCCAACGCTAACCACGGAAAATTCTTCTATAACATGAGATACGAGCTTTTCATCGGCCTTAGGTATCTGAGGGCCCGCCGCCAACAAACGTTCATCTCGCTGATCACGGTCATCTCCGTGCTCGGGGTGATGATCGGTGTCATGACTTTGAACGTGGTCATGGCGGTCATGACCGGTTTCGAGGAAACTCTACGCGACCGCTTGCTCGGCATCAACGCTCACATCGCTCTATTGAAGCCCGGCGATCAACTTTACGAGTACGAGGGGCTATTGCAGCAAGTGCTTAAGCAAGAGGGAGTGGCGGCGGCGGCGCCGGCGATCTATGGACAGGTGATGTTAACTTCCGGCACCCGCGTGTCGGGTGTTGTCGTGCGCGGTGTCGATCCCGATCGCGTCAATGCGGTCGTGGATCTTCAACGTTACATGAAGGAAGGAAACATCAACGGTCTCAAGACACAGCATCCGCTTCAGATCGAAGAGCGAACGGTGCAGTTGCCCGGGCTGATTATGGGAGAACGACTGGCTGCGCAGCTGGGAGTATTCGTCGGTAGTCCCGTTCAGGTGGTTTCCCCCCTGGGAAGTCCCACCGCGATTGGAGTCATTCCAAAAGTTCGCCGTTTCATCGTCACCGGCCTTTTGAATACCGGGATGAGTGAAATCGATTCGACGTTGGTTTTTATGGGTCTTTCGGACGCGCAACGATTTTTCGATCTCGGCTCGGCAGTGAGCAACATCGAAATCAGGGTCGATGACGTCGATCGAGCAAGGGAAATAGCCGAGCGAATTCAACTTCAGCTGGGTTTTCCCTACATCACGGAAGATTGGACCCGGCTGTGGCCCAATCTCTTCTCAGCTCTGGAGCTGGAAAAAACGGTTTACTTCCTTGTCTTATTGCTGATGGTTCTTATCGGCGCATTCAACATCATCTCTACTCTGATCATGGTGGTGATGGAGAAACGCAAGGATATCGCCATTCTCATGTCGATGGGCGCAACCCGGGCAAGTATTAGAAAGATCTTTTTGCTCAAAGGTCTCATTATTGGCGTCGTCGGTACTACCCTGGGCGTGTTGCTCGGGATCCTGGTGTGCGCGTTGATTGCTCAATACAGGTTTGAATTACCCAAGGACGTATTTTTGATCTCAACCGTTCCCGTGCGCATTTACTTCAGTAATTTTCTGATCGTGACGGTGTCTTCGTTCGTTGTCTGTTTGCTTGCCAGTATTTATCCCGCGCGCCAAGCCGCAAAATTGGATCCCGTAGAGATCATCCGATATGAGTAGCCTCCTCTCAGCGCGCGACATTTGTAAGATTTACAGCGAAGGGGGGCGAGAAATCGTCGTCCTGCGCGACTTGAAGCTCGAAGTGAGCGTAGGCGAGCGGCTGGCAATTGTTGGCGAATCGGGAGTCGGCAAGAGTACGCTTCTTCATATTTTGGGGACTCTTGATCGACCTACCAAAGGACAACTATTCTATTCAGATAAAGAATTGCCGTTGGAGGATGAAGCCGAGTTGTCCGTTTTTCGCAACCGGGAGATTGGCTTTGTTTTTCAGTTTCATTATTTGTTACCGGATTTTTCCGCGCTTGAAAACGTCATGTTGCCGGCATTGATTCAAGGGATGCAGCCGGCGCAAGCGCGGCAACAGGCCGAGGATGTCCTCGAATCTGTCGGTCTCAAGGAACGAATGAGCCACCGCCCGGGCAAGCTATCCGGTGGCGAGCAGCAAAGAGTTTCCGTGGCACGATCTGTCATTCTGCAGCCCAAGCTGATTCTTGCCGACGAACCGACCGGCTCCTTGGATTTTAGGATCGGCCAAGAGGTGCAGGAATTGCTGTTTGAGCTTAATGAAAAACGGGGGGTAGCATTAATTATTGCGACGCATAATCGTGAGTTCGCCGACAAGATTGGGCGACAAATGGAACTACGCAATGGTCAATTGTTTGCCGTAATTCCCTGCGAGTAGTTTTAGCTTTACAAAAGTAGGTGAATTTGCTAGAAAAACAACGGTTAAAGACCCTTTCCTGATGGTCTCTCTTAAGCCACAATGAAATTTCAGGCCGCTATTGATCGGGCTCTACAGTCGC
>JBBDNJ010000010.1:0-40196 GCA_040877705.1 Binatia bacterium | reverse complement strand
GCTTCTCTTTGTCTCATGGATAGTCTTTGTTTTAGTGACAACGGCTGCGTTTTTGCCGGCCCAGGAAAAAACAAGTCTCAAAGACGTTAAAATTATCGGCAACGTCAGAGTGGAAGAAGATGGCATAAGGCTTCACGTAAAGAGCCGCGCCGGGGGCGTTTTCGATCCTGCCGTCGTTGAGCAGGACGTTAAAGCGATCTTTCGAATGGGCTTTTTTGATGATGTTCAAGCCCAGCTGTCGCCGGATAATATTTTAACCTACTCAGTTAAAGAGAAACCGTATGTCAGGGAAGTCAAAATCCAGGGCGCCGCACAGGTCGGACGTGACAAAATCGAAGCCGCTTTGGGCGTTACGCCTCGAACCGTTCTTGATCGAAGTAAAGTCGCGGAAGGAGTCGAGAAGGTTCGCAGGTTATACGGCGAGCAGGGCTATGTAAATGCTCAAGTGGATTATGCCGTTTCGGTTGAGTCGAATAATCAGGCGGTCTTGGTTCTTGATGTGATCGAAGGAAACCGGCTTTTGATCAAAAAAATAACCTTCGAGGGTAACCGTACCTTTAGTGAAAGCGAGCTGAAAGGATTGATGGCCACCAAGGAAGAGTGGCTATTCTCGTTTATAACCAACCGCGGTGTATTGGATAGAGATATATTAACGAACGACGTCTCTATTTTAGGTAACCATTACATTGACCACGGATATATCGATCATAAAATTGATGAGCCGGTGGTGCTGCGCGGGCGGGAGGGATTGGAGCTGGTCATTCGCGTCGATGAAGGGCCACAGTATAGGGTTGGCAAGGTCGAAATCGGCGGAGACTTGGTTCAAGACGGTGAACAGATGTTAAAGCAGATGAAGATCACGGAGGGGCAGATTTTTAGGGGTAGCCGCTTGCGCGAGGATATCTCTTCATTGACCGATCTCTACTCGAATAAAGGCTTTGCTTTTGCCCAAATCGAACCGATAACCAACATTAATGTCAAGGAAAAAAAGGTTGATGTCGCCCTGGTCATTGCCAAGGGGCCGCCGGTTTATTTCAACAGAGTTTTAGTTGCCGGGAACACGAAAACCAGGGATAAGGTGGTGCGCCGGGAGCTTTTAGCGTCCGAGCAAGAGCTCTATTCCGGCAGCAAGATCACCCAGAGTCGGAACGCGCTTCAACGTACCGGTTATTTCGAGGACGTTCAGCTGACTACCAAGAAGACGGACCAACCCGACACGGTAGATCTCCTGGTCGATGTCAAGGAAGGTCCCACCGGCACATTTACGTTGGGGGCGGGTTTTAGCAGCGGCGACGGTTTCATCTTTAATGCAAGCGTCGCCGAGAAGAATTTGTTCGGACTTGGCCAGGGGCTTAACGGGAGTTTTGCGATCGGATCGAGTCGCCAAGATTTTATAGTCGGTTTTACTGAGCCGTATTTAAACGATACTCGAGTGGCGCTGGGTTTTGATGCATTTAATACAGAGAGGGAATTTAACGACTTTGAGGAAAGAAAGCTGGGCTTCGGCGTAAACACCAGTTACCCGATGAAAGATGCGAGGTTGCCATTCTGGGGGCGGCTAAAGAAAGGATCGGCCATCGGGTCGGACGAATTGGCGAGTAACTCGGCTCCAACAGTCTGGGATTACATGCGAGGCGGCATGGGTTACGAACTTACTCGTGAATCGATCAAGAGTGTCGAGGCCACCGCTCCTACGGCAATTCAGGATGAGAAAGGCACCTCTTTGACCAGCGCTGTGCGCCCCAATCTCACCTATGATAGCAGGGATCATTTTTTCAATCCGACGGAAGGAACGAAGTCGTCCTTTGCAGTTAAATTCGCCGGCCTTGGCGGCGACAACCGTTTTATCAAATCAGATTTGACCGGCCGCTGGCATTATCCTCTTTTAAAGGATCCAAACTGGGGCGGCGCCTATGTGCTGGGTTTGGGGGGATCCTTGGGGTACGGCGTGGGACTGGTCGAACGGAACAACGGTAAAAAGGATTTACCGCTTTTCGAGCGTTATTTTCTCGGCGGGATCAATTCGGTTCGCGGTTTCGCCGAACGCAGTTTGGGCCCGAGGGAGCCTTCAGATTGCGATGCTTCTACCCCGCCCGTCTGCAGCTCCACCGAAGTTGTCGGTGGCGACAGGGCGATTGTTCTTAGCGCGGAGTTGATGTTTCCGATTATGGAAGAACTCGGGCTTCGTGGCGTCGCCTTCTTCGATACGGGAAATTCGTTTGGTGGCCCTGAGAAATTTAGTATCGCTAATTTTAGAAGATCCGTCGGTTTTGGCGCGCGGTGGATGTCTCCGTTCGGTCCTCTCCGTGTCGAGCTTGGTTTCCCGCTGAACAAGCAATCCGGTGATGACACATCAGTCATCGGGTTTTCCATTGGAAGTCAGCCTTAGTCTGTGCCGCGTTCCCGTCCTAGAATTTATAGTTTCCTGGAGGCTTAAGTGAAGTATTGGTTCGTGTTATTTTTAACTCTTGCGTGTGTCCCGGCAGTTTGGGCACAAGACCGCGTCAAAATCGGGTTCATTGATATACAGCGGGCAATTTCGGACTCGCAGGCCGGTAAGCGCGCCAAGGAAAGATTTCAGACCCAGGTGAAAAAAGCGGAATCTGAACTTCTAAAAGAAAAACAAGAGCTCGAACGGATGAAAGGTGAGTTGGACAAAAAAGGGCCGCTGATAAAGGAAGAAGAGCGGAGGGCCATGGAAGGTGATCTACAGAGAAGATACGTAAGTTACCAAAGGAAAATGGCCGACCAGCAGCAGGATCTTCGGCAAAGGGAAGGCGCGTTAACCGGGGATATTCTGAAGGAACTCGAAAAGATTGTAAATGAGGTCGGAAAATCAGAAAAATTTACCTTGATATTAGAGCGCAACCAGATTCTTTATAGCGATCAGGGTATCGACATTACCAACAAAGTGATCGAAGTTTATAATAGCCGTCACAAATAAATAGAAGTGTCCCCTACAGGAAAAAAACTTTCCGAGCTCGCCGAATACGTCGGCGGCCGAGTTGTCGGCGATGACGCTGTTATCATTTCGAGAATTTCTCCGATAGAAGAGGCGGGCGCAGGAGACATTACGTTTCTCGCCAATCCCCGTTATGCGAAGTTTCTTACAAATTCGAAGGCCAGCGCGATTATCGTTGCGCCGCACGTGATCGACGAACAATTCACTCAACCAGGCCAGGGTTTCTTGGAGGTCGCGCAGCCTTATCTCGCGTTTGCCAAAATTCTTCAGCTGTTTGCCCCAGTTGCTGAATATGAACTGGAGATCAATCCGTCGGCTCATATCGAACCCACCGCTAAGATTGGCGAAAGCGTGTCGGTATATCCTCACGCGTACATAGGAAAAAGCGCAATCGTTGGAAATCGGAGCATTTTGCTCCCTGGAGTATTTTTAGGAGAAGGGGTGGAGGTTGGCGATGACTGCGTGTTGCACGCCAACGTGGTGGTTCGCGAGCGATGTCGAATCGGCAACAGGGTAATTCTACATGCCGGCGTGGTGATCGGAAGCGATGGGTTCGGCTATGCCGGTACCGGTGACCAAAGGATCAAAATCCCGCAAGTGGGTGTTGTCGAGATAGAGGACGATGTGGAGATCGGTTCCAATACGACAATTGACCGCGCGACTCTTGGGCGCACGGTGGTAGGGCGAGGGGTGAAGATCGATAATCTCGTGCAAATTGCTCATAACGTTATTATTGGGGAACATTCGGTGATCGCCGCGCAAGTCGGAATCGCCGGCAGCACCAAAATCGGCAAAAATGTGACTTTGGCCGGACAAGTGGGCGTGGTCAATCATATTCAGATCGGTGATGGAGCGACGATCGGGCCGCAGTCCGGAGTGCCTCGTTCAGTGCCACCGGGAGCATTGTTGTCGGGCGGGATTGGCGTGGCGCCGCACCATGAATGGTTGAAAGTGATGACTTTATTGCCGCAGCTACCTAAGCTGTGGAACGTCGTGCGAAGCCTCGAGAGAAAAGTAGCTCAACTGGTGAAACGGGAAGGAAAGGAACAGTAGGGCCATGCTCGACGTAAGAGACATTTTAAAATACCTTCCCCATCGTTATCCGTTCCTCTTGGTGGATAGAATTCTTGAAATTCAAGGAGAAGAGAAAATCGTTGGCATAAAGAATGTCTCGTTTAACGAGAACTTCTTTCAAGGGCATTTTCCCAACCGCCCGGTTATGCCTGGAGTCCTGATCTGCGAGGCCATGGCCCAAGTCGGTGCGATCTTCGTTCATAATGCCCGCGGCGGGATGGAAGACAACAAGGTATTCGTCTTAACCGGGCTGGATAACGTCAAGTTTAAGCGGCCGGTGGAACCAGGGGATCAGTTACGGATGGAGTTGACCTGTTTGAAGCGCCGCGGGAGCTTCTGGAAAATGCACGGGACGGCTTCAGTCGACGGCAAGCTGGTCGCTCAAGCAGAGATTTCCGCCATGGAAATCGAAATGGCCTAAGCAGCCCTGCCCCAGGATGTTGGATCGATGAGCAAGATACACAAGACTGCGCTGGTAGATCGCGAAGCGGAATTAGATTCCGATGTTGAAATCGGACCCTATAGCGTTATCGGCGCCGGGGTGAAGATTGGCAAAGAAACGAAAGTCGCGTCCCACGTGGTGATCGAGGGGCGCACTTCGATGGGTCAAGGCAATGTGATCTATCAATTTGCCACCATCGGATCGAAGCCCCAGGACCTCAAGTTCAAAGGAGAGCCCAGCGAGTTAACCATTGGAAGCCATAATACGATTCGAGAATACGTCTCACTAAACCCCGGCACCCTCGGCGGAGGAATGGTGACGCGCGTCGGTGATCATAATTTGATGATGATGCACTGCCATATCGCTCATGATTGTCTGCTTGGGAGCCGAAATATCATCGCCAATGGCGCCACTCTCGGCGGACATGTAGTCGTGGAAGACCACGTGATTGTCGGCGGGCTGGTCGGTATCCATCAGTTTACCCGTATCGGATCGGGTGCGATTTTGGGAGCAGGCTCCATGGTCTCGAAGGATGTTCCGCCTTTTTGCAATGCCACTGGAGATCGAGCGCGGCTGCGAGGGCTTAATCTCGAAGGCTTGAAACGCCGAGGTTTTACCAAGAACGCCATCGATGCGTTAAGAAAAGCTTATCGGATCATTTTCCAATCGAAGTTGAAAACTAAGGATGCGCTGGAAAAGGTTCGCCGTGAGCTGTCTCCTTCGGCGGAAATCGATATGTTGCTCAACTTTATTGTCAATTCTCAACGTGGCATTTGCCGCTAATTCAAGTCATGCCTACAGCTTAAGGTTCGCCTTTGGTGAATTCTGACCACGTCAAAAAATTGGGTTTAATCGCCGGCAATGGAAGATTCCCGGTTATTTTTGCGCAAGAGGCAAAGCGAGAGGGCTACAGGGTGGTGGCGGTTGCGCATCAGCAGGAGACGCTCGCGGAAATAGAAAATGTCGTGGATGAGTTGACGTGGGTTTATGTCGGCCAATTGGGGAAAATAATCCGCACGTTTCAGCGCTCCCAGGTCACCCAGGCCGTCATGGTGGGTGGAATACGTAAAGTAAAACTCTTCGGCAACTTCCGTCCTGATCTCCGCGGCGCTAGCTTTCTGGCGCGTCTCAAGGGCCGTGATGACGATGCCTTGCTGCGCGGCATAGCCGACGAACTCGAGAAAGACGGAATCACGATTTTAGAATCAACTTTGTGCGTGCCACAAATCATTTCTTCCGCCGGCGTTCTTACTCGACATGCGCCATCCGAGGATCAGTGGGAAGACATCCGCTTCGGAACTCGGGTCGCCAAGGAAATTGGCCGCCTGGGGATCGGTCAAACCGTCATCGTGAAAAACCGGATCGTAGTAGCAGTGGAAGCGCTGGAAGGCACTGACGCGGCGATCGATAGGGGCGGCAGTTTGGCAAAATCCGGTTGTGTCGTCGTTAAGGTCAGTAAGCCGCAACAGGATCTTCGCTTCGATGTTCCCGCCGTCGGTGTCGAAACGATAAGGAGACTTCGGCAGGCCGGCGCCGTCGCTTTGGCTGTAGAAGCTGGAAAGACACTCTTGTTGGAAAAAGAGATGTTGCTGAAAGAAGCCGACTCTGGCGGAATCGCCGTGGTAGGGGTGCCGGCTTAGTTCTCGGTAAAACAATGCGATCCGATCAAAGAATTGCAGCCGCGGTCATCGGCGTGGGATATTTAGGCAAATTCCACGCGGAGAAGTATGCGGCTTCGGACAAAGCCGACCTGGTCGCGGTGGTGGACGATCATGCGGACCGTGCCCGAGAAATCGGCGCCATCATGGAAACCGATGGGGTGACCGATTATCACGAGCTCTTTGGACGGGTACAGTGCGTCAGCATCGCCGTGCCGACCCGATTCCACCATCGCGTCGCCAGAGATTGCTTGAACGCCGGGATAGATGTCTTGGTTGAAAAGCCGCTTGCCGTCACCCTCTCTGAGGCGCAGGATCTGGTCGAGCTTGCGAAGTCGAAGAACTGTATTCTCCAGGTCGGACATCTGGAGCGATTTAATCCGGCGATTCGGCGATTGGAGGGTGTGATTAAGGAACCCAAATTCGTCGAATGCCATCGGCTCGCGCCTTTTGTCGAGAGGGGGACCGATGTCGACGTTGTGCTCGACCTCATGATTCATGACATCGATGTGATCGCTAGTTTGGTTCGCTCTCCCGTCACCCGTGTTGAAGCCGTCGGGGTTCCGGTTCTGACGGAAAGGCCGGATATCGCCAACGCCAGACTGTTATTCGCCAATGGCTGTATCGCTAATGTTACCGCAAGCCGCGTCTCGATAAAGCGCGAACGAAAGGTCAGGTTTTTTCAACCCGACGCATATATTTCGATCGACTACGACCAGCGCCGGGCACAGATCATTTATAAACCGAAACCTGGCGCCGGATGGCTCGACGTGCGGGGCGAGAATGTCGAATTCAAGGAGGGCGACGCTCTCGCCGACGAGATCGACTCATTTCTCGATTGCGTGCGCACGCGCGCGGTTCCTCTAGTCAGCGGCATTGATGGGCTCAATGCCTTGGAAATAGCGTCGTTGATTCGCGCACAGCTTTGACCGCACAGCGGATTTACGAAATCGGATCATGAATCGCGGCAAAGAGATCATGCTGGTCGTGGGCGAAGCCTCCGGCGATATGCACGGGGCAAATCTGGTGAAAGCTTTGTTGAAGCGAGATCCGGATCTTAGATTCTTCGGAGTAGGCGGCGAACAGTTGCAACAAACACCTTTTGAAGTGATCTTCAGTGTGGCGAAGCTGACCGGCATGGGACTGATGGAGGTGGCGGGAAATATCCAAAATATTTGGCAAGCTTATCGGCTGTTAAGCCGTTCTTTGCGGGCGCGGCAACCGAGTCTATTGATCCTCATCGATTTTCCAGAATTCAATTTGCGATTAGCCAAGATTGCTAAAAAATTGGGTGTGCCGGTGCTTTATTATGTCAGTCCGCAGGTATGGGCCTGGCGCCAGGGACGAATTCGCCAAATCGCCGAAACGGTCGACACAATGGCCGTGGTCTTTCCGTTCGAGGTGAAGCTTTACGAGGGGCACAAGGTGCCGGTTCACTTTGTCGGTCATCCATTGCTGGATATCGTTCAAGTAAAGCAGGAGCGCGAGGTTGTTTTGCGCGACATCGGCCTACAAAAGGAAAAACCCGTCATCGCATTACTTCCCGGAAGCAGGCGAAAAGAGATCGACTACCATTTGCCGATAATGGTCGAAGCGGCCGTGCGCTTGAATCGTATCCAGCAGACGCAGTTTTTTTGCGTCAGGGCGAGCACCGTCGACCGAACGGCATTGCAGAAAACGCTGCATGGGGCAGCCTTCGGAATACCGATCGTGGAGGCAGGCCGTTATGACGCGGTGAATGCGGCCGACCTGGTATGGGCGGCGTCCGGAACCGCGACATTGGAAACGGCGTTGCTGGCGAAACCCATGATAGTCGTCTATCGTGTTTCGTGGATTACTTATTGGCTTGCTCGGCTCTTGGTGAACGTGAAATATATCGGCATCGCCAACATCATTGCCGGAGAGCGCATTGTGCCCGAGTTGGTTCAAGCCGAGCTTACGCCGGAAAGGCTCGTGCGGGAAAGCCGGGCGATACTGAACGATCGCGAAGCGCGGCAACGAATGATCACAAACCTCACCCAGATTAGGGGACAACTCGGTTCGCCGGGGGCTGCTCATCGCGTTGCCGAATTGGCTACCTCGATGATGTCGTAGTTCTCGATTCTCTTTTTGATCCGGGATTCTTGTGAAAACCTATTTTCGCCTACTGCCCTTTTTGAAGCCGTACATCTGGCCCTATTTTATCATCGGCATGGTATGCATGCTGGGCTATAGCGCCACCGGCGGAGTGATTCCGTTTTTAGTACAAAGCGTGTTCGACGATCTCTTTCAAAGAAAAGACGTGAGCATGCTTTATTACCTTCCATTAGCAATCATCATCATCTTTACCGCTCGCGGTCTGCTTAATTTCGGCCAACATTATTTCAGCGATTATGTCGGATTGCGCATCATTAATGACGTGCGCAACGAGCTCAATCGCCACCTGCAGTATATG
This sequence comes from Binatia bacterium, assembly GCA_040877705.1. GTDB lineage: Bacteria > Desulfobacterota > Binatia > UBA9968 > UBA9968 > WHTF01. Next base: position 31,626 of record JBBDNJ010000010.1, on the reverse strand, counting down.
TCACTGTCTTTTTTCTATCGGCACCCTACGGGGACCCTGCTGTCGCGGGTCGGTAATGACGTTGGCTTGTTGCGCTCCGTGCTCACCGATACCTTGGCTTCTCTGATGCGAGACAGCGTCTCGGTAATCGTATTGATCGGGGTTGCCTTCTACAAAGACTGGGTCTTGGCTTCGATAGCATTTTTCGTATTTCCGGCGTCAGTTCTGCCGGTCATGCGCTTGAGCAAGAAAATTAAACGCTTTACTAGACGAGGGCAGATCAGCACCGGCAATTTAACCGCGCTTTTGCAGGAAAGTGTTCAGGGGAATCGAATCGTCAAGGCGTTCGGCATGGAAGAGTATGAGATCAGACGCTTCACCGCGGAGAACTTTCGCCTGTTCAAACAATCTTTGCGCGCGACTCGAATCAAGGCGGTAGTCACTCCGGCAATGGAGTTGTTAGCCGCCTTTGGGATCGCGGGAGTCGTCTGGTACGGAGGTTTGAGCGTAATCGCCGGCGGGCGAACGCAGGGCGAGTTCCTGGCATTCATGACGGCGATGTTGCTTATGTATCAGCCTTTTAAATCCCTAGCCAAGACCTATGCCACCGTTCAGCAAGGGATCGCTGGGGCCGATCGAGTGTTCGAAATCTTGGACGTAACCCCGGAGGTTAAAGAGCGAGCAGGTGCTCGAGGGGCGCACAGATTTGCCGAATCCATCGAGTTCCACGACGTCAGTTTCGGCTATAATGAAAAGCTCGTGTTGAAGAATATCAATTTGCGGATTCGCGCGGGTGAAATGGTGGCGCTGGTCGGAGTCAGCGGGGTGGGTAAGAGCACGCTGGCCGATCTTATCCCGCGCTTATACGACGTTACCTCTGGGTCCATAACAATGGACGAGATCGATATTCGTGACCTTACGTTGCGATCATTACGGCAGCAAATCGGCATCGTGAGCCAGCATACGTTTTTGTTTAACGACACCATTCGGAACAACATCAGCTATGGGGACCCGGAAAGGAGCATGGATGATATTATCATCGCTGCTAAAGCGGCGTATGCCCACGGTTTCATCATGGCGCTGCCGCATGGTTATGACACGGAGATCGGTGAAATGGGGATGCAGCTTTCGGGCGGCCAAAGGCAACGCCTGGCTATCGCCAGGGCATTGATGAAAAATGCGCCGATCCTCATACTTGACGAGGCTACCTCGGCGTTGGACGTGGAATCAGAAAGATCGGTTCAAGATGCTCTCGATAACCTGATGACACAGCGGACCACTCTCGTTGTCGCTCATCGACTTTCGACCATCCGCAAGGCGGACCGTATTGTTGTGTTGGTCGGCGGCAAAATTGCCGAAGAAGGCACTCATGAGGAATTGCTGGCGCGCAAGAAGGAGTATAGCCGGCTTTACAGCATGCAGTTACTGGAAGATGTCGAACCGGCTGAACCCGAGATGATGCACTAAATTATTGCGATGGCGTATTTCATTTATAATATAATAATCATCTTGGCTTTTTTTATTGTTCTGCCGTTCCTGCCGTTACTCTTGTTGGCAGGAGAACGTTTTCGGGCGGGCTTGAGGCAGAGACTCGGATTCTATCCGTTCATTCCTCAAGGTCGGTCATCCAATGGATCTCGACCTATATGGATCCATGCCGCCTCCGTCGGGGAGGTCAGGTCGGTGCGGGTTCTTACCCAAGAGATTAAACAACGTTTTCCTGACCGGGCTATTATCTTGTCGACATTGACGCATACGGGGAATTTAACGGCCCGCCAAAATTCAATGGTCGCCGGCGTTTTATACTTGCCGTTGGATCTTTTCTGGACCGTTCGAAGAGCCTTAGCCGCGTTCGACCCAGCTGTTTTAATCATCGTGGAAACGGAAATCTGGCCCAATTTGGTGCGTGAAGCGTATAGAAAAGGTGTTCCGACGATTCTTCTTAGCGGCCGTGTTTCCGAGAAGGGTTTTCGAAATTATTCCCGGCTTGTTTGGTTTTTCAGACAAGTTTTCCAATTGTTAATAGCGTGTGGAATGCAGTCGGAAGTCGATCGGCAGCGGATCGTTAGTCTGGGGGCGGCACCCAAGAGAGTGTTTATCAGCGGCAACCTGAAACAAGCCGCTTTATCACGTGACAACACGGCTGTGGCGGGTGACAAGAAGGGAAACAAGCGCGCGGGTGGCTTTTTATGGGTTGTTGGTAGTTCACATCGGGGCGAGGATGAGGTCGTTCTTAGCGCATTTAAACTGTTAAAGGAGACTTTTCCGGAGCTTCGCATGGTTTTAGCGCCGCGACACCCCCAGCGTTTTCCGGAAGTAGAAAAGCTCTTGGTGGCCAGCGGTGTTTCGTTTCAAAGAAAGAGTCAACTCCAAGGAGAGTGGGAGTTCCGCCATGATGTCATGTTTCTGGATACTATCGGAGAGTTGGAAAATAGCTATGCCGAAGGCGACTTAGCATTTGTCGGGGGCAGCCTGGTCGATGCCGGCGGGCACAATCTTTTGGAGCCGGCACGTTTCCGTAAACCTGTCCTCTTTGGTCCATACACTTCTAACGTGAAGTCGTTAGCGAAAGCGTTGAAGCAAAATGGCGGTGGGTTTGAAGTGCACGATGCCGGAGATTTAGTGCGGGAAATTACGACGCTGTTGTCTGAGCCGGAAAGATGTCAGGCCGCGGGGGACAGGGCTTATGAAATCGCTTCGGCCGACTATTCGGTGGTTGAGCGTAGTGTCAAGATCGTCGCCAATTATCTTGCGACACCGGTCGATGTATAAACCTTGCTGAACAATCCGCTCTTGCGCCCGAATTTCTGATGAACAGCTTCTGCATCCAGCGCGTTTGGGAGCGAAGAGGGCTATTGGGTAAAATAGTATGGGTTTTGCTATTGCCGGCGTCGATTGCATATTCACTCGCTGTCGCGTTTCGCAACTTTCTGTATACGAAGAAGTGGATTCCCGTTCGTGCGCTGGATCGGCCGGTCATTAGCATAGGCAATTTAACCGTGGGAGGGACGGGAAAAACCCCGGCGACCTTATGGTTGGCGCAGCGCCTAGCGGAGCGCGGATTTAGTGTCGGTATTCTCAGCGGCGGCTATAAGCGGAAGGAATTTCGCCCGGTTATTTTGTGTTCCGAAGATGGTATTTCTCGGGCCGCGATCGATGGCTCCGAAGTGTTAGCCGCGGGCGATGAGCCGGTCATGATGGCTCGGATCTACGGTCTGACCGTCAGCGTAGCTAAAGATCGGCATCAGGCGGGCTTGGGGTTACTCAATCACAAGCCAATAGACGTATTTATCCTTGATGACGGATTTCAGCACCGCAAGTTGAAGCGTGATTTGGACTTAGTCCTTTTAGGCCAGGATGTGCCAGGATGGGTTTTGCCATGCGGTCCCTTCCGAGAATCCAGGCGATCTCTCGAGAGAGCCGACTGCTTTTTAATCACCGGCAACTCGGAACAATGGCAGGGTTTGATGCCGACGAATGGAGGTCGTCCGAGTTTTCATGGGGCGCTTGAGCCGCAGGCGCTGATAGGGTTCGAATCGAACCGGTGGAAGGAGTACCCGCTTACGCATCTCTACCGGAGTAAAATCCTGGCGGTGGCGGGAATTGCGAGTCCAGGAAAGTTTTATCGATCGATTGACGAATTTGATGGCGAAATCGTCGAGACCCTGGAATTTCCCGATCATCACGAATACTCGACGGCGGATTGGCAACTGATCAACCGTATCGCTCGCAATCTTGATCTGATCGTCACAACTGAAAAGGACATTTTGAAACTGATTCGGTTTCCTTTTTCTAGGGGTAAATTGCTCGCATTGCGTGTCTCAATGGTTGTCGCGCAGGAAGAATCTTTGATTGAAGCCGTGATTCGCAGGATCCGGCAGCCCGGCGAACGGCGCGAAGCATAAGGTATGCCTCTGGGCCGGCGTTGCGGATGGTTAAAACATTTTTCGAATCTTTGATAGCGAGTAAAGGGATACTATGAAAGTTCTCATTACGGGGGTCGCCGGTTTCATCGGCTCGCATTTAGCGGAAAAACTGCTTAGTGAAAATTATGACGTCATTGGCATCGATAAATTTTTAGATAATTACCCGCGCCGCTTTAAGGAGAAAAATCTTGCGCGGTTTTTGAATCACTCAAAGTTTGAATTTCTTGAAAACGACTTATTGGGGTTGAATTTAAGAGAGCTTGTGAAGGATGTATCCTATGTCTTTCATTTAGCGGCGCAGCCGGGAGTCCGGTCCAGTTGGGGCGATGAGTTTATTCATTATAGTCAGAACAATGTTATGGCGACTCAGTTAGTTTTGGAAGCCTGTAAGGAGTCGGCGGTCAAGAAAATTATTTATGCTTCGTCGTCTTCGGTATACGGCGACACGGATGATCTTCCCATGCGTGAAGAAGGCGGAACCCGGCCGGTGTCACCCTACGGCGTCAGTAAGCTGGCGGCCGAGCATCTTTGTTATCTCTATTGGAAAGCCTACGGCGCGCCAACTGTATCTCTGCGCTTTTTTACGGTGTATGGGCCGAGGCAAAGGCCCGATATGTTTTTTCATATTTTTATGGACCGCCTGCGCAAAGGTGAGGAGATTCCGCTTTACGACGATGGCGAGCAAACACGCGATTTTACTTATTGCGCGGACATCGTCGATGGGCTATTGGGGGCGGCGTTTTATCCCGGAGCGGGCGAAGTCTTTAATCTTGGCGGCGGTACTGAAAGCAGTCTGCTAAACGTGATTCGCATTGTCGAGGAATTATCCGGCCGCAAGGCGAAGCTAAAACCATTCGAACGTCAAAAGGGCGACGTGCGGCATACTCGAGCGCGACTTGATTCGGCAAAGGACAAGTTAGGATATCGTCCCAAGGTCAGTTTGGAAGAAGGACTAGCTCAAGAGTGGCGCTGGATTCAAACGCTCGAAGATTGAGTCACATGGGCCCACGGTGACGGATTGTTGCTTGCGGCGGTCACTAGCCGGATTTGTCAATGACAAGGAGACGAGCGATGGCTGATTACATTGGAGAAGATGTGGGTAATATTGTATCGCTAGAGCACATCAATCTACAGGTGCCGGATCAGGCCCGTGCGATTCTTTTTTATATTGTCGGGCTGGGCTTGACCCGCGACCCCTATCTCAATGTCGGACTGGGAAATATGTGGGCCAATATCGGCGAGCAGCAGCTTCACTTACCCACCAGAGATCCGCAAAGGATTGCCGGCCATATCGGTCTTGTCCTGCCCGAATTAGATACTCTGCGGGAGCGGCTTTCCGCGGTTGAATTATCCCTCAAAGAAACTCAATTTTCATGGTCCACGAGCGCTGATCATGTCACGATCACCTGTCCTTGGGGCAATGAATTTCGTTGCTATGCCGCCGCCCCGGGTTTTGGCGACATGGCTCAAGGAATTGCCTACGTTGAGTTCACCGTGCCTGAAGGTGCCGCGGCCGCCATCGCGCGCTTTTACCAAAACGTATTGGAAGCCCCTGCCCGTGTTGAGAAGGATTCCCTCAAACCAGTCACGGAGGTTTTGATTGGACGCAACCAAAGACTCTGTTTTCGGGAATCGGCAGAGCCGGCCGTTCCTTACGATGGCCATCATATTGCCATCTATGTGGCCAACTTCTCCAGGCCTTATCATTTTTTAAATACCCATGGATTGATTGCCGAAGAGGTGCGCAATCACCAGTTCAGATTTAGATCCATCGTCGATCCGGATACCGAGCGTGTCGTGTTTCTTTTGGAGCATGAAGTGAGAAGTCTTCATCACCCGATGTTTCATCGACATTTTGTTAATCGCGACCCGGCGCAGTCCCAGCGCAGCTATAATCGTGGCCGTGATGCTTTGATTCCCTTTCGTCGCTGATGGTCGATGGAAAACAGTGACTTTCTTTTGACATGGCCTGCGGCTTCGATCTCGGTAATGATTTGATCAAGCTCTGTTTTTTGGTTATTTTATGGGCGAGATTAGTTATCTCGTTTTAGTGGGGGCCCGTGATTCCGAAAGAGTGGCGGCAGCGATGAAAGCTGAGAAATAGCAAGTAGGGGGAATAATGGCGATTAGTAAGGAGCTATTGGATATTTTGGCCTGTCCCAAATGCAAAGGCGATATTCATCTGAATGACAGCGGAGAGGGTCTGATTTGTGATGCCTGTCGCCTCATGTATCCGATTAAAGATGATATTCCGGTCATGCTCATCGACGAAGCTGCCCACTTGTGATTGATGGCTATTGCCGACTGGAAAAACGTCCTGGTCGTTCAAACCAGTTTTCTCGGCGATACGGTTCTTACCTTACCGTTGCTTTCCGAAATCAAGCGGCGCTTTCCAGGGGGCAAGCTTACGCTCCTCTGCGCTCCCGTCGGAAGGGAAATCCTAGCCTCTCATCCGGAGATCGACGAGATCATCGTTGATGACAAGCGGCTCGTAGATGCCGGTTTGTCGGGATTATGGCGCAACGCCAAGATTCTCAGGTCTAAGGATTTCACGCTGGCAATCTCGCCGCATAGATCTTTTCGAAGCGCCTTGTTGTTGCTCCTGGCGAGGATTCCTTATCGTGTTGGTTTTCGGCAGAGTAAGGGAGCATTCTTGTTTCATGCTCTAGCGAATAGGGACCCCATGCGTCACGATGTCCTGCGGAATCTTTCCATTCTTGAGGCTCTCGGAATTTCTACAAAAGACTGCCGGCATGTCATTGATCTTCCCCTGATCCCGGGTAGCCAAGAGAAAATTCGCCGGTTACTGGACTCCGCCGGTGTTGATCTTAACCAAACCGTTGTCGGGATCAATGCCGGTTCTGTCTGGGCGACCAAACGTTGGTCGCCGGATTCCTTCGCCGTATTGATACGGCGCCTGAAGCAAGATCTAAATTGCCAGATTATTCTTTTCGGCGGTCCCGAAGACGCCGCAACCGTTGCGAAAATACAAGAGCTTTGCGGTACTTCCGTCGCGATGTTGGCCGGCAAAACAGCGCTGTGCGATTTACCCGCGGCCGTGAGCGCTTGCCATCTGTTTATTACCAATGACAGCGGCCCGATGCATATCGCAGTCGCCCGGGGCGTGCCGGTGGTGGCGATATTTTGTGCGACAACACCATCGTTAGGATTTTATCCGTACAGTTCGAAAGCCGTCGTTGTCGAAAAGACGCTATCGTGCAGGCCTTGTAGTTCACACGGAGGCAGGCGCTGTCCGCTGGGAACGGAAGATTGCATAAAACTCATCAGGCCAGAACATGTTTTGCAAGCTGTGAAGCTCGTTTTACAGCATCGAGACGAATTGCCGGTTGCTTGCGCCACCGGCTATGAGCCTCGATATCTTACTGTATAATCCTTCTCATTCTTCCTTTGCTTGCTTTTGCGGGCTCTATTGGACCAAGAGTGTTAAGCCACGATCGAATCTGGGGTGCGGCGCCGGATGGATTCAATAAAGTCGTCGCTGATCGGCAGCGGCGGCTTTTAGTGCGCGCCGACGTGGCGCATGAACTTCATGTCGAAGTGTGCGTGGGGGATCATAACTTAGGAGCACTGAGCCGCTTTCAAGGAAGGCAAAGGTTAAGAACGGTGCGCCTGAGAAATGGTGAAAACGCTCTTATCCGAACTTACCACCATGGCGGGTTGTTCCAAGGGGTGACCGGTAGGACGTTCTTTTCCTGGCCGCCGCGTCCGTTTAGGGAATTAGCCGTTACCGAAGAACTGCGCCGGCGAGGCGTCCCCACCGTTGAAGTCTATGGCGCTTGCGTGGAGGGTGTTTTTGGGCCCTTTTATAGAGGCTGGTTGATCACTCGTGAATTGAAAGGATCTTACGATTTGTGGACGGCATTGCAAAATGGCTTTGTGCGAGAATGGACGGCTGAAAAGGTTTTGCGGCCGGTGGCAACGAGTTTGTGCTTCCTTCATCGTCAAGGCGTCTATCACAGCGATTTGAATCTGAAGAATATCTTGGTGCGCGCGGAGCCCGGCGGCGTGAAGGGGTACATTATCGATTTCGATAAGGCCAGATTGTTCCTAGGCAAGCTGCCGAAGCCGTTTGCGGAGAAGAATCTCCGCCGTATATTGCGTTCGGTGTGGAAGTTGGATCCCCGGAGAGAATACTTGACGACAGCGGATTGGGATCGGTTTGTGACATGGTACCATGAGGCCGAGCAAACGTGAGATTGAATCCCAACACCAGCAGAGAACTCTGTATAAGTCTCGCTCCGGACGAGAGCCAGACGAAAATAGGTAGAGCATTAAACCGGATTTCATTAAAGAGTTGTAGCATTGGCAACTGAGCTGAGATATCGCGATCTCGTTCTGGATGGCTGGAACCTCAGAGTTCTTCCAGTGAGATGGTCTAATGAATTATGGCATTGCCTTTTGAGCCATATCCGCGAGCAGGTGACTAGGCGACATCCGCAAACGGTGATGGTGAACTTCTTTGACAAAGACGAAAGTCACCGCTTATTTCTAAAGATTTTTCATCCAGCATCGTATTGGGGCGGGATAAAAGACTGGTTTCGCGATTCCAAGGCGCTTCGCTTCTTAAAACAGGGAGTCGCGTTGTCGGAAGCCGAATTTCTCGTTCCGATCACGATCGCCGCGGGCGAAGAACGGTGTCTCGGCATTTTGAAAAGAGCTTTCGTGGTGACCCTGGGAATGGATGGCGCGCCTTTGCCCACTTTTTTAAATGAAAGTTGCAGCACCGCAATAGCTGGTATTGCACTGGTTGAAAAACGAAACAGCCTGCGAGCCTTGGCACGGCAGATTCGGCGTTTTCATGATCTCGGATTCATCCATGGTGACTTGGTACCGTCCAATATCCTGGTCCACCGAGTTCCGGCAATCGGTTTACAGTTTTATTTTATGGATAACGACCGTACCCGGCGCTTTCCAAAATGGCTGCCGCAGACTTTCTGGAAACGGAACTTGGTGCAACTCAACCGATTTCCCTTGCCCTCGATAACTCTGCAAGACCGGATGAGATTTTTCCGGGCGTATTTGGGAGCGCAGGATTCAAGCGAAGCTAATCGCCGGTTGCTGCGCTGGCTGGAGGCGAAGACGCGCCAGCGGCGCAGGGAGTGTGACTGGGTTGACACAACTGGTAGCTTTCGAAGGTTGATGAGTTGGCAAAACAGCTCGTTGCCCACGGCGAACCATGGAAAACACCAATAGTCGAAACGCTCTACTTCATCTGGTGATTTTGGCGACAGTCTGTGCGCTCGTCTTTATGCTCTTTCTCGGCAAAAGTCCGTTCCACGACAAGGCAGAGCCGCGCGAAGCTTTGGTGGTGCGGGATATCGTGCTCGAAGGGCGCTGGTTGTTTCCTCTCAAGTCAGGCGAACAAATTCCTTCGAAGCCGCCGCTCTTTCACTGGTTTGCCGCTATGGCTTCAATCCTTCGCGGAGAAATGACCGAATCGAGCATTCGATTCCCATCGGCTCTTTTCGCCAGTCTGGGAGTCCTGCTTTGTTACTTATTCGGCAGGCGTTTGTATGATTCGGAAACAGGTCTTTGGGCAGGATTGATTCTCGCAACGACGGCGCTGTATTACACCTCAGGGATAGAAGCCCGGGTCGATATGGCGCTGGCCTTTTTTGTCGCAGTATCGTTAATGCTCTTTTATTCCCTGTATCGCGGTTTCCTGCGGCATCAAGCCTGGTGGTATCTGTTCTTTTTTATCGTCGGCGTTGGCGTAACGGCAAAAGGACCCGTCAGCGTGATTCTCTGCGGCTTAGTCATCACCACCTTCCTGGTCTTGCAAAAGAGATGGGATGTTCTGGTAGCGCTACTTCGTCATCCCGGGATCGTCGTGGGAATTGTGGTGTGCTTTGCCTGGTACGGTGTCGCACTTTACCTCGGCGGCAACGAGTTCTTCGGAATTCAATTTGTCAAAGAAAATTTCGCGCGATTCTTTGTCCGTGGCGAAGGCGGGACTGGGCATCAGAAACCGGTTTATTATTTCATTCCGTATCTTTTCACCTTGGGGATGCCCTGGACATTGTTCTTGCCGGCGGTTATCTGGTCCTATTTTCAAAAGGCGGAATATCGGAAAGATGAAATGCTTTTTTTGGGGGTATGGGCAGTTGGGATCTTTGTTTTCTTTTCTCTTTCGGCCGGGAAGAGACCGCCGTATATCCTGCCACTTTACCTCCCGCTAGCGTTGATGACTGCCGTCTGGCTTCGTCGCCAGGCGGTTGTGAGCGTTGGGAAATCCTATTGCAAGTTTGTGTGCGTATTGGCATGTATCATCGGCCTTGTTTTTGTCATCGCATTTGCCGCCCACTGGGCAAGGTTGGATTTAGCTGCGTTATTGGAATCCTTAGGAATACCTCTGGAAACGGACGTCGCCGCTGAACTGTCAGCGCTCTCGGCAGTGTTGCACCAGCCCGGCTGGCTCATTCCGACGGTTCTACTGGCTTCGGCAGTGCTGTGGTTTTCAATCGGGCGTAATTTTTATCAGTGCAATGTGGCGAGCGCAGTGAAGCAAATGGTGTCAGTGTCGGTGCTGACGATCGTTTTCATGCACGGCGTTATTTTTCCGAGACTGGCGATGACCGGGAGTTACAAAGAGTTCATGCAATTAGCGTTGGAAAAAGTTGCCAGTAGTCAGTCTCTGGTTCTATTTCCCCGCGCTATCGATTCTTCTTCGATCATCTTTTACGGCAAAGATAAAATCAGCATCCTTCCCGATGACCCTGTATTGTTGCGGGAGAGATTGCGGCAATCTAGAGACTTCTTCATCGTTGAAGAAGATATGTGGGGTTCTGAGACCGCCGGATTGGCATCCAAGATCCCCATTATCGGGCGCAGCCGGGGCGCGGGTCCTTATGGGGATGCCCGGCTCATTCTGGTTCGGGGTCAGGGACAGTGATATCCCGGCAGAGCGCTTTGATCGATGACGCGCTGTGATGCGAAACTCTGCGCCCTCGGCACTCTTCTTCGCAGATAAATATTCGTGAAGGCGAAAAGGTCAAAATTTTGAGAATCGGCCTCATTCATAAGCGCTTCGATCTGAAGGGAGGAACCGAACGGGATTTATACCGGACTGCGGAAGGTCTGAGAGATCTCGGTCACGAGATCCATTTGTTTTGTAGTGAGTACGCTGTGCCAGTTCCCGCCGGCGTCATTGCTCATCGAGTTCCGGTCGTGCCGTTTGGAAGAACTGCTCGCCTGTGGAGTTTTGCGCTACGCGCGCCGAAAATCGCCGCCCGCTACCGGTGCGACGTCGTGGTCGGATTTGGGCGTATTGTGAAACAAGACGTCTTACGCAGCGGGGGCGGATCCCATCGTGATTTTTTGCAGCGTTTCGGACGTGAAAGTGGATTGTGGCGGCTGTTGTGGCAGAAAGTAAGTATTTATCACCGTAGTATTCTTGCCATTGAAAAACGACAGTATCGGGGTGAAGGATTCACTGAGATTCTCGCGGTTTCGGCGGAGGTCAAAAGGGATTTGATGACCAACTATCGAATCCCGGAGCACAAAATTACCGTCCTTTACAATGGTGTCGATCCAACTCGTTTTCATCCAAACCGGCGAGATGAAGCGCGCACCGCGATCCGTCAACGATGGGGAATCCCAGCGGATGCCGACGTGGTCTTGTTTGTCGGTAGCGGGTTCCGAAGAAAGGGATTGGACCGTCTCCTGTCGATTTGGAATTCGCCCAGATTAAAGAACTCATGGTTATTGGTGGTTGGCGATGACGCGCGGATTGCGCGGTACAAAAAAAGGGGAGAGAGAGTGGGAAAGGGGCGGATCGTCTTCGCCGGCCGGCAATTCGACGTTGAAAATTATTATGCAGCGGCAGACCTTCTTGCTTTGCCGGCGGTGCAAGAGGCTTTCGGTAACGTCGTTCTAGAGGGGCTTTCGTCGGGATTACCGGTTTTGGTCAGTCGTGAAGTCGGAGCGGCTGAGATTTTGTCGGGTGCTCTGCGAGAAGGCATCATCGATAATCCCGAGGATCCCGACCAACTGGAGAGCAAATTGGTGGCGTTACTCAAGCGAACCGGTGACCAGGAGTTTCAAAGGGCGGCTACCCTCATAGGCGCGGAATTCTCGTGGCAGAACCATTTTAAGAAAGTGGAAAATCTGCTCGCGCGTGTTGCCATCGCGCGGCCGAACTGCAATGGAAATGCTGGCTGATCTCGTTTCGCTTAAGCGCGGCGCGTCATCGATATGGATCGATCGAAAATTCATCGGGCAGCCGGTTGTTGATCTGATATCGGACCCGGACCGGCTTTTCACCGGGAAAGAATGCCTCATTGTTAAAGATCAAAAGAAGATCAAGGTTGCCCGAATCCCGCTCGAGGTGTCCGGAGGAGTCTGTCGCATCTATGTGAAACGGTACAATGTGTTTTCAGTTCGATCGCGGTTAGTTTCTCTCTTGGTCCAATCGGGTGCCGTGCGAGCGCTCCGGGGAGCAAAAATTCTGAAGAACGCGGGTATCGCAACGGCCAAGTCCGTTGCAGCGGTGGAATTCCGCCGCTGGGGAATGGTAAGCAAAAGCTTTTACTTAACGGAAGAAATCATCGGCGGTAAGACCGCTGATGCCTACTGGTGTAATGATCTGACGCCGGCGCCGGGCAGCACAGGGCTTGGCCGGCGCCGGCGGTTTATCAAGGGATTGGCTTTGGTCTTTCAGGAACTGCATCGCTGCGGCGTTTACCACAATGACCTTAAAGACGCCAATATTATAGTGACTGCAGACAAAGACAACGAGTCGTTTTATCTTTTGGATATCGAGGGAGTGCGGCGTTATTCGGAGTTAAGTCATAGGCGCCGCATAAAAAATCTCGTACAGCTGAATCGGACCTTGGGGCACTTTCTTCGGCGCACCGAAAAGCTCTATTTCCTTAAGCTTTACTTAGGTTCGGTTTTTACAAGCAGGCTTGCTAAGCGTCATTGGGTCATGCAGGTGATTAGCCAAAGCAGACGACGGGATCAAAAGAATATGCGGCTACAGTCGCGCTGGAGGCACAAGGAAATTACTTGATGGCAGTTTATTTGCCGCTTGCGCGATTAAGCAACAAGCGGCTTCTTCTTTTTTGTAGTGTTCTCGTCCGCTGTCATGTATTTTGTAGTGGGTTGCTTTCAATACGACCAGTCGCAGCTTGACGTTTAGGATTAAGACTCGTAACGAACCCTTCAGGTATGAAGACTATTTTGGTCACCGGCGGGTGCGGATTTATCGCCAGTCATTTCATTCGGCTGCTGAGCCAGGACACGAATTGCAGGGTCGTGAACTTGGATAAGTTGACCTATGCAGGCAACCCGGAAAACCTTGCCGACATTCAAGGGAAGAACTACCGATTCCTGCGAGGTGATATCGCTGATCGGGGACTCGTCGAACGCATTCTGAGAGAAGAGCAGCCTTGGGCTCTGGTGAATTTCGCGGCGGAGTCCCACGTCGACCGCAGCATCATCGACTCTTCGCCCTGTATTCAAACTAATATCAACGGTGTTCAGGTGCTGCTGGAATCGGTGCGCAAGAATCCGGTAGTGCGAGCGACGTCCGGGGAATACAGGAATGATTACGATTCGGTCTATTCGCGGGGGTGGGGGAGCTCCGCATGACTGGAGCCGGATTGAAGGGCGGAGCACTTGGGCGCAGGCGTGGGGTTTCTGAATGACGATGACATTGAACCGTCGAATGAGTGTCATCATACCGACGCGCAACCGTGGGTCCAGTCTGAAAAGACTTTTGGACAGTTTAGAATTAGCGAGCTGTCCCGACGGGACTACTGTAGAAATCATTGTCATCAACAATCACTCGACAGACAATACGCCCCAGATACTTAGACAAGAGTCAACAAAAGAAAGAAAGTACCCGATCAAGATTTTGGAGCATTTGAAACCTGGTAAGGCTGGGGCGCTGAATCTTGGGTTGAGCGAAACCGCCGGCGATTGGTTGTTGATATTGGATGATGATGTTTTAGTCGATAAATTCTGTCTTGCCCAGCATGTTGCTGCTTATAAAAAAAGTGTGTTTGACGCTGTTCAGGGAAGAGTCTTACCGGGTGTGGACCCAGACGGCCGGCCGGCGGATGTGTCCCGCTTACGCGAATATAACATTCCCCTCATTGACTATGGGGACGCCTTTTGTGAAATCCGCGGCTTGACGGGTACGAACATGTCGATCAAGCGCGAGGTTTACGAAAAAGTGGGTTCGTTCGATACCCGTTTAGGTCCCGGCGCCTCGGGTTTTAGTGAAGATACCGAGTATTCGATACGTGTCGGTCGAGCCGGCTTCAAAATAGGCTATAGTCCCGACGCGATCGTCTATCACGAGCTCAATCCGGAACGATACGGCAGTTCCTATAACCGGGATGTCCAGTATCGCAAAGGTTTAAGCCGGAGTATTTATCGGCACGACTCGATATGGTTTCGCACAGTGCCGGGTCTGATCGGCAATTGTTTACGGTACTTGATTTATAGCGCAAGCGGACGGCGACAGAAAGCCTACAAGACTGAAGGCCGTATCGCCAAGCATTGTGGCTATATAGCCGGGAAAGTTCAGAAACAGCTGCTTCGACATAGACGCCGGCCATGATGACTGCACCGCCGGCGCCCCTCATCTCAGTCGTTATCGCCACGTTTAACCGGGCGTCTTTCCTGGGTGAAACTATCGACAGCGTGCTGACGCAGAGCTTTAAAAGTTTTGAGCTGATCGTCATCGATGATGGCTCAACGGATCATACCCGCCAAATTCTGGGTGCCTACGGTGACGATGTTCGTGTGTACCATCAGGAGAATCACGGCGCTTCGGCGGCGCGTAATTTCGGAGTGTGGCAAGCCCGGGGCGAATGGATTGCATTTCAAGATTCCGACGACGTCTGCGCGCGCAATCATTTGGAGTCGCTCTACGCCTCGGCACAGCGGAATCCCGCGGCGGCAATGGTGTTTGCAAATGGCGCTTATCTGAACGGCAACGAGCACCATCGCGCCAGCATCATGCCGGCCGGGAAATCTCGCAGGCTCGCCGCCGCAGGAGTGACTTGGGGCGACCTATTTGACAAGAGCATTTATCGTATGCAAGCTTCCTTGATTCGTAAAGACGCCTATCTGTCTCTAGGGGGGTTGGACGAGAGCTTTCGTATTTGCCACGATTTGGACCTGTGTTTTAAACTGTTCGGGCATTATCCGGTCATCTATCTCGACGAGATCGTGTTTTTCTATAGAAAACATGGCGGTAACATCACCCGCGATCAAGCGCTGAGACTTACCGAGAATATCCGGGTGATCGAGAAGATGCGCGCGGCATTTCCTGAAGCGGAAAAACTGCTGGGTAAAAAGCGAGTGCTCCGGCGATTAGCGTATCGCTATTATCGTCTCGCCAAGGTCAGGTGGCGGCAGCGCAATCGCCACGAAGGAGATCAGGCGTTGCGTCAAGCAGTCGCACTGCGGCCGTTTTTCGTTAAGTATCGCTTCTACTTGTGGAGGTCCTGGCTGTCGAACCGATACATGCGCTTGAAATTCAAATCCGTTTAGCCGTTGCAACGTCCGTTGAAGGTCGTTGCGGCCTCTTCTCATTCGCAACATCCCATCTGCTTCCTGCTCTGAAGGGATAGTTTGATTTTTGCGCAGTCTCCTCCTATCTTCTGAAAGCCATGGATGACCCACGGAATAGTTTCCCCTCGGGGCCAAGCGTGTCGGCTATCGTTGTTTGTTTTAACGAAGAAGATAATATCGCCCGCTGTCTGAGAAGCTTGCGATGGTGCGATGAAATTGTCGTGGTGGATTCTTTCAGTACGGATCGCACCGTGGAGATTTGTCGCGAGTTTACCGATCTCATCATTCAGCGCGAATGGGCCGGCTATGGAAATCAAAAGGCGTTCGCTCAATCTAAGGCAACCAAAGATTGGGTTCTATCGGTAGACTCGGACGAAGAGGTTACGCGGGAACTCCAAAGGGAAATCCGTGAAGAGTTGGCCTTGAATGGCGGGCAGTATTCAGGGTTCGTGCTTCCCCGTATGGTATTCTACCTGGGCCGGTGGTGGAGGCGAGGAGGGTGGTACCCCGATTACAATGCCCGTTTGTTCCGCCGCGATCGGGCGACGTGGGGTGGAACTGAGCCGCATGCAAAAATCGTCGTCGATGGCGCGCTACGGCGGCTGCGCCATCCTTTACATCATTTTTCCTATCGCAATATCGACGATCATATCCAAAGAATCAACCGTTTCACATCGATTTCGTCAGGGGAACTTCGTAAGCAAAACCAGCGCTGGCGGTTGAGCGATGCGCTTTTTCGGCCGGCATTCCGCTTTTTTCGCTCGTATGTCTTGAAACGAGGTTTTATGGAAGGCTTTGCCGGCTTTTACGTCGCGGTTACCGCCGCGGTTTATGTTTTTCTGAAGTATGCTAAGCTCTGGGAGCTTGAGCTAGAGGAGAAGAAGGAAGTTGGGCGGAAGCGGTCATAGCCGCCTTCTTAGAATTCTGCACATCGATCCTGAGAAAAATTGGGGTGGTGGGGAGGCGCAGGTATTCGGACTCCTACAAAATCTCGCCGACTGGGGTCATCGCAACGATCTCGCGACGCATCCCGAGGGAAAATTATTCCGGCTGTCTCAGAACCCAACGGTGAGGAAGATTCCTCTGACCGTCCGCAACGACGCGGATATCCGAGCCGTTCCGGCGCTCCGGCGCCTGATACATCAGGAAAGATATGACATCGTGCACCTGCACACCAAGAGAGCGCATGCGCTCTCTCTTTGGTTGCCACGAGGCGCCACGAGCCCGAAATATCTCGTCACGCGGCGAATGGACTATCCTGAGGCGAACAATTGGTACACGCGCTATATCTATAATCGCAGGGTCGATGGCGTCGTGGCGATTTCCCAGTCCATCGCGGATCTGCTGGCGAAGGCGGGAGTGGATCGGAGTTCGATTCGATTGATTTACAGCGGCATCGATCCCAAACCATTCCAGTCCGCGGCAAAACAGGGCAAACACCGCAATGCGATACCTGTCGTTGCGGTGGTTGCCGTTCTCGAAGAGAGAAAAGGGCATCGCTTTTTACTGGAAGCGGCGCGGATTCTGAAAGATCGGGGGCATCGAATTAGCTATTTACTGGCCGGAGACGGATCTGAGAAAATGCCGATTGAACGGCAAGTCCAAAGGTTAGGATTATCAGAGGATGTGTCTCTTGTCGGTTTTGTGAGCGATGTCGCGAAGTTTTTGGCCTCGATCGATCTCCTGGTGCTGCCTTCTTTGTATGAAGGTTTAGGAGTGGCCGCGCTAGAGGCGATGGCGGCGGGAAAGCCTGTGATAGGAACGCGGGTGGGTGGACTGGCGGAATCCATCATCGGTGGCGAAACGGGGTATCTGGTGCCACCCAAAGATGGGCGGGCACTCGCCGAGGCAATTGCAAAGTTAATTGCGGATCCGTCGATGGCGCAAGAGATGGGACGTAGAGGCGCTGCGCGGGTTGTGCAATCTTTCACGATGGAGCAGATGGCAAAAAAGAACGAAGAATATTATTACGCGTTGCTTTGAGGGTGATGCCTGAGGATGTGCGGGAGAAAGACGATTCAATGAACGGAACGGAGCGATTATCAGAAATCTTGGGCAACTTCTGCAAAGTACATTTGCTGGTTGTGGGTGACCTCATGCTGGACCGGTTTATCTGGGGCGACGTCGATCGGCTGTCGCCCGAAGCACCGGTCCCGGTGCTTCGCGTATGCTCCGAGAGTTCTCGACTCGGTGGCGCGGCCAATGTTATCCATAATGTGCGAAGCCTGGGGGCGCAGGTGACGGCGTGTGGAGTGGTGGGGGCAGATGGGCCGGGCAAGACATTGACCGATGACCTGCGCCGCATCGGCGCGTCGACCCGTGGGGTGTTTGCCGATCGAGAGATTCAAAGCATTCAAAAAACCCGGATCATTGCCCGTCCGAGCCACCAGCAAATCGTTCGCCTGGACCGTGAAAATCACGCCGCAATCAAAGATGCGACCCTGAAAAAGATCTGTAAGTTCATAGGCGAAAGGGCCGGCCGGTTCGACGGTATAGTGGTTTCCGACTACGGCAAAGGCGTCATTCATCACGAACTCTTGAGTTCCCTCGCCAGTCTCGCAACACGGCAAGGAATCCGTCTTATCGTCGATCCTAAAAAGGAAAATTACAGCCGTTATCAATGCCCGTCATTGATCACGCCCAACAAAGACGAAGCCAGCGCCGCCTCGGGAGTCGCCATTCACGACGATCGAACACTGTCGATGGCTGGGCAGCGGCTGGTGCGAATGTGGCGCGCGAAAGCAGTCCTGGTCACGCGCGGCCCTGAAGGGATGAGTCTCTTTCGCCCGCGCCAGGCGGTGAGACACTTTCCCACTCAAGCTCGGGCAATTTTCGATGTAACCGGGGCGGGAGATACGGTGGTGGCGGTGTGCGCGTTGGCTTTGGCGGCCGGCGCCAACTATGAAGAGGTGGCGGTATTAGCCAATCACGCAGCCGGATTGGTCGGCGATGAAGTCGGTACGGTTGCGGTGCCAATCGCCAAACTTAACCGCGTGATAAAGGGATTGCCATGAAGAGTATGACGGGATATGGGGAGGCTTCGCGGCAGAGCAAGAATGCGAAGATTACGGTTCAAGTGAGAAGCTTGAATCATCGACATCTCGATCTTCAGCTCAGAGTGCCTCGTGAATATCTCGGCTTTGAAGAGGAGATCCGTAAGAGCTTGCGTGAAACCGTGAGCCGGGGCCGCATCGACTTGTTTATCAACAGGACGGCGACGCCGGGCTATGCGCGAGAGGTTGAACTGGATGAAGACCTGCTCGGCAAATATCTTAAGGCAATTCAGCGCGCCAAGAATAAATTTGACTTGGCCGGCGAAATCAATGTTGCCATTTTCGCAAGCATTCCCGATCTCTTACGCGTGCGCGACATCGAAGCCAATGCGGGATCGGAGAAAGAGGGGCTAGTTGCCGCGGTAACGTCGGCGATTCAGAAGCTCGAACAGTCGCGCACTCGAGAGGGGCGCCAGCTGAAGGCGGATATGCAGTCTCAGCTCCGTCACCTAAAAAAGATCGCCGCCGATTTGGAAAAGCAGGCCGCCCATTTAGCTCCACGGTTGGAGAAGAATTCCGCGGTATCGAAAAATGCCGAGGCGACGGCAAGGATATCTAACGAGGAATTCGACCCGGGTAATTGGGTGCTCAAAGGCGATATCCATGAGGAAGTCGTGCGGTTAAAGACTCACATCACCGCGCTATCAACGGTCATTCAGGAGAATGAACCGGTCGGCAAAAAGATCGACTTCATGCTTCAGGAAGTTCAGCGGGAGTTAAATACCATCAGCTCGAAGATACCTTTGTTGCCGGTGGTGCAGTTGGTATTGAATGGCAAGGAAAGAGTGGAAAAGATCCGCGAACAAACGCAAAACATCGAATGAAAGCCACCAGACAGAGCAACCAGCGGCAGGGGATTGTTTTTATCCTGTCGGCTCCCTCCGGAACGGGGAAGACCACCGTGATCAACGGCTTGCGGGAACGTTTCCCTGAAGTTTCCCTGTCCGTGTCCTATACTACCCGGGCGCCGCGCGCCGGCGACATTCCGGGTCGCGATTATCATTTTATTAGTCACTCGCGTTTTTCGGCGATGAGAGCGAAAGGCGAATTCGCCGAGTGGGCGACGGTTCATGATTTTTATTACGGCACGCCGCGTCG
The DNA here is from genome assembly GCA_040877705.1 of Binatia bacterium. Taxonomy (GTDB): domain Bacteria; phylum Desulfobacterota; class Binatia; order UBA9968; family UBA9968; genus WHTF01. The sequence continues at coordinate 12,023 of JBBDNJ010000010.1, read as the reverse complement.
CCCTTTGGATCGATCGATCGGCAAAGGGAAAGACTTTTTTCTGGACATTGACGTGCAGGGAGCGAGACAGATCAAGAAAGAGTATCCGCAAGCCGTGTCGATTTTTCTGCTGCCGCCTTCGTGGGGCGAATTGAAACGGCGCCTGGGGAAAAGGGCCACGGATAACACGAAGATCATCCGCCGGCGCCTGGCTAATGCCAGGCGTGAAATTCAGGACGTAATGCAGTACGATTATTATGTAGTGAACAAGAGCATCGAAGAGGCCGTGGGGCTTCTCGAGGCGATTATTTTGGCGGAAAGACAAAGAATTTCTCGAGTCTTACGCTGGCGAATTGCTCCTCTAAAGGGTGAAACCAAAGCCTTGTAACGATCATGAGCAAGGACATTAAAATCGGCGACCTGGTCGAGAAGGTCCAATCCTACCATCCCGCCGCAGACGTCGAGGTGATCCGCAAAGCCTATGAATTTTCCGCCAATGTTCATAAAGGCCAAAAGCGGGCATCCGGCGAACCGTACTTAATCCATCCAATGGCGGTGGCCAGTATCATTACCGACTTGAAACTGGATGAGCCCAGCATTGTCGGCGGTTTGCTTCACGATACGGTGGAGGACACTCTAACAACGCTCGATGAGCTCAAAAATATATTTGGTAAGGAGATCACGGCTCTGGTTGACGGCGTGACTAAACTGAGCCGCGCCAACTTTAGCAGCCGCGAAGAGAAACAGGCGGAGAACTTTCGCAAGATGCTGATGGCTATGGGGAAAGACGTGCGCGTCATCCTCATCAAGCTGGCCGATCGGGTGCACAACATGCGGACCCTCGATCACATGCCGCTCGATAAACAAATCCTCACGGCACAAGAAACCTTGGATATCTATGCGCCGATGTCGCACCGGCTGGGCATCGCCTGGATCAAGACCGAGCTGGAGGATTTATCGCTAAAGTATCTTCATCCCGAGGTGTATCATCAGCTCAAGCGTAATGTCGCAAAGAAAAAAACCGATCGCGAGAAATACATCGAAGAAGTCATTTCAATTATCAACCGGAAGCTCGAAGCCGAAGGGATCGAGGCGGACGTGACGGGACGGCCTAAACACTTCTTTAGCATTTATCAGAAGATGGAAAGCCAGAATCTGCTCTACGATCAGATCTATGATCTGGTTGCCTTCCGGGTTCTGGTGGATACCGCCAGAGAGGCCTACGAAGCGCTCGGTATCATTCATTCTCAATGGCGCCCGGTTTCAGGTCGATTCAAAGACTATGTCGCGGTGCCGAAACCGAACATGTACCAATCGCTGCATACCAGCGTCATTGGCCCTTACGGCGAAAGAATGGAAATCCAGATCCGCACCCATGAGATGCATCGGGTAGCGGAGGAAGGGATTGCGGCGCACTGGCGCTACAAAGAAGGCGACGATTTTCAGGTTAGCGACATACAAAGATACACTTGGTTACGCCAGCTCCTGGAATGGCAGCAGAATCTGCAAGACCCTCAAGAGTTTCTGCATAGTTTAAAGGATGATCTTTTCTCCGAAGGGCTTTATGTTTTTACCCCGAATGGTGATTTGCTCAATTTTCCCAAGGGCTCGACGGTTATCGATTTCGCTTATCGCATCCACTCCGACATAGGCCTGCATTGCTCCGGGGCCAGGGTCAACGGGCAGCTTGTTTCGCTGAAGTATATTTTGCGCAGCGGCGATACCGTCGAAATCATTACCACGCCCCAACAAGTGCCGAGCCGGGATTGGTTAAAACTGGTCAAAACCCCGAGGGCAAAATCCAAAATCAGAAACTGGCTTAAGGCGCAACAACGCGAACGCAGCGTCGCTTTAGGGCGGGAAATTTTGGAGAGCGATCTCCATCGCTATGCTCTCGATTACGCCACTTTGAGGGCGCAGGGAAAACTAGAATCGCTGCCCAAAGAACTGGGGCTCAAAGACGAGGAGGCGTTACTGGCGGCCCTGGGATACGGCCGGATCACGGCGGGGCAGGTGTTATCGAAGCTGCTGCCGCCGGAAAAATTGGAAAGCGGGCACAAACAGCCTGAAGGCTCCCTGGAACGACTGTTTCGCTTGGCATCAGGGAAAATCAAGCATCTAGGAATTCGCGTGAAAGGTATCGACGATGTCCTGGTTCGATTCGCCTTGTGCTGTCATCCCCTGCCCGGGGAACACATCGTCGGATTCATTACCCGCGGCAGGGGCGTTACCGTTCACACGATCGGTTGTTCGACGATTCTAGAGAGCGATCCGCACCGCAAAATCGAGGTCAGTTGGGAAGAGAATGGACAGGCGCCGCGTCCGGTAAAGATCGAGGTGACCTGCGTCGATCAGCCGGGTTTATTGGCGGCGATCAGCGCCGCGATCACCAGCGCAAGCGCAAATATCGCGCGTGCTCAGATTCGAACGTTCACCGGTCAAAAAGCGATGAACACTTTCGAGATCATGATCAAAAATTCCGAACACCTCAAACAGGTGTTACAAAATATCATGAAGGTCAAAGGAGTTTACAAAGCCGTTCGGGCGCGCGGCAGGACCGGCGGTACCCCGGATCGAGATCAGACCGCGAAGGGCGAACTCCGGTAGGAAATCGCTATACGAGGGCGTCATGCGACTTTTTGAACCCGGCCCGAATGGATGCAGTTGGTGCAAACCAAGGCGCGTTTGACATGCCCGTCGAATTTGCCTTTGACCCGCTGTAAATTCGGGCGCCACGAACGCTTGGATTTGTTGTTGGCGTGACTGACATTATTACCGACCGAGCGGCCCTTACCGCAGATTGAGCAGATTCTAGCCATTTAATTCTTGATCCTTTCGATAATCGCAGTTGTTGAAAAAGCTTCCAGGTACGGGATGACGGCCACTTGACCGCCGTCCTTCCGTACGATATCGGCGCCGATAATTCTCTCGACGCTCCAGTCTCCACCCTTTGCCAGCACGTTGGGCCGTATGGCCGAGATCACCTTATACGGATCCGGCTCGTCGAATAGAACGACGTAATCGACCATCTCCATAGCCGCTATCAATTCGCTTCGATCCGTCTCCGGCATTATGGGCCGCAGAGGCCCTTTGATCTGCTTAACGGACTTGTCACTGTTGATGGCCACTATAAGCACGTCTCCGCAAGCTTTGGCTTGTCTGAGAATGTAGACATGGCCGCGGTGAAGCAGATCGAAGCAGCCATTGGTAAAAACCACGGTCTTACCATCGTTGCGGGCTTGGGCCGCGATCGCCTTGACCTGTTCAAGGCTTTTGAGCTTCCCGGACACACCCCATTGGGTAACATGATAAACGGCTATTTTCAATTACAACTAGCCGTGAATTCAACGTTTATCCGAGTTCTTGACCGCTTATAAAATTTTCGATAAGGTTTCGACACATACAGCCAAACGTCTTCAAGCTTTATTGCCGCGAAAACCTGGAGGTAAGAATGGAATATCAGGATCTTAGAGATTGGATCCAAATCGCAGATGAAATGGGGGAGCTTAAGACCCTCAAGGGGTGCGACTGGAATTTAGAAATAGGCGCCATCACCGAGATCGTGGCCCACAAAGAAGACGGCCCGGCGGTGCTTTTCGAAGACATCAAAGGCTATCCGAAGGGCTACCGGGTATTGTCGAACTCGCTTTCATCGCGCAAGCGCTTGGCTTTGACGTTGGGGCTTCCTTCGGGGGAGACCAAGATGGATTTCGTCAAGATCTGGAAAGATAATTACAAGAGCATCAAGCCGGTGCCGGCAAAGTTCGTCAAGCAGAGCGCGCTCTTCGATAACGTCTACAAAGACGGCGACATCGACATGTTCAAGTTTCCAACGCCGCTTTGGCACGACAAAGACGGCGGTCGTTATATCGGCACGGGCAGCGTCGATATCACCCGCGATCCCGACGAGGGCTGGGTCAATTACGGCACCTACCGGGTCATGATCCATGACAAGAACAAGTTGGGATTTTATATTTCGCCGGGCAAGCACGGCCGCATTCAGAGAGAAAAGTACGCCGCCAGCGGCAAGCCTTTCAAGATTGCCATGTCGTTTGGCCATGATCCGCTGACTTTTCTCGCCGGCAGCATCGAAGTGCCCTACGGCGTGCCGGAGTACGAATTTATCGGCGGGCTACGCGGAGAACCCTTTGAAATGATCGAAGGCGAGTATTCCGGCCTGCCGATTCCGGCCAACGCCGAGATCGTCATCGAGGGCGACGTTCATTTCGATAATCCGAAGGTCGAAGGGCCGTTCGGCGAGTGGACCGGTTATTACGCCAGCGCGGAACGGGCCGAACCCTGGGTCGAGGTAAAGCGGCTTTATCACCGCAACGACCCGATCATTCTCGGCTCGCCTCCGGGCCGGCCGCCCGCGGAGCTGGGCTGGTATCGCTCGTATCTGCGTTCCGCGCTCATTTGGGACGAGATGGAAAAGGCCGGCGTGCCGGATGTCAAAGGCGTTTGGCTCACCGTTTCGGGTGGCAGCCGGTTGATGATGTGTGTTTCGATCAAGCAGCGCTATCCGGGGCATGCCAAGCAGGCGGCGGTTATTGCTTCGCAGTGCCATGCAGGAGCGTATCTCGGCCGCTTCGTAGTGGTCGTCGATGACGATATCGATCCGTCGAACACGGACGACATGATCTGGGCTATGTCGACTCGTTGTGAGCCGGTTGAAGATATCGATATCCTGCGGCGGTGCTGGAGCGGTCCGCTGGACCCGATTATTCATCCGACTAAAAAGGGCTTTAACTCGCGAGCAATTATCGACGCGACTCGGCCCTATGAGTGGATGAAAGACTTCCCGCCGGTCGCCGAGTCGCCGAAGGAAGTATTGGACGCTACGGCTAAGAAGTGGGGTGCAGAGCTATTCGGCACCAACGGCAAGAAATAGAAGTTTTGGCGGATTTGGTTGAACGAAGGCAAGTCGATCTGAAGATCGACTTGCCTTTTTTATTGAAGAGCTGTGCCTTAACATAATTCTTGTGAGACTCTATGCCTCCAGGTTCTCGCATTTAATCGCTGCGAGTTAATTCCCCGCGGCTGCCCGCGCAAGGGTGAATCCTTACTCCATTCCCGTATGCTTTTAGCGGGAATCCAGGCAAACTCTGACTGGACCCCCGATTAAAACATTCGGGGGTGACGTCTTTGGGGAAAATTCTTATCGCTGTGTTCTTACACCCCGCAGCTTGCTGCGGGGTAATTCACATCTTTTCTGACACCCTGATGGCGACCGGATTTCGTCGATTTCACTGGGTGGAATCTGCTTTTCGCATACTACCCGCTTGCCTCGGTTGACCGCTTCTAAATTCTTTTTCATCGAAGAAATGACAGCCCAAAATTCATTGACATATGAAATATTAGCGTATAAATGAATCTTTATTCAGACGTCAATTCTCTTTCACAAAATTCACACGGGCAGGTCGGTATTGATGGTAAACGATTCGACGTCGACACAGGTTGGCTGCGCGAAAACGGCGTGATTGCGGCGAAAGACGAGTTGACGGTGAAGGAATTTTTCACGCTGGAAAATCAGTCCGAAGAAAAACTGCAGATGGTTCGCGAGCCGGCGTTGAAGGTCGCGAAGGCTCTGCTGCGCTAAAGATAAAGCCCTCATAGCTACTGGAAAGAAGCGGGCCCCATGTCGAATAGCTATTTTGCCGACTTTCGCGCCTATATCGAGGAGCTTGATAAGCGCGGCAAGCTCCAGCGCTGGCGCCGGCCGATCAACAAAGACACCGAGATGATGCCGCTTATGAGGCTGCAGTATCGCGGCATTGCGGACGAGGCGAGAAAAGCTTTCCTGTTTGAGAATGTTCTGGATAGCCGAGGGAGACGGCACGACATCAGAGTCGTGACCGGAATGTATGGCTCCTCCCGGGAAATCGCCGCGCTCGGTCTTGGCTGTGACAAGCCTTCGGATATGTACGAAAAGTGGCGGCATGCTTTGGCCCAGCCCATCGATACCCGAACTGTTGCCCGGGCGCCGGTGCAAGAGGTCGTCTATACCGGCGGCGAGTTGGCGAAATTCGGCCTCACCGGATTGCCCGCCCCCGTCGAGGAGCCCGGTTTCAGCGGCGGTATTCGTGTTACCGCACCTTTCATTACTCAAGACGCGCAAACCAGCGTGCGCAATGTCGGAATGTACAGCGGTCACTTCAGGGGTGAAGAGAAAATGATCGCCGGCATCGCGCCGGTGCATCATGCAATGCTCTACCATCATCGAGACGCGGCGAGCCGCAATCAGCCGTTGCCCGTGGCGATAGTTCTCGGCGCCCTCCCCGACATCAATTTCGTCGCCGCCGCGAACTTGCCTTATGGCGTGGACGAGCTCGCGGTGGCCGGCGGGATCCGCGGCCGGCCGGTGGATGTCGTGCGCTGCAAAACCATTCCCTTGGAAGTTCCCGCGGAGGCCGAGATCGTCATCGAAGGAGAAATCTCCCCCAGCCTAAAAGAGCGCGGCGAGCCGTTCAGCGATTATCCGGGATACCTGATGGTCGAGAGAGAGTTTCGCTCGGTGATCGATATCAAGGCAATCACGATGCGCCGCGACGCCATCTTCACGGCGATCCTGGTCGGCCTTCCACCAAGCGAGTCCAACGGCATATCGCGAACCTGCCGCGAGATGATGCTTTATAACCACCTTCGGTATAGCTGTGCCCTGCCGGAAGTGTTGGAAGTGTCCTGTCCGGAAATGGGCGGCGGCTGGAACTGGTGGGTGATTCGCATGAAAAAGAGCCACCCGAGTAAACCCAAGCAAGCGTTGCACGCCGCCGCCGGGATGGACCCGACCAGCAAGATGATCATCGTTGTCGATGAGGACATCGACCCCGCCGACCCGGACATGGTGATGTGGGCGCTGAGCTTTGCCATGCAGCCGCACCGCGACGCCGAGATCATCGCCGGTCGGGTGCCGCTGCTCGATCCCTCGGCTCATTCGCTGATGAACAGCCGCGAGGAGCGCAGCTTTCCCGGCGCCGTCGGTTGTTCGGGTCTGCTGATCGATGCCACGCGCAAAGGGCCTTTTCCGCCGGTGGGATTGCCGAAGCAGAGCTACATGGAAGCAGCTCTCAAGATCTGGCGGCAGGAACAGATGCCGGAATTGAAGCTCAAGACACCCTGGTTCGGGTATCCGTTGGGCTTGTGGGACGCCGAGGACGACGCGCTCGCTGAGGCTGTCACGCGCGGTGAGTACTTCCAGAGCAAGAAACAGAAAGGACAGGGCTGACGTGGCGAAGAGAGAAACCAGTTACGACGCGTGGCTGCGCGAAGAAGGCATCCCGGTTGTTGCAGGCTATGGCATCGAGGACGTGACCGAATTGCCGCGGGCAGCGTGGAAGAGAACGGGCGGCCGCGGCGCATACATCGAGCTCAAAGGCATGGAGGGTTTCACCGGCATGTATGTCGGCGAGATCCCGCCGGGCGGCGCCCTTAATCCGGAAAATCATTTGTATGAAAAATTAATCTATATCTTGCGCGGCATCGGCGCCACCGAAATTTGGTCGGCGGGCGAGGAAAAGCGCAAGATGCATTTCGAGTGGCAGCAAGGCAGCTTGTTCGCCATCCCTTTGAATACCCGGCACCGGATGATCAACGGCAGCAACGAACCGGCGACCTTTCTGGCCGTGACGAGCGCGCCGTTGATGATCGATTTGCTGCATAACATGCCCTTTGTGCTGGGATGCGATTACAAATTCGACGACCGGTTCGACGGACAGCCTGACTACTTCGTTGCCAAAAACGAACGCAGAGAGATCGGCGGCTTTTTCAATTGGGAATCGAATTTCATCGCCGATGCGCGCAGCGCTCTCGTCGATCCGTCGGAGGCTAAAGGCTTTGGCGTGCGCATCACTTCTTTCGATATGGGCGGCAGCACGTTGGTCGGGCACATCGCCGAATGGCCCGTAGGGCGCTATCATAAGGCTCATTTCCACCAAGGCGGCGCGATTCTGCTCATACTGCGATCCGAGGGGTATACGTTGATGTGGCCTCAAGAAGCAGGAATGAGGCCTTATCGTTCCGGCCATGGCGATCAGGTGATCAGAGTTGATTGGCGCGAAGGGAGCGTGTTCAGTCCGCCGAGCGGTTGGTTTCACCAACACTTCAACACTGGTCAGAAACCGGCGCGGCAGCTGGCGTTTCGTTACAGCGGGCAGTCAGGAAAATATCTTCTTGGCTGTTGGCGAGCAATTAATAAGGAAGGGGTTCGCACCAGCACTCGCGAAGGCGGAACTTTGATCGAGTACGAAGATGAGGATCCGCGGATTCGCCACGACTTTGAAGCCGCGGCGAAGAGAGCCGGCGTGGCGATGGAAATGCCGCGGTTCAATTACGTGGATCTATAAAGGCATCGTCCAAAAGGCACGAATATGACAAAGATCCTTTGGGTAATGTTGCTGGTGGCTCTGCATTGGAGCGCTGATCCAGCTATCGCTCAAACCGGTCAACCGCGACCGGCTGATTGGGATAAGATTGTCGAAGCGGCAAAGAAGGAAGGCAAGGTCGTCGCTTCCATTCCGCCCAGTGCGGAGCTTCGAAAGGGGATGGAGATTGCATTCACGCGACGCTATGGCATCGGTGTCGAGTTTGTGCCGGCCCGGGGCGGCGCGATCATTCGACGGATCGTCGATGAGACCAAGGCGGGGGTGCAATATTTTGATTTGCACATCGGCGGAACTGAATCCGCGGTCACCGGGCTGCTGGCAGAGAAGGTGTTGGAGCCGGTAGATTCCTATTTTATTCTTCCCGAAGTTCGAGATCCGAAGCAGTGGTGGGGCGGGCACCTCTGGGTCGATAACGCCAAACGTTTTATCTATCCGTTCGTTGCCTATCAGACGGTCAGTCTCTGGCACAACCCAAACGAGACCAAGGGGATCGAGTTTCAGACATTCGATGACCTGCTCAATCCCAAACTACGGGGAAAGATCGGCATCAGCGATCCGCGCACGCCTGGTTCAGGCAACTCGATGTGGTCTCATATGCTCGCCGTAAAGGGCGAGGAGTATTTAAAACGCCTGGTAGCGCAGAAATTGTTGGTCGCGCGCGATCTTCGCCTGCTTGGTGAAAACCTATCGAAGGGCAGGATCGCCGTTACTGTCGGCATAGGCTACTCCGAGCTGCTGCCTTTTATCAGAGCCGGATTGCCGGTCGTTCCTTTGCCGACTCCCAAAGAAGGTGTGTTCGCTACCGGCGGTTACGGCCATGTAATGGTCATCAAAGACCCGCCACATCCCCATGCCGCCAAAGTTTTTGTTAATTGGTTGCTTGGGCGAGACGGCCAGGAAATATTTGGCAGAGCTATGGGCGTCGGTAGCCGGAGATTGGACGTTGACACCCGCTGGACAAAGGATTTCGGCGTCATCGCGGCCAAGGATGGCCTGACTCTCGAGCAATATCATCGGCTCGAAAATCAGTCGGAAGAAAAGATCTACAAATTGCGCGAACCGGGATCCAACGCGGCTCGTAAACTGCTCGGTTCCTAGGCGATACACGATCAGTCTACGCCGCGGCATCGATCACGGCATGAATCTCGAATTCGCGGCCAATGACGATTCAGCTTCCGTGACCCCCGCTGGGACATGAATGAAAAATCCTCCGCGCTAGACCAAACGATACCGTTGCGCAAATCCCTGTTTCGATCCACCGGGCGGTGGGAGATGTCCTCTCTGGTCATAACATTGTTGTTGCTGCTGGTTGGATTTCTCGTCCTCACACCCCTCGGCTTGATGATCTTTAACAGCTTTCAAACCGCCCGCCCCGGCGAGCCGATCGTCTATGGCCTGGAGGGTTGGTACAAGGCTTTTACCACGCCGGGAATCGTCAATGCGATGACCAATACCTTTAGCCTTGCCATTACGCGCCAGGCGATCGCACTGGTGATCGGCGCCTTTTTCGCATGGCTCATCGCGCGCACCGACATCCCTATGAGGGGTACCTTGGAGTTCTTTTTCTGGCTGTCTTTTTTTCTTCCCGCGCTGCCGGAGACCATGGGCTGGATACTTCTACTCGATCCGAAGTATGGCCTTCTCAACCAGGGCTTGATCGGTCTGGGAGCGATCAAGGAACCGTTGTTCAATATCTATTCCTTCTGGGGCATCGTATGGGCTCATCTGGGCGGGACGGTCAGCATCAAGGTCATGTTGCTTGCGCCGGCGTTTCGCAATCTCGATGCGGCCTTGGAAGAGGCATCGCGGATTTCCGGCGCCAGCGGCTGGCACACGTTTTTTCATATCGTTGTCCCGGTAATGATGCCGGCGATATTGGTGACGACGATACTCGGCATCATCCATTCTCTCGAGGCCTTCGAAGTGGAGCTATTGCTCGGCACCCCGATCGGCCTTCAGGTTTACTCGACGAAGATTCATGAGTTGGTGACTTGGGAGCCGCCACAGTTTGCGCCCGCCATGGCCTTGAGCACCGTTTTTCTGGCTGTCCTGCTGCTCATGGTCGCGCTGCAGCGCCGGTTCATCGCCAAGCGGGTGTATACGACGATCACCGGCAGAGGATTTACCGTCAGGAGGACTCCACTCGGCCGCTGGCGCTATCCGGCATTCGCCCTGATCCTGGCCTTTGCTCTAGTGATCACGGTTATCCCGACGACTCTCTTATCGACCGGCACGTTCATGAAGCTTTTCGGTTTCTTTCATATTGCGCAGCCGTGGACCCTCGATAACTGGCGCCACACATTGCAGGATCCGGTGCTGCTGCGCTCGGTGTGGAATACTCTCGCCATCGGCTTGGGTTCCGGATTGGTCGGCGTGTTTTTCTATTCGATCATCGCCTACGTCATCGTGCGGACTCAATATCGCGCCCGATGGCTGCTGGATTTTCTTTCATGGCTGCCCTGGTCGATTCCGGGCATCCTTTTGGGTGTGGCGTTGCTCTGGTTCTTTTTACAAACCAGGATATTTTTGCCGCTGTACGGCACGGTTTATATCCTGATGATCGCGATGGTGATCAAAAGCATGCCGTTCGGCACCCAGTTGGTTAAAAGCGTGCTTTTGCAGTTGGGCAACGATCTGGAGGAAGCGTCTAAAGTCTGTGGCGCTAGCTGGTGGGACACTTACCGGCGCGTCGTGCTGCCGCTCATATTCCCGGCGCTGGTCACGGTCGGCCTGGTTGGTTTCATATCGGCCGCGCGCGATATCGGCACCGTGGTTTTATTGGGCAGCGGCAGGTCGCGGACACTTTCCCTGCTGATGCTGGATTTTGCCGCGGGAGCGGAATTCGAGAAGGCGACGGTGGTGGCGGTGATGGTGGTGTTACTGGTCGTCGCTGCTGCGTTACTTGCTCGCATTTTTGGCGGAAATGTCGGAGTCCGGGAATAAATGATGATTATGGATGAAAAGTCTGAGAGTCTGTGAAAAAATCCCTAGTCAAGCAACCGGTGCTATGAGATTGTGTTGTCATGAATGAGCAATCGTCTTTTTTTCCATCGCTGCCAGAGAGCAGCCCGGTTGCCTCCCAGGCGCCAACCCGAGCTGGCGCGCCACGGGTCTTGATGGCTGAGCGTAATCAAATCGCTCTTCGGCCAATGGATCTTGAGGCTACGGTGGGACCGGAGCATGCGGTGCGCAATGTGTGGGCATTCGTTGAGAGATTGGATCTGTCGGCGCTGTATGGCGAGATCGGCTCGGTAGACGGTGGGGCGGGTCGCCCGGCCATTGACCCCCAGATTCTGATGGCGCTGTGGTTGTACGCGACAGTGGATGGAGTGGGCAGCGCGCGGGAGGTCGAACGATTGACCGAGGCGCACGACGCCTATCGTTGGATCTGCGGCGGGGTGAACGTGAACCATCACACGTTGTCGGATTTCCGTTGCGCGCGGGTGGATGTGCTCGATGAACTGCTCACCGATAGCGTGGCCGTGTTGGTGAATAAGGGATTGGTGAAACTGGACCGAGTGGCGCAGGACGGGATGCGGGTGCGAGCGAGCGCGGGGGCGGCCTCTTTTCGCCGCCGCTCGACGCTGGAGTGGTGCCTGAAACAAGCGCGAGCCCAGATCCAAGCGCTTAAGGGCGAACTCGATGCGGACCCCGATGCCGGCA
>JBBDNJ010000009.1:0-8690 GCA_040877705.1 Binatia bacterium | reverse complement strand
TGATCGGCGGCAGCCCCCAGTTTTGCCCATCCGGATTGAAATTATCCCATGCAGCGTATTTATCTAAAAAAAGGACGCGAGGCCCCCATTTTGCGCGGCCATCCGTGGATCTTTTCCGGCGCCATCGAAAAAGTAGAGGGCGATCATCAACCTGTGGACGTTGCCGATATCTTTGATGGTCAGCGAAATTGGCTCGCTCGCGGTCTGGTCAATGCCAAATCGCAAATCCGCGTGCGTGTTTTGACCTGGAAAAATGAATCCATCGATGGAGACTTCTTCTCGCGCCGCTTGGATCGAGCCCTGTCATTAAGAGAAAAATATTTTTCCGACACCACCAATGCTTATCGCTTGATCAATGGTGAGGGCGATTTTTTACCCGGCCTGATCGTCGATCGTTATAACGATTTTTTTGTCTGCCAGTTTTTCACTGCCGGTATGGAGTCGTTCAAAGGTGACATCGTCGGCGCGCTCAGCGATCTCGTTCCCGTTAAAGGCATCTTCGAACGAAGCGAAGGCAAAGTACGCGACGAGGAAGGCCTCGAACCGGCTGCCGGCGCGTTGTCCGGGGAAGCGCCGCCCGATACTATCTCGATCACGGAAAACGGTTTGAAATTTCTCGTTGACGTGAGAGTCGGACAAAAGACGGGTTTTTTTCTCGACCAAAGGGACAATCGAGCTTTTCTCTCGACCCTGGCACGCGGTCAGAGCCTGCTGAATTGTTTCTCCTATAGCGGCGCTTTCTCGGTTTACGGTTTTGGCGGCGGCGCTAAAAGCATTGTCACACTCGATTCTTCCAGACCGGCGCTGGAATTGGCTGAGCAAAACCTGGCTCTCAACGGATTCGAAGCCGTCGATGGAGAGCTTCTCAAGGGCGACGCCTTTGCGTACTTGAAAGAGTGTAAGTCCAATTTCGACGTGATCGTTTTGGATCCTCCTTCTTTGGCGCATCGAAGAAGCGATGTGAGCGCCGCCACCGGCGCTTATAAATTTCTCAACCTGCATGCGCTGAGGCATTTAAGCCCCGGCGGCGTGCTTCTGACCTTTTCTTGTTCGCAGCATCTTCCGGCCGATCTATTCCAGAAAGTCGTCTTCGGCGCCGCCGTCGACGCCGGGCGCAAAGTCAGCATCGTCAAGAAACTCGGGCAGTCCATCGATCATCCGGTGAGCCTGCACCACCCTGAAGGCGAATATCTCAAAGGACTTGCGTTAAGGGTGTTGGACTAAGCCTCACACTGTGGTACACGAAACCGCGGTCGGTGCGTTGCCGATCGAACGACATCTAGGCGAGGTGTGCATGGCTCCTTATCAAACCATTAAAGACTGGCCCGCGGAGGATCGCCCGAGAGAAAAGCTTTTAGCCAGGGGACCGCAGTCTCTGAGCGATACCGAGCTTTTGGCGATCATTTTAAGAAACGGCAATGCCAGCACCGGCGAGAGCGCGATTGATCACGCGCGTTTGCTGCTCGGCCGATTCGGCGGCCTGAAAGGAGTGGACGAGGCAGCCGCAAGCGAATTGGCCAAGGTTAAAGGAATCGGCCCGGCAAAAGTCGCGCAAATCAAAGCCTCTCTGGAAATTGCGCGCCGCGTAAGCAATCACAAATGGCAGCCGGGGCAGTCGCTGCGATCTTCTGAAGACGTCTTTCGTCATTTCCGCGACGATCTTGAGAACGAGAAACGGGAGTTTTTCTACGTTGTTCTGTTAAACAACAAAAACAAAAAGATCCGCGATGTAAAAATCTCCGAGGGGTCACTGACGGCCTCCCTGGTTCATCCGCGCGAAGTTTACAATCCGGTAATTCGCGAATCGGCGGCCGCCGTGATCTTTGTTCATAACCATCCGAGCGGCGACCCGGCGCCGAGTCCGGAAGACATTGAGATCACGCGCCGGCTGAAAGAAGTCGGCGATGTCATGGGCGTGCGGGTTCTCGATCACGTCGTGGTCGGCCATAACCGATATTTCAGCTTCAGCGACAAAGGAATGCTTTGAGCCCTACTACGCTTTGTCCGTGAATATCCAATCTGTTTAGCTTCGCAATTTTCGTCCTGGATTCCCCTTGAAACGCAAGTTTTCATTGACATCATCACGTCAGCCGTTTATTTTGTTGCAAACAAATCTTTTTTCTAACCTGAAGCAAAGTCATTAAACGATGAGCTCTCTTGAAATCGGCAGACCTCCCCGGCGTGTTGGTTGGGCACGTAATTTTCTGGTTATTCTCCTCATTGTCGGCGTCGTCGCGGGAGGCTACTTTGTCATCCCTCGTTTCGAGTGGAAATCCCCGCAGATCAAAGTCACTCCCGACGCAGAAACACTCGGGCTCGGCGCAATCGAAATCGATATTACCGAGCAAGGCACCGGCTTAAAGTCGGTCAGTGCTTCTCTTACGGCCGGCGGCACGGAGCATGCTCTTGCCGCGGAACAATACGACAAGCCGGTGATGCAGAAAAAAATCACCGTGGCGCTCTCATCCAAGCTGACCGGTCTCAAAGAGGGACCGGCAGTGTTGCGCATCAGCGCGCGCGACCGGTCTTTATGGAGTTTTTTTCGCGGCAACGAAACCGTGTTGCAAAAAAAACTCATCATCGACATCACCCCGCCGACCGTCGAGCTCATCGCCGATGATCCTTATATCAATTTCGGCGGCGCCGGTCTGGTGGCTTACAAACCTTCGGCGGATACAGTAACCAGCGGCGTCGTGATCGGTAAACACTTTTTTCCCGGATATAAAGGGCAAACCAAAGACCCGGCCACCTATCTGGCATTCTTCGCTCATCCTTACGATGCGCCCGCAACCGAAAAAGCAAACCTAGTGGCCACCGATAAGGCCGGCAACACCCGGCAAATGGCGCTAGCCTACACTCTCATGAACGTCAAATACAGGAAGAGCACGATTTCGATCACTGATGAGTTCATTCAAAACAAAGTCGCGCCGCTGCTCAATGACGTGGGCGCGCGCCAGGGCAGCGCCAAAGACGTTTTTGTGAAAGTCAACCGCGATCTTCGCCGAGAAAACGAGGAAAAAATCAAAGCGGTCACTCAAAAGACCTCAGGCTCGATGCTTTGGAGCGGACCATTCAGCCAGCTTTCAAACTCCAAGGTTGAAGCGAACTTTGCCGACGCACGAACCTATATTTATAAGGATGAAACTATCGATCACGCCTATCACCTGGGCTTCGACCTCTCGGTCACCAAAAGGTATCCCGTGGAAGCCGCCAATAGCGGTCTGGTGACTTTCGTCGGCGATTTGGGGATCTATGGGAATACGGTCGTCCTCGATCACGGATTAGGGCTTGCCACTCTTTATTCGCACCTGAGCTCCATCGACGTCAAAGAGGGTGATCAAATCAAAAAGCAACAAATCATCGGCAAAACCGGCGAAACGGGTCTGGCTGCAGGCGATCACCTGCACTATGGCGTATATCTACACGGTATTTCCGTGCTGCCGCTGGAGTGGTGGGATGAAAAATGGTTACGCGATAATATTTACCCGAAGCTCGAATCTTCGGAGATAGACAGCACCATCGAAGCAAAGCCCCAAACCAAGGCCAACTCAAAAAAGACCAGTCGCCGCCGGCGCTAACCACCTTTGGTTCTTCGCGACCATTCGAACCCATAGACGGAAGCCGCAAATGAAGCGCCGGCGTCCTGATTCGGTATCGGACAAGATCGCTCGTTTCGTTGCCAAAATCACAGCGCGAGACATTCCTCGAAAAGTACGGGAAATCGCCAAGGAGCATCTACTCGACGGATTTGCCGTGATGACGGGTGGCGCTGCGGAAGAGGCCAGCCGGCACATCGACCGGTATTTACAAAATTTGGGTTCCAAAACCGAGGCGACGGTCATCGGAGCCAACACAAAATTTACCGCACAGCACGCGGCACTCGCCAACGGAATTCGTGGACATGTGCTGGACTATGACGACGTCCAGCTCGCCAGTTTGCCATCGCGGCCGTTCGGACAGCTCACTCACCCCACCACACCCGTGCTGGCCGCCAGTCTTGGCGTGGCGGAGAAGATTAAAGCCACGGGTTTGGAATTGTTGACCGCTTATGTTGTCGGTGTGGAAGTGGCATGCCGCCTTGCCGATGCCGTTGACCCGCGTCACTATCTTAATGGATTTCACCCCACGGGCACGATCGGCGCCTTCGGCGCGACAGCGGCCTGCGCGCATCTCTTGAAATTAGACCAAATTCAGATCCTGTGGGCTTTGGGAATTGCCGGAAGTCTCGCCTCAGGGGTGCGTGCTCAGCGCGGGACGATGGCGAAAGCACTAAATGCCGGGCATGCGGCCGAGAACGGCGTCATCGCTGCGACCCTTGCCCACAGTGGTTTCACCGCTTCTACCAATATCTTCGATGAGCCCATGGGGTATTTTAGCGCCGCATGCAATGATGCGGTTGACCGTAAACTGATCAAGTTAGGCTCGCCCTACTTCCTGACAAGTCCCGGCGTTGCGATCAAGAGATATCCTTGCGCCGCGGTGTTGCATCCGGCGCTCGACGCGATCATCGACCTGGCCACGCAGCATGATCTTCGACCGACTGAGGTCAAAACAATTCGCGTCAGCCTTGGTCCTGACGCGGCTCTGCCCTTGGTCTACGATCGACCCAAGAGCGGCCTTGAAGGAAAATTTAGTTTGCCTTTCTCTGCCGCTGTTGCGCTTGTGCATCGCCGAGCCGGTCTCAGCGAATATACCGATGCCCAGGTGCTCGACTCCAAGGTCACTGCTCTCATGAAACGCGTCGAGCTGGTGCGGGATCCGAGGCTCAAATCAGTTGGCAATCTCGGTTCCCCGGCCGAAGTTGACATTAAAACCAATGACGGCAGAACATACAGCCAGCGAGCAAACATGGCGAAGGGGCATCCGAAGAAGCCGCTTGCACGGGAAGATCTCGAAGAAAAATTTCGCCAATGTGCAGGAGAACGAATTTCCACCAGGGCGGCCAAAAGGTTTATAGAAGGTCTGTGGTCGATCGAAAAAGTCGATTCGCTCGCTCCATGGCTTCGATTACTGCGCACAGGACGCCATTGACTTTAGGCCGATATCCGAGGAAATGTGACTGCATTCCCGCGACATTCCATCGCGACGCGCATGCCGTCAAATGTTTGGCCGAGCGCGAGAAGATGCTCATGGGCCTTGCCGTGGCGATGATGCGTCTTTGGGAGCCTTTGAGTGGACCGTCGCCTTGCGGATGCAAGGAAAGCGGGGATGACCGAAGAAGAACTCGATGCGGCGGTTGATGTAATCTCCGCCGTAGACGCGGGTGTTTTACAGTCATTAAATCAGCGAATCAAGCAGCGAGCCAAACCGTAAAAAAGTGCTGTGGGCCACACGTGGACCACACAAAAACGGCGCGTGGGGGATAGGCAGTGACTGTGAATTTGCCCGGCGAACACGAATTGCTGTATAAAGGGACGGATGGGCAATGTCTTGTATTATGGCGACAACCTCGACCTATTGCCGCGCTACGTTGACGACGAGTCCGTTGATCTTATCTACTTAGACCCGCCTTTTAAAAGCGACCAAAACTATAACGTGCTTTTGCAGGAACAGGACGGTTCCCGTTCTGCAGCGCAGATACGTGCTTTCGAGGACACTTGGCGATCGGACTAGGGCGCCGCGCGAGCTTACCAGGAAAGTAGTGGAAATAATTTGAAACGGGATTTCGGATCAGGGGCGAATTCATGCTCGAATAAGTAAGGAGAGGCTATGGCTGAAGACAAGTTTAAATTGCCGCGCTCGTCGTATGAGGAAATTTGCAAAATTGTAAAAGCATACGGCAGATTGTTCGAGCCAGCCTCGCTTGACGAAGTAGCCCATCTTTGCGCGATGAACCCGACAGCCATCAGCGCCAATAATGCATTTTTGTCAAACATTGCAGTGATTGAAGGAGGCCAAAAGAAATCAGCTACGGTAAAGGGCAAAGACCTTGCGAAGGCGCTTGAGCACGAAATTCCCAATGTTATCCAAGAGAGTTGGGAGCGTATAGTGCGCGAGAACGAGTTTTTAATGAAAATGGCGGCTGCTGTGAAAATCCGGGGAAAGATGGATAGTTCTACGCTCGAATCTCACATTGCGTATTCCGCTGGAGAAGCGAAATCAAAACCGGTGATGACCGGAGCGCGGGCGGTAGTTGATATACTACGTGCGTCAGGTGTTGTCCGCGAGAATGAAGGACAGCTCGTTTCAACTGAAACGTCACCGCAGCCAATTGAAGCTACGTTAAACGTAGCGCTGGAGCCCATTGGCATAGCACCCACAGGCCACGCGGCGGGCCGGAGCATTGCCCGAGCAATCGGTGACACTGGCGTAACACTCCACATTGAACTCCGTATCGATGCCAAACCTTCGGAATTAGACGGACTAGGAGAGAAGATCAAAAAACTCCTGCGAGACCTGAAAAAAACTGAAGAAGATGACGGCGGCAATGATTCATAAGGTAGGATAAATGCCCTCATGCCTTATGAAATCTATCAGACTACCGCCGAGAATGTCATCGCGGCAACGGACGCAGCGCTACAGAAGCCAGAAGGAGTTGACGAAACCCTTATCACGGCTTTCCTCAATGCGACTCCGACGATTGCCCGTGACACACTTCAAATGGCAAAAGAACTCTCTTTGTTAAAAGAGGGACAGCCTGATCTCTTCATGCCGGATGCAAAATGTGGACTCTATCTGTGCACGGCAGAGCGGGAAAGCAAAGCCGCTATACTTCGGTACATACTTGAGCAATACGAGCCTTATCGAACGTTCAAAGCTCGGCTTGCGCTCACCGGGGTCGTCGGCGACGCCGCTAGCCAGACGAAAGCTTTGCACAGTATTGGAGCCCACCACGGAATAATCAGTGGTACTTTCATCGACTTAGGAACCTACACTCGGTCATTGATTTCTGAGGGCGGAGGACTATATAAGCCGCGCAACGACGACCCAAAAATATATCTGAAAGTTTTGGATACAGTAATCCAAGACCGAGAAACGGCGACCCTTCAGGTATCTAATCGACTCGGGCAAGAGGCTGTCAGTTGGATTGATCGCCAGAACGTTCTAGAGAATCTAATTACAGCATATCAGCGCGCCGCTGCTGCGGAACAAGACCCTCGCGCGCCGATCGTATATGCCGGAAACGCGGTCGAATCATTCTTGTCGCAGCTAGCCGCACATCATTCCGTAAATGTAACAAACGCGCACGGGATTAATGCGAAGGCAGATGTGCTAAGAACTGCGCGACATTTGTTGTCCAAACACACTTTTATGGTTAAGTATCTCGGACATGTCCGAAATGCCGCCGATCATGGTGTGGATGCGGAGATTGGCACGCAATGGGACGTGTCACCCAAGACTGCCGTTGAATACGTGCACGTTGCTCAGAGCGTAATAGTCGCCATAGTTGCGCAAATCAGTAGTAAATACACCGTTTAACGCGCGCCGGGCAGTCTCACAGAATCGGTGCGTCATTACCCAAACGCCGCACTTTACGACGGTGCGAACGGTTGAATAGATTTTTGGGCTACAGTGGGGCTTCACACATTCTTGTAGCAATGGCTTTCTTCTCGCCGGGCGGCCTTTTGCGGATTTCAATCTCGACAAACGGCGGTCTGTATAGTCATTAGTTGAACTAAACCGCTGCGCCGCCAACAAATCTGAAACTCGTCGAAGCGGGAGAATTTTGTGTACATCTACATTGGAGATGCGAACAATGTGAGAGTGCGGATTCTCACATGCCACTGCTCCGGAAATGTCGAGGGTTCGGCGCTGCGAAAACATGTTGCTGATTCGATGGGCTTTCGGCTCTCAAAAACCCGTCGGCCAAGTGGAACGCAAAAGGTTCGGCTTGACATGCCCAACCCTCGCGAAGGCGAAGCTCGAATAACAGGGTACATTAGGTCGGGGGCGTGGAAGTATGTGCTGTGTGCGTCACATGAAGAAGCCAACGCCTTTCAGTGGTTTGCGATCGAAGCGTTGAATCCGCTTTTGAACCGGGACAGGCGCGCGAGCAACGAACTTCGGGCCATGAGATTCAAAGATCTGCTACTACAACTGGAGCGCTCCGGTCCGTACAACTTTCCTGAACTCAAGCCGTTGCCAAACTTGCCTGGAGTGTACGCCCTATGCCATGACTCGGAACCCAAGGGGACATAACGATAGGGTTGAGACCGGACGCGAACGCCCTGAAAAGGGATGAATTATGAACCCTCCTCTGCTGCTTTCGCTTTCCGTCCGCGCTTCTTAGCGCCGTGCGCCGCGATCTTCTTCCCGCCGATGACTACAAAGCCAGTTTTTATCGCATAGTGCCGGAGCCTCAAACCTGCACCCATTCCGAAGCGACCAATGGCGCCATGACGATTCATATCGACCTTTGCCGGTTCGGTGTGTCGTTTTCTTTCAAGCAAGCCTTGAACGCCGTCAAATCGAAGCAGCCGTTCTCTATCCGGAAGACCCCTTAAGGTCAACGCTAACCAGTCTCCGCAGGAATTCACAGCGCCGCGCGCAGCGTAAACCGATTTCCCTTTCGACAACGCGGCAATTGAAACCTCTGCCGCCTTTTGCTCGACGCGAAGTTTTTCACCGTACGTGCCTGTCTGACGCGCGCGTGTTTTTTCGTGCGCAGTCGTTTTGCCTTTGCGTTTCATCTTACCCATTTTCGGTTGCCCGCTTTTGTGGATTCATACCCAGGGATTTTTCAAGCGACG
>JBBDNJ010000008.1:0-8693 GCA_040877705.1 Binatia bacterium | reverse complement strand
TTCTTAATGATGCAACGATTCACCCTTGGGTTACATTCCTTAATGAGTTGACAGGGTCCCGAACCACAACACGACGGGGTGTCGTCATGTGATTCTGTTCATTGTAGGACACACAAATGAAGCATGAACAGTGATGTTTTCGGACCGGAATGGAGCTGATTTTCAAAAAACGGCCGGGGCCGCTGTTTAGGAACCAAAGCCGTAAAGCCGCGCGCAGTTGTCCCAAAGGTACTTGCGTTTAGTTTGATTGCTGAACGGCAACTTTAAAAAAGTCTCCACGGCGTGCGGATACTTTACGTCCAGGTGCGGGTAATCGGTCGAGAAGACGATATTGTCTTCAAGCCCGAAGTCGGGGAGGTTCTTCGCCGTCACTTCATCGCATTCCACTGCGCCCCAACACTGCCTTTGAAAGTATTCCAGCGGTTCCAGTCTGAGCTCCGGATGCTCCGCCGCGCCGGTGAGCTCGGCGTATTCGCCCATGCGCCATAAGAGCCACGGGATCCACGAGCAGTTGCCTTCGAGGAAAGCGACTTTGAGTCTCGGAAAGCGTTCCATGACGCCGCCGTAGATCATATCCGCGCAGGCGAGCATGTTGGCCATGGGGAACGACAAGGTGTTGAACATGGTGAAGCTCGGGATGAACTCTGACAACGCCGGCTGCGGCAGGAAGACCCGCCCGGCTTCGTGAAAACCGACGGGAATGTTCAACTTCTGGCATTCTTCCCACAAGGGATCGTAATACAAATCGCTCCATTTGCGCCCATTGACATGATTCGGCCGCATGAGGATGCTTCTGAATCCCAGCTCCTTGACGATGCGGCGGGTTTCCTCCACCGCCGACGACACATCGTGCGGCGCGACGATGGCGGCGCCATACATTCGATCCGGCGCGACTTTGCAAAAATCGCACATCCAGTCGTTGTAGGCCTTGGCGATGGCGGCGGCGAGATCGTTCGGAGGCGGACTTTCTTGGCTTGGGCAAAGCCGTTGGACGAATTGAAGGACACGGCGAGAAACGCGAGCAACATGAGAACTTTGATCAGCATTGCCTTGCCTCCTAAGAAGATGCGCCGCGCACCCGGTCGATAATCTCGGTGACGTTGGCCGGTATGTCATCACCGCGCCAGGCGACGTGGCCGTCGGGGCGGACGAGAACGAAATGACCGGATCGAAGTAAGGCTTCGAAATCCAGAGCCGGCCTTCCGGGCTGTAGGGCGAACGCGAAGTGGGATCGCCATTGGCCGGATGATCAAAGCGTGCGATTTCGTAGCCGTCCATGCGCGTAACGAAAAGGTAGTTCCTCGGGTAGTCCGTGGGATAACCGGACTCGAACCGCATGCGGTCGGCGATGCCCCAGCGGCGTAGGTGCTCGCAGGTGCGCGTATTGGCGAGATTCGTAGTCGGAAACTCGACGCTGCCGTCGGTTTGTTCGACGACAAGGCAGCGGATGCCGTTGCCATCCCAACTCGATGGCCACGGCCAAGCCGACCGGCCCCGCGCCGGCGATGAGCACGGGATAACGTTTGGACGTCATCGATTCACCATTGCGTGATTATTGCCGGTATCAGTGTCGCTCGTTCCAGTCGCTGTCATCCCGAACGAATGTGAGGGATCTATTCTTCCTCGGTTCGAAAGAAGGATTTCTCGCTCTGCTCGAAATGACAGTAAAGGATATACTTGTAATGTGGTGGCTCGTTCATCAGCGCACCGCTCTCTGCACAAAACTGAAATCGAAGACCTGGCTCGCCGGTATTTCTTTCGCTGTGGCGCCGAGACTTTTCTGCGTGAAATCGATGGCGCCTTTCATCCAAGCCTCGTCAGCTGAGCCGTCCGCTGGAAGGCGGCTCAGATAGAGATCGAAGAAAGTTTCGGTCAAGGCCTGGTCCTTGATACTGAAGTAGCTGGCGAGAATCTTCATCGCGTCGGCGCGATTTTGCCGGGCGAATTGGAGGCCGCGCACGCTGCCTTTGACGAAGGCGAGCACGTCGCCGGGGCTGGTTTTTATTTTTTCGTCGGTCACGCCGATGCCGCCGCTCGGATACGTTGGCATGTAATCGCCGGAGTATGCGATCCGGTTAAAGCCTTCGCGCTGCAGGATCAGCGGCCTTGGCGGAGTCAACAGCGCCGCGGCGATGCGGCCGGCTCGCAAAGCAAGCACGGTATCTTCTTGACCGCCAATGACCAGGCTGATCACGTCTTTGTTAGGCTCCAGGCCGTTTTTTTGCACGATCAATTGAGTGAGAAGATCGATGGCGCCGCCGCGCGAAGAGATGCCGACGTTCTTACCCTTGAGGTCCGCCACCGAACGGATTTGCGGTTGGGCGATAAGATCGAATTGCGGTTTGGCCGATGCGATGAAGACCAATTTCACTGGTATGCCCCGAACCGCGGCAGCGATTATCGAACCGCTTGCTCCAAAACCTTCACGGCGCGAGCGGCGTCTTGTAGCGGGACCGTGGCCATGCCGGCAAAGCGGT
The DNA here is from genome assembly GCA_040877705.1 of Binatia bacterium. Classification (GTDB taxonomy): domain Bacteria; phylum Desulfobacterota; class Binatia; order UBA9968; family UBA9968; genus WHTF01. The sequence continues at coordinate 6,216 of JBBDNJ010000008.1, read as the reverse complement.
CGGGCTTTTTCTTGACCAGTTCGTTCATGCAGTCGTTGTAAAGTCTGCACCATTTTTCACCCTGCTCGCCGGTCAATCGATAGCCGAGACTGTTGGTATTGGCCTCGAGGGTAGCCAAGGCGACTTGGCCTTGGTCCATGATCTCAATCCTGCGATCGATATCCATCAAAGACGGTTGGAGCCGGTGCGGTCTGCTGCCGGCAAAGGATAATGCATAGCTGCCTTTGTCCTCGGTGATTTCGACTCCAAGCGCTTTGCCGTGGCGCTTGGTCTCTTCGATGAGCGGTTTCGGGACGTAGTGATGATGAATATCGATGGCTTTCATTGGCATTACTTCTTGCTCATCATTGTCCGTTATCTGGAGTCCTTGCCTTCTGCTATTTTCCGAACACGCTGCTCTTCTCCGGTTCAACAAAATACCTGCGGTCGATCAGTTCCTGCGGCTGACCGATTTGGCGCGCGGATCGGTTTCTGGTTTTGTCCCGCAGGACTATTCATCGCGTCAGCGAGAATAGATTCGAGCGAGTAGAATTGTCAATGTAAGAAATAAGGAATTTTAGCGCGCCAGTGTTGCCAGCGCCTCGACGTGGAATGTGTGCGGGAACAAATCGATGGGCTGGACAGTCCGCAGAGTGTATCCCTGTCTCGTCAGGGCGGCGAGGTCACGGGCGAGCGTGGCCGGGTTGCAGGAGATGTAGAAGATCTTTTCGGCGCCGAGCGAGACCAGGTCGCGCTCGATGCCCTTTGCGCCGGTGCGCGGCGGGTCGAGAACGATTTTCGAAAAGCGTTGCCGGCCTTTCTTTAATTGCGCCAGGGCGGCGGGAACCGGGGAGCCAATCCAGTGGATGTTGGCGATGCCGTTCGATTGCGCGCTGCGCTTGCCGCTTTCAATGGCTGCGCGATAGCCCTCCACGGCGACGATGTCGCCGGCGCGCTTGGCGATGGAGAGGGTGAAGTTGCCGGCGCCGCTGTAGAGCTCGAGCACGCGGTCATCGCGATTGAAATCAGCGGCGGCAAGCAGCTCGTTGAGAAGTTTTCGATTGCCCTCGCGATTGACCTGAGTGAACACGTCGCCATCGACTTTCAGGCGCACTCCGTCCTCCGGGAGAATTGAAATCAGCGCTTCTCCCCATGTGCGTCGCCAGCCGGGCCCGCGAAGAATGAGGCCGTTGATCAAATCGTGCCGTTTTACAAGATTTTCGCAGATCGAGCTGTCGCGCGAATCGAATTTACCGGCTGATTGTCCGAAGACGACGAGTTGGTTTGGTTCGTCGCCGGTAACGACTTCCAGATCCTCGATATCGCCGTTTAATTCGTCACTCCAGCGCCGCAGGGGTTCGATGACCTGGTTCAAACGATCGTCGGCGATGTGGCACCTGTGGATCTCGACTAGATCATGGGAAAACGAGCGGAAGAAACCGAGCCGTTTGCCGGCGTTGCGCTGCAAGCGCATACGCCGGCGGTAGTGATACGAAAGCGGCGAAGCGATAATCGGCCGCAGCTCGAAAGTTTCAAGTTTGCCGATGCGACGTAGAGCATCTTCGACACTCTGTTGCTTGGCCTGTAATTGCGCCTCATGGCGTAGGTGTTGCCACGGACAGCCGCCGCACTCAGCCACATAGGGGCATGGCGGAGTCTGCCGTAGCGGAGAGGCGTCGACCAACCGAACGAGTTCGCCGACGGAGTAGCGTTCCCTGGCTTCGGTAATGCGCGCGGCGACGGTATCGCCGGGCGCTGTTTTTGGAATCATCACCGTTTTTCCTTTGACACGGCCGATTCCATAAGGACCGTAGGAAAGCGCATCGATCTCTAGCGTGAGCTCATTTTTCGGGTTAGTCTGTATCATCCGTGCCGATGACAAGTAAAAATAATTTGGCGACGATGTTGATTATACAGTTTGTCGACGAAGTTTTCACAGGCTGTCGAGAAAAGACTCGTAATCTTGGGTGCTGTTCAATCGCAGCCGGGGATAAATAAGCCCATCCGAGGAACGACCGGAGTAATGGAAGCGCAAGACGATCCGCGTTTGCAAAAGGGTATCGACGAGTTTAACCAGCGGCTTTTCTTCGAGTGTCATGAGACGCTGGAGGAGATTTGGCTGGAAGAGCAAGGCGAGGACCGAAAATTTTATCAAGGTATCATTCAAATCGCGGCGGGTTACTTCAAATTGCAGCAGGGAGTGCCGGTCGGCGCGATCAAGCTGTGGCGCACGGGTCTGGAAAAAATCGAGCCCTATGGAGCGGTCTATCTGGGAGTGAACCTGGCATCGTTATCAGCGGCGGTTAAAGAAAACCTCGCGGAACTTGAAGCTTACCAGAAGACCGGAGAAAACGCTCCGATCCTCAAAGCACCGACGCTTTATCGCGTTTCGTGATTTCCGCACAGCATGATCCGCTGCATCGACGTTTGCAAAACCTACCACCAAGGCGATAACGAAGTTACCGTTCTTTCCGGAATATCGGTCGACATTCCGCGGGGCCAGTTCGCCATCATTATGGGACCCAGCGGTTCGGGCAAGAGCACGCTCTTGCACTTGATGGGCGGCCTCGATCGCCCTACCGGCGGCGATGTTTTGGTCAACGAGCGCATTATCTCGCAGATGGCCGACGATCAAGTCACGCTTTTTCGCCGAACCAAGATCGGCTTCATCTTTCAGTTTTTCAACCTATTGCCGACATTGACGGCGCTGGAAAATATTACGCTTCCTTTCGTGCTCGATGGCCGGGCAAAAAGCGAAGCCAACGGGCGAGCCGAGATTCTTCTCGATAAGGTCGGTCTGGCATCCCGGCGAAGCCATTTGCCTGAAGAAATGTCGGGGGGAGAGATCCAGCGCTTGGCTATCGCAAGGGCGCTGGCGTTCAACCCGCCGATCCTTTTGGCTGACGAACCGACCGGCAATCTCGATTCAAAAACCGGCGCAACGGTTCTCGATCTCCTGCGCCGGATCAACCGGGAAGACGGCTGCACCGTCGTCATGGTCACTCATAGCCCGGAAGCCGCCAAGTACGGCGACCGAACTATTTTTCTGCGCGACGGCCTGATCGAGAAAGATTTCTGCTGATGTTGCGTTTGCTTCGTAGCGTCTCGTGGCGCCATTTGAAACGACATCTATTGAGAACCTTCTTGACCTTTCTCGGCATCGCCCTCGGCGTAGCCGTCATCGTCGCCATCGCCATCGTCAATCGATCCCTGACCACCTCATTTCAGACGACCATCGATCAAATCGCGGGCAAAGCCGTCCTGCAAGTCGCCAACGGCGAGAGCGGCGTACGAGAGGATCTTTTTCCCGTGATACGCGATACTCCGGGCGTCCAGGATGCGGCCGCCGCCGTGGATGGCTTCCTGCCGGTGATCGGCGCCGAGGCGGAACGTCTTTATGTTTACGGCGTGGATTTGCTGACCGATTTCGCCATCCGCGACCATCAATTTGCCGGCGCCGGCTTTGATTTCGAGCAGGCGCTCGATTTCATCGCTGCGCCGGACTCCATTGCTGTAACCGAAACCTTTGCCCGTCGCCTCGATCTAAAATTAGGGGCGAGTCTTGCCGTGGTCACGAGCCGGGGCAAACAGACCTACACGGTGCGGGCGCTGTTGAAGGATGAAGGAACGGCGAAAGTGTTCGGTGGCAACTTTGCGCTGATGGATCTGCCGGTGGCGCAAATCGCGTTCGGCAAAGAAGCAAAGCTCGACATCGTCGATCTGACGGTGGAACCGGGAGAAAAGATCGAGGAAGTACGGCAAAGATTGCTCGAGCGCCTGCAAGGAACCGCGGCTGTGGAACGACCGCGCAAAAGGGGAGAGCAAATCGAGTCGTTGCTGACGTCGTTTCGAGTCGGGCTTTTCTTCGTCAGTCTGATCGCGCTGTTTGTCGGCTTCTTCCTCATCTACAACACCGTGTCCGTTTCCGTTGTCCAGAGAAAGAAGGAAATCGGCACCTTGCGCTGTTTAGGCATGCGTCGAGGCGAGTTGCTCCGCTGGATTATTTCAGAGGCGCTCGTCCTTGCATTGGTGGGCGCGGTAGCCGGTTGCGTGTTGGGATGGCTGCTGGCGCAGGCGGCGCTGGTGGCGGTAGGTGAAACGGTGCGAAATCTCTTTTCTTCCATTGGCCTTGTGTCGGGCAGTCTGACGTTGCAGGAACTTGGCTTGGCGGTGGCCAGCGGAGTCGGAGTCGCGGTACTGGCCGCTCTTCATCCCGCTGTTGAAGCGATTCAAGTCAGCCCGCTGGAAAACGCCAGACAATCCGTATGGCGGCCCAGCTTCGATGGTAGAAAGTCATGGGCGACGCGGCTCGGTTTGCTCTGTCTCGGGCTATCGCCGATGATTGTCTTTTTCGCTCCGGCTTTTGGCGGTCCGGTGCAACAGTTTAGCGCGGGAGTGATAGGGATGCTGGTCTTGCTGCTGGGATTGGCGTTTCTTTGCCCTCTGATCATCAACTCCGGCGTAAAAGGGTTCTTGCAATCCGGCCTTTCTATCCCCGGCTTTTCCTGGGCCGAAACGAGACTGGCATCGGATAGTCTGCGCAGGAACCCCATTCGTTCCGGTATTACCGTGGCTACCATGGTTATCAGCCTGGCGGCGATCTTTACGATCGCGGCCTTCGTTAACAGCGTGCGTGGCTCGTTGCTTGCCTGGATCGATCAGATGGTGACCGCTGATTTGATCGTGAGTTCCGGCGCGCGCACCGCCGGGCCAAAAAACGTTCCGCTTCGAGAAGACCCGTTGCCGGGGCTGAAATCCGTCCCGGGTGTAAAGATCGTCGATCTCTATCGTTTGATTCGCTCCAACTATCAGGGAATGCCGATTCTGATCGAATCGTTTTCCGCGGTGGAATCGGCCGCTGTGCGGACACTGCCGATGGCCGCGGGGGATGGCAGGAGAGCGTTGAACGAAATGGCAGCGGGCAAGGGGGTGATCGTGAGCGAGAGTTTTCAGAGTAAGTTCGGCAAAGGCAACGATGATATTATCGAGCTGTCGACCCCGGCCGGTGTTATTGCTTTCAAAGTATTAGGGGTCTACATCGATTATTCTTCCGACATCGGCAGCGTTTTGATCGATCGCGCCTTATACAAAAAATTCTGGCAGGACGAGTTGGTCGATGCCTTCGATCTATGGTTGGAGCCGGGGGCCGATCAAGGCGCCGTCATTCAAAACATAAAGGAGGGTTACGGCGAACAATATCAGCTTTTCATCAGCACGCATCGCGAGCTGAAAGAGGCGGTGGTGCGCATCATGGAACAGTCCTTCGTGGTGAACTATGCCGTTGAGATCGTCGCCGTGGTCGTGGCCATTTTTAGTGTCATCAATACGCTGCTGGCGTCAATCTTGGATCGGACACGAGAGATCGGCGTGTTGCGCGCCATCGGCGCGACGCAAGCTCAGGTTCGAAAAATGATTATCGTCGAGGCGGCTTGGATGGGGCTCGTGGGAGGCTCTCTCGGCTTGATCGCAGGAACGATCATGTCTTATCACCATGTCGTTTATAATACCAAGGTGCTGACCGGCTGGACTTTTGAATTTTACTACCCGTACGATGTCGCGGTTCTGTCGGTGTTCGTGTCGGTGATTCTCTGTCTGCTTGCGGGCTATGGCCCGGCCAAGCAAGCCGCATCCACGCCGATCGTTTCTGCCATCGGTTACGAGTGAGGTCAGCTGCGATACGACTGGGGCAATGGAATGGGTTCCTAGGAGGTCGGCAGTTCGGTAAACATTACGAAGCGGGCCCGGCGGTTTTTCACGCGGCATTCTTCATTGGGTTCGAAGCAGGCCGGTGCTTCTTTACCGTAGCTGATCGTTACCAGTCGATCGGCGGAGATGCCTTCTTTGACAAGAAAATCCCTGGCGATTTGAGCCCGCTTGGCGCCGAGAGCTAAGTTATACTCGGCCGATCCAACGTCGTCGCAGTGTCCTTCAACTTCAACTCGGGCCGACGGGTTGGCTTTCATCCATTCCGCGTTTTTCTTAAGAATTGCCTCGGCTTCGGCTGCGAGGTTGGTGCTGTCGAATTCATAGTATACATCTTGCAGCGCGGCTCCCGCAGGGGTGATGGCGCCAACACCGCGTCTCAATGCCTCCATTGCGGAGGGGGAATGGACGACGCCCTGCCCGAGACCCTGCTGCATCGAGGCGGACATGAGGTTATTGGCTCCGACGGCGCCTGCGGAATTATCATCTGAGGTCGCACAGGCCGACATGAAGCTAAGCAGAAATAGAAGCCCA
>JBBDNJ010000007.1:0-8722 GCA_040877705.1 Binatia bacterium | reverse complement strand
CGTAGGCTGGATTCGCGAGCCCGACGTCGCGGTTGCTTACTCAAAAGCCTGGAACGATTTCTGCTCGGAAGAATTTCAAAAAGTGAGCCCGCGCCTCAAATGCGTCGCATTGGTATCGTTTCAGGATGTGCCGGAAGCGGTTAAGGAACTAAGACGGGCGGTTAAGGAACTGAACCTCGTGGGGTTGATGCTCCCAGCGGTTGGACTGCGATTGCCTTTGGGACACGAGAGCTTCTGGCCCATCTATGAGGAAGCCGAAAAACTCGATTGCATGGTCGGCGTTCATGCCACCGTGCGCGGCCCGCATTATTTCGCCGCGGACATGTTCGACCAGTTTATCGAGGTTCACACCTTGTCGCACTCCTTCGCGCAAATGATGCAATGCACGAGTATGATGTTCCGCGGGGTTTTCGACCGGTTTCCCAAACTACGCGTTGCCTATATGGAAGCGGGCTGTAGCTGGGCGCCGTACTGGTTCGGGCGAATGAACGAGGAGTGGGAAAAACGTGGCGCGGCAGAAGCACCGAAGTGCAGAAAAAAACCCACCGAATACTTCAAGGAAGGGCGGATTTATTTTCATGCCGAAGACTACGAGCCGTTAATTGGCGCCACGACGGACGTCATAACCGATAAGGTCATCTACTACGCTTCGGACTATCCGCATTGGGACACGGAATTTCCCGAAAACATCGATCATCTCGCCAGGCGCAAAGATCTCAACGACGAATCTAAGAAGTGGTTGCTCGCCGACACGGCAAAAAGACTCTACAACCTGAGCTGAGAGAGAATCATGGCAACCCAACGTAAGGTCTGCTTTACCGGCCCGACAAGGCTCAAGCTCGCGGAAGAGATTTTGCATAATGCGGGTTGCGAACTGGTGATGGGAAAAAACCAGGATGACTTTCGCACCTATAAATATGAAAGGCGGGAGCTCGTCGACCTTATCGGCGATTGCGCGGTCGTGTTCCCGTCCGGCCGCGATATCATCGGTGGGGAAATTTTGGATTCATGCGAGACTTTGCAAGCCGTGGTGAAATCGAGCATCGGCATCGAGACCGTCGATGTCGACGCCGCCACCGACTTGGGGATTCTCTGCTGCAATAGCCCGACGCCGGAGAACTACATGGGTGTCGCCGAGGCCACCGTGGGACTAATGGTCATGCAATTCAAGCGGCTCAAGTTCAACGAGGCACTCTTGCGTAAAGGCGGTTGGAAGGAGCCGCAGAATCGCGGCTCACTCATGATGGGTCGCACCATCGGCATCATCGGCGCCGGCCGTATTGGACGCAACGTCGTCAAACGGTTGAGCGGTTGGGACATGAAGTTTCTCGGTTACGATCCCTACGTTTCTCAGGAAACAGTGGCGTCTCTGGGGATCAAGATGGTCTCGTTGGAAGAGTTACTTCAAGAGTCCGATCTCGTAACGATTCACGTCGTCCTTACCCGAGAAACGCGCAGGATGATGCAGTTGCCGCAACTCAGGATGATGAAGAAGACCGCCTATATCGTCAACACGTCACGCGGACAAGTTTTCAACGAGGCTGATCTTGCGCAAGCTTTAAACGAGGGGATTATCGCCGGAGCGGCCTTGGATGTTTTCGATGAAGAACCGACGCCTATGGACAATCCTTTGCGCCAGGTCGATCCGGCCAAGTTGACCATGACGCCGCATATTATCGGCAACAACCCCGGCTCGCTGGAGGCCGGTCAACGCTTGGCGGCGCAGAGCATCCTCTCAATCCTCGACGGCAAAGCGCCGGACACTGTGATGAACCCAAAAGCGATCCCGCAGTGGAAAGAAAGGTTTTGGTCTTGAGCTGAAGCATGGATCGGCGAGCCATTGCCACTCCGATGTCGTTTAAGTTCTTTGACAATCGGTCCGCTAAGGAGTTAGAAGAGACAAGTTCGTGAAACATTGATAGGTCCTATTTAGCCGCGGCCGCACGGCCGGAGGAGAGAAAACCCGATGAGGAAGACACCACAGTTGACCGTCGCGATTGTTTTTTCGCTGCTATTGGGTTCGTGCCAATTTTCTGCGTATGCCGCTTCGGCTCCCGACAAGCTGATTGGTATTCATTCTGCTCGGGTGATGTCGCAGTCTATGCCGTGGATGGCCCAGGAAGCGGGGCTTTTTAAGAAGCACAATCTTGATTTCAACTTAGTGTTCATTTCGTCTTCGAGTATCGTCACGGCGGCGCTGTTAGGCGGCGATGCTGAGATGACCTTGACCGGCGGTATCGGCAACGTGATCGCCTATGTGCGAGGATCCACCGACGTCGTCTTCGTCGGCGGCGTTAAAAACGTCATGACTCAGAGTCTGTTGGCGAAAGGACCCATCAAAAAACCCGAGGATCTCAAGGGGAAGCGAATCGCGGTGAGCCGCATCGGCGGCAATACTCATTATTTCACCATTCAAGCGCTTAGACGTCATGGCTTGGAACCAAACCGGGATTTTAGCTTCATGCAGAGCGGCGGCGATCCGGAAGCGCTGGCCGCTCTGATGAGTGGCAATGTCGAGGCGGCGACGTTGACCCCGCCGTCGGATGCCAAAGCTTTGGCCAACGGTTTCCAGTACGTGCTCTATGGGCCTGAATTGAAAATTCCCTACGCGGCCACCGCATTCGTCACCAAACGATCGGTGATCGCCAAACGGCCCCAGGTCATCCGCAACTTCATGCGTGCCATGGCCGAAACCGCCAAAGTCATGCACACCGACCGCGAGTTCGTATACAAGGTATTGGGAAAATATTTACGGGTCACCGAGAAATCGATTCTCGATGCCGCGTACAACGCCGAGATCAAGGCGCTGGAGCCGAGGCTGGAGATCAAGGCTGAGGCGCTGGAGGCGACTCTCGCTGAAATCGCTCAAACCGACCCGCGCGCAAAAAAGGTCGGAGCGCAAGAACTCATCGATCGCCGTTACCTTGATGACATGGAAAAAAGCGGATTTTTCGAGCAGCTTTGGGCCAAGAAATAGCGCGAAGGAGGAATTATGGAAGAAACAATTATTTCGTCCGATTCTCATGTCATCGAAGTTCCGGATTTGTGGGAGAAGGGAGTGCCGTTGTCCTTCAAACAACGCGCACCGAAGGCGTTTTTCGACGAGAAGCGTGACGCATGGATGTTCGGCTCTGCCGAGGTGCCGGTGCAAGCGGTGGGCGGGCTGTTCATGGCCGGCCAACGGCCGGATCAAGTCGAGAGTTTTCGCCGCGCCGGATTTTCTGTGGCGCGGCCGGGAGGATGGGATCCTATCGAACGCATGAAGGACATGGTCACCGACGGTGTCGCCGCCGAAGTTCTTTATCCGAGCCTGGGTCTCGGTTTGTTTTGCCTTGAGGATGCCGCGCTTCAGGAAGCGCTATTTCGAACTTACAACGACTGGGTGATCGATTACTGTCAGAAAGTTCCTGACCGGCTCTATGGCATCGCTTTGATTTCCATGTTCGACATCGATCACGCCATTGCCGAGATGGAGCGCTGCAAGAAAGAAGGGATCGTCGGCACGATGGTTTGGCAAGTGCCGCACCCAAAACTGCCTTTTACAGCGGAACATTACGAACGCTTTTGGGCGGCGTCGCAGGATCTCGAGTTGCCGGTTCACCTGCATATCCTCACCGGCTTCGGTGACAGCATGAACCGCCAGACCACCCATGGCCTCCAACGCTATCGTATCGGTGTGCAACAGACGCGTGAAATCGAGGATGCCCTGTTCGACATCATTTTTTCGGGAGTATTGGAACGCTATCCCAAACTCAAGGTGGTTTCGGTCGAGAATGAAATTGGCTGGATGCCGTTCTGGCTCGGCCAGTGCGATAAGGCATTTAAGCGGCATCGACATTCCGAGAAACTGACCATCGATAAGACGCCGACCGAATATTTTCGCCGCCAGATTTACGCGACTTTTTTCAACGATCACGTCGGCGGCAAACTCTTTTCCTGGTGGGGCTGTGACAACTGTATGTGGTCGAACGACTATCCGCACCAGAATTCAACCTGGCCGAATTCGCGGGACGTCATTGCTCGTGATATGGGTCATCTCGCCGCGGCCGATCGAGCCAAGCTGCTCACGACCAACGTGACAAAGCTTTATGACTTGAAAGTACCGGCGTCACTGCCCAAAGCCGCTGTCAATGGTGAAACCGTTGCGGCGCATGCTTAGAAGATAGTCGACCCGTCGAGGAGCAATTATGGAATTACGAGAAGCAGTCAAAGTTTTGGATTCCGACGCCCATGCGCGGGATCTCGACGATAATCTTCGTCCTTATCTGGACGAACCGTACCGCAGCCAAAGAGCGCCGTTTTTTTTACGCGAGACTTACGATCGCAATTTAGGCGGAACATTGGGTTTTTCCGGCGCGAAACATGAAGAGCGGCTGGCTGCCATGGACAAACAGGAAATCGATAGCGCGGTAATGTATCCGACCAGCGGTTTGGGTATCGGCGCCATTCGGGATCCGGCGTTCAATGCCGCGCTATGCCGCGCTTATAACGATTTCATCTCGGACTACTGCAAAGCCTCGCCTCGTCTCAAGGCGGTGGCCAATCTTCCGGTCAACAATCCTGCCGAAGCGGCCAAGGAGTTAAACCGCGCGGTCACCAAGCTCGGATTATGCGGCGGCATGTTGGCGGCCCAGGCGCATAGTAAGAATTTGGGCAGTCCCGAGTTTTATCCGGTCTACGAGGAGGCCCAGCGGCTCAATACGCCGATTGCGATTCACGCGTTTGGCGGTGACGAGCCCGGCACCGAAATTTTCGACAAATTCATCTGCCTGCACACCACCGGTCATCCGTTTCCGGTATTGCGCCAACTGACGGGGATTGTTTTCGGCGGTATTCCCGAGCTGTATCCAAATCTGAAAATCGGCTATCTCGAAGTCGGCTGCGGCTGGATACCCTATTGGGCGGAACGAATGGACGAAGAATGGGAGAAGCGCGGCAAGGCCGAGGCTCCTCTGTGCAAGAAAAAACCCAGCGAGTATTTGACCAACGGCAATAGCTATTACGGTTGCGAGCCGGAAGAGAAGATGATGGGTTACGTGGTCAACGAGATCGGCTCCAAGACCCTGATGTATGCGTCCGATTATCCGCACTGGGATATGAGTTGGCCCGAATCGGCGTCCATCGTTTGGAACCGTGAAGATCTTTCCGTGGAAGCGAAGAAAGATATTTTACTGAATAACGCTAAACGATTTTATAATTTGAGCTGACAACACGGGTCTCATGGTTCATAACGTTGCCGGGCGTGGGGCTCCCTTGCCGTCATTTCGAGCCAAAGCGAAGGATCTAGATTCTTCGGCTTCGCCTCAGAATGATAGTGCGGTAAAGCTAAACATTGTCGTACTAGCCGGACTGTTCCGACAACTTAAAACGAGAAACTTTAATCTAGCAATTAGGAGCTAACATGATTGAAACTAAAGGATTGACGGGAGCCCAAACTTTGTTGCGCGTATTGGGCAAGATGGGCGTGGAAAAGATATTCGCATCTCCCGGTTCGGAGTGGTCACCGGTATGGGAGGCATTGGCCGAGCCCGGTGTGGAAGGAATGCCGGCCTATCTGAGCACCCGGCATGAAGAAGTCGCCGTCGGTATGGCCAGTGGTTACGCCAAATCTACCGGCAAGCTGCCGGCGGTCATGATTCACACAACCGTGGGCTCGCTGCACGCCACCATGGCGATGCGCGCGGCTCGCCACGAGCAAGTTCCGATGGTTGTTTTCAGCGGTGAGTCCATCGGCTTCGGCGAGGACGAGGGCCCGGACGTGGGCGGGCAGTGGTTAAGCCATCTGAGCGACATGGGTGGGCCGGCGAAGCTGGTCGATCACACCGTCAAGTGGAGCTTCGGCGTCAATACCAAATCGATCCTGCCGGCAACGATTCAGCGCGCCTGCCAGCTAGCCATGGCGGGGCCGAAAGGTCCGGTGTTTGTATCGCTGCCGATGGAATATCTGTTCGACAAAATGATCAAAGACGTTCCCGGCGATCGGGGATTCGCACCGGGCGCGACAGCCGATCCGAAAGGCATCGAGGAGCTGGCGGACATGCTCGCCGGCGCCCACAGCCCGGTGGTCGTTACCGAGGACGCGGGACGCACAGAAAAGTCGGTTGCCTGTTTGGTGGAAATTGCCGAGCTGCTTGGGATGACGGTTTGCGAAACGCGCAGCACCGGCTCGCTCAATTTTCCGAGGACCCATCCGCTACACGGCGGCTATGATCCTAAAGAATATCTGTCCGACGCGGATGTGATCTTTCTGCTTTCCGTCATAGCGCCATGGCATCCTGCCTCGAAGACGCCGTCAAAAAATGCCAAGATTGCGCTCCTGGACGAAAACCCCCTGCGCATTGAAATGCCGTATTATGGATTTCAGACCGACCTTTGCTTGACCGGCGAAATCGAAAGCTCGCTCGAACACCTTCTTGCAGCGCTGAAAAAACGAGTATCCACGAGCGATAGTTCGCGCCGGCAGCGCGCCGAACAACTGGGCAAGACCAATGAGGCAAGACGAAAACAATGGCGTGAAGATGCCAAGGCGTTAGCCAATACCAAGCCGATGGACACGCGCTGGGTCGCCCATGAGGCAAGCCAGGTGTTGCCCGCCGATGTCATGCTTGTCGAAGAAACCATCACGCACCGCCTGGCTGTACATCGTTATTTCGACAATTTGAAACCAGGCTCTTTCTTCGCCGGCTGTATCGGCGGCCTGGGTACCGGCCTGTCGACCGCCCTTGGTGTGAAGGCCGCTAACCCGAAACGCCCGGTGGTTTGCCTCATCGGCGACGGTTCTTTTAACTATGATCCGGCTCCGGCGGCTTTTGGCGCGGCCCAAGAGCATAACTTGCCGTTCCTCACCATCATGTTCAATAACGAAGGTTATCTCTCGCAGAAATCCGGCGTGCCCAAATACTATCCGGACGGCTGGGCGGTGAAATCGAATAATTTCTCCGGCCTGCACATCGCGCCTTGTCCCGACTATGCGCAGATCGTTAAAGCCTTCGACGGTTATGGTGAAAAAGTCGAAGAGCCCGGCGAGGTGCGCAAGGCCATCGAGCGCGGGCTGCGTGCCGTGGCGGGCGGGCAGGTTGCCTTGATTGACATTCGTCTCAAACCGGTAGAACAAATCATCGAGCGCGGCGAGGGATAAGCACCGTTGTGGGATGAAAAACAGCCGTTCAATGGTTCAAAAGTTCAAGGACAGACTCGGAGATTTGGTTACTGCGCTGACACGTAAGACAGTAGGGAAGGGTCGCGACCGTTGCCTACGTCGAAGTACGTGGGCACTGGAAGGAAAAGCCTAGGGGACTCTCATGAGCAGCAGTTTTCATGATCAATTAGTCGCCACTCGCGATCGCAAGCACAGCAAAAACCATCCGTTCTTCGAGCTGTGGGCGCAGGGTAAATTGACCAGGGAACAGACCGCTTTCTATTGCACCCAACACTATCACTTTGTCGCCGAATACTTGAACTGGATGGCCTACGAAGCTTCGCAGATTCCGTTGCGCGATGTGAAAAACTATTTGTTTGAAAATCTCGGCGACGAGGAAAACCCGGACGATCGTCACCTGGATATGCTGAAGGACTACGTCGCCGCCAGCGGCGTCGACCGGGACAGCGTCGAAGGTACCCTCGTTCTCGCCGGCACGGATGGCCTGCAAAGCTGGGGTTGGCGAATGGTTTATCAGACCCCATGGCAGGGTGCTGTCGCGGGAATGTTCATCGGGTTGGAATCGCAATTTTTAGATATCTGTAAAAAGATTGTTCCCGCTTTGCACAAGCATTACGGATATGCGCCGCAAGCGCGGGAAATCAGATTCTTCGAAGAGCATGTCTACGCCGATGAGATCCACGGCTCCAAGGGCTTTGCCATTGTCGAAAAATATTGCAATACGCCGGAACTCCAGGCCCTGGCGATCAAAACCGTGGAACAGGCAACGATTCGTCGTTGGCGCTACATGAACAGCATTTATTGGTACGCGCTGCACGGCAAAGAGGAAGACACACCAAATCTTCCGGCCTGAAGTTTCAATGGTCTGCAAATAGATAAGGTCTTGGCAATGAAAATTCGCATCGATGGCGGCATCGTAGTGGGTTGGTCCGGCACTGGCCATGAAATAATCCCCAATGGTTCAGTCATCATCGAGAACAATACGATCGCGTCGGTGGGGACGGATAAATCACCGCCCGTCGACAAAGTGATCGATGCCTCCGGTAAGATCGTTTCTCCGGGATTTGTTAATCTTCATGTTCATTCGCAGCTTAACGTCGGCGATTATTTGCTTGCCGACGTGACGCGGAAAGATTACCTGACCGCCAACTGGTTTGTCTTCGGCGCGCCAGTGAAAGAAAAAGTTACCCCACCGCCGGCTCCGGCAGTGACGATCGGAAGAAAGTTTGCACTGTTTAGCGCATTAAAAAATGGCTCGACGACGGTTCTCGATCCCGGCGGTGGCCCGGGGGCTCTAGACGAATATGTGGCCATTGCCGGCCAGCAGGGAGGACGGGTGTTCTTCAGCCCGCCGTACCGCAGCGCCGACATATTTACCGACGCGCAGGGCCGCCACTACTACGAAGAACGGGAGGACAGGGGCCGTCCCGGTCTCAAGAGGGCGATCGAGTTCATCAAACAGTATCACGGCGCTCATAACGGCAGGGTCCAGGGAATATTGAACCCAGCACAAGCGGAAACCTGCGAACCTTCGCTGCTGAAAGAAAGTGTCGCCGCGGCCAA
>JBBDNJ010000006.1:0-8735 GCA_040877705.1 Binatia bacterium | reverse complement strand
ATTTCGTAGCTGTCAATGAATATCGGGACCGCTTTGATCAGGTCCTGGGAGGCGACATCGCCAAATCCTTGATGCCATTCGAGTACCGGCAGGGTGCCGTATCCATCACGGGTTACTTGAGCGCGGCTCCGACTTCTTTCCCAAACTCGCGTCACCTGATCACGTTCGTGAACCGGCGTTACGTTCGAGACAAGATACTCATTCATGCGGTCATGCACGGCTACGAAACCTTGCTGATGAAAGGACAGTATCCGGCGGTCGTGCTTTTATTAAAAATTCCCTTCGAAGAGGTCGATGTGAACGTTCATCCGGCCAAATACGAAGTGAGATTTCGTCGCCAATCAGAGATGCATGAGGCGGTTGCCCATGCGATACGCCGGGCACTGAAAGTCGAGGCTCGACAACCCTCACCGCGCGACTTTGCGCCATGGCCGCAACCTCTTGCCGCCGTCATGGAGTCATCTCTGCCGTACGCAAACTCCTTCTTCGGTTCCGCGGAGCCGGTTCATCCGGTGCCGAACCGGGAAGTGTTTGCCTTTCGGAACCCGGGGCAACCGCAAGCAGGATTTTTTTCTTCGCTGAATGTACTCGGGCAAATTCTCGGCTGCTACTTGGTTTGTTCGTCATCTCAGGGCTTGGCGGTCATCGACCAACACGCCGCCCACGAGCGGGTCGCATTTGAACGGCTGCGACGGCAGATGCGCGCCAACGAAGTGGAAAAACAGGGACTCTTGATTCACCAGGTTCTCGAATTGTCCGCCGGCGAGATGATGCTATTGGAAACGCAGCTTGCGGTGTTGGAACGTTATGGTTTTACGCTCGAGCCGTTCGGTCCCGGTTCCTACGCCATCGTCGCCGTGCCCGCGTTATTGCCGGAGCGAGATTACCGGCCGGTCGTGCGGCAGATGGTTGCCGAATTAGCCGAGGTCGATGAGTCTGAGAAACTGGGCCAGCACTTGGAAGAGCGCCTGGCGACCATCGCCTGCCACAGCGTCATACGAGCAAATCGTAAATTGGAAATGCATGAGATGCGCGCTCTGCTTTGGGACCTCGACCAGACCGACTTTGCCAGCCAATGTCCGCACGGCCGACCGGTGCTGCTTGAGTTCAGCCGCGAGGAGCTGGAACGGCTATTCAAACGAGTCTTATAGCTTGCCGGGCGTTTGAATCCACGTCACCCGTACAAAAGCTCTAAAGCGTGCTTCCATGAAACCAAAACTGGTCGTTGTGCTTGGTCCTACAGCCGTGGGCAAAAGCGATGTGGTCCTGGATCTGGCGGCGCAAATAGATGCCGAAATCATCAGCGCTGATTCGCAACAAGTTTATCGCCACATGGATATCGGCACGGCAAAGCCATCGACAGAGCAAAGAAAAAACATTCCGCATCATTTAATCGATATCATCGAACCGGACGAGGAATTCAATGCCGCCATGTTTCGCCGGCTTGCCGCCGACAGCGCGAAGCAAATAGCCGGGCGCGGCAAACAAATTATCGTGTGCGGCGGCACGGGACTGTACATCAAGGCGCTCACCCGGGGACTGTTTGTCGGACCGGGACGAGATCCGCAGATCAGAAAAGCGCTTCAGTCTGAGATCGCGGAGAAGGGAATCGGCGCGCTTTACCAGCGCCTCGAGCAGGTCGATCCAGCCGCGGCCTTTTCAATTCATCCCAATGACCGCCAGCGCATTACCCGCGCTCTGGAAGTTTACCAGTTAAGCGGCAGAAAGATCAGCGAATGGCAGAAGGAACATGCGTTTCGCGAAGGCGCCTTCGACGTGCTTAAGATCGGCTTCAATCGTCCAAGACGGGAGCTCTACGATCTAATCGACCGGCGTTGCGAGCACATGATCCAGGCCGGTCTGGTGGATGAAGTCAAAGGGCTGGTTGCCAAAGGTTACAGTCTGAATCTAAAACCGATGCAAAGTGTCGGCTACCGGCACGCCGGATTGTTTCTTCAGGGCGAGATGGCGCTCGACGATGCCGTAGCATTGATGAAGAGAGATACGCGGCGCTTGGCCAAACGCCAGCTCACCTGGTTTCGCTCCGACAAGGAGATTTGCTGGTTTCATCCGGAAGCTGAACGGAAAAACATCGAAGCTGCAACCAGGGAGTTTCTAGATTAAATGGTCGCAGGAAAAAATCGCTCGGTAAAAGAGAAGCGCCTTCGCGGAATTGAAGGAGATCACCATGAAAAACTTCGGATATCGCAGGTTATGCAGGACGGTTCTCATGGCCGTGCTGTTTGTCGTTATCAATGAAACCGTCACGGGCGCAGCGCAGAAGACTGCGTCTATGAATCACCTCGAACAGGAAGCAGTTTTCCTTCTCAGCCGCTATATCCAGATCAACACCACCAACCCGCCCGGTGATGAGATTAAGGCAGCTCGTTTCTTCAAGGAGATTTTCGACAGGGAAGGGATCGAAGCGCGAATCATCGAGTCCGCGCCCGGGCGCGGCAACATTTACGCGAGGCTGCGCGGTAGCGGCGCAAAAAAGACCGTAATGTTGCTCAATCACATGGACGTCGTTCCGGCGGATGCAAAGCTTTGGGAAGAACCTCCCTTCAGCGGCGCCGTCAAAGATGGCTACATCTGGGGACGGGGCGCGCTCGACATGAAGGGACCGGCCATCGTCGAATTGATGACAATCCTGGCGCTCAAGCGCAATCACATCCCGCTACAAGGGGACGTGATTTTTTTCGGAACCGCCGACGAAGAGGCAGGCGGCGCATTAGGCGCCGGATACTTACTCGAAAAGCATCCCGAGTTATTTAAAGACGTGGGGCTGGTCTTGAACGAAGGCGGTGGGGTACGGCTGAGCAAGGACGGGCAGGTGCTGAATTACAGCGTCGGTGTCGCCGAAAAAACCCCTTTGTGGCTGCGCCTTACCGCGAACGGTACTCCGGGACATGGCTCAACTCCCGGAGCCCACACAGCCGTCAGCAAGCTGGT
The DNA here is from genome assembly GCA_040877705.1 of Binatia bacterium. GTDB lineage: Bacteria > Desulfobacterota > Binatia > UBA9968 > UBA9968 > WHTF01. The sequence goes on along the minus strand of JBBDNJ010000006.1, from coordinate 5,783 downwards.
GGCTGCATTGGGGCGGGTCACGGCTTATCAGGCGCCGATCAAAGTTGTGCCGGAGGTACAAAAATTTTTTGCCGATACAGCCGATGCCGAACCGGAAGCACGCCGAGAATTTTACCGCGACTTACAGACATCGTTGAAAGATCCGGCTTTCGCTGCGGAGTTTACGAAGAATCCACGCAACAACGCCAGCGTGAGAAATACCATCGCGATCACCGGCCTGAGAGGCTCGGATAAGGTCAACGTCATTCCCGCGCAGGCATCGGCGGAGATCGATGTGCGCCTGCTGCCCGGCGAAGATCCTCAGGCGTTTGTTGCCGGACTGCGCCGGCTGATAACCGACGAGACCATTAAAATTGAAATTATCCTGTCGTTTCCCGCGGCCATTTCTCCACCTCATCCGGAGGCGATGAAGGCAATACAGGACCTGGCCAAAACGCAAGACGCCGGCGCGCCGGTGGTAGCGCCGCTGGTCCGTGGTTTCACCGACTGCCACTTCTTTCGCGAGAAAGGCATTCCGTGTCTCGGCTTTATGCCGCTCCGCAATCTTCCTTCCGAACAAGGAATCGTGCACGGCGTCAATGAAAGAATATCTTTAGACAGTCTGCGCTCGGGAATCCATTCAATGTACGAACTCGTGCGCAAATTGGCGGCTGAGTAGCAGGTGGATTAAATATCGCCAGTGCCGAGAATATATTATTTTGTCTTGAATTGATCTCTGACGCTATGCGATATGATACAGGAGATTAGGGAGCAGTTTGGGACGGAAAGCTACGGTACGATGGGTTGGGCGTGTCATGGCGTGACGTCGCGGATGGATTCGGATGCAAAAGTTCAGGAAAGGGTGGCGAGCATCCGAACTTGTCAACAAAAGATTTGACCCGGTTGACCTTGGAGACCCGTTTGACCTTGCGGGTTATCGATGCGCGCCAAGGGAGCTTTGAATTTTTGGGATTTAGTTTTACCCGAAAGATAAGCTTCAAGAGCGCAAAGAGGATCACTTGGGTTGAGCCGTCGCGGGAAAGCGAACAGCGCTTTCGTGATGAAGTGCGAGGGCTGACGGCGCGCCGGACCCACTGTGTGCCGCAACGGGACGTAATCGAGCGGGTCAATCGGTATGTGTCGGGTTGGGTGAATTACTTTCATGTGCACAACAGCACGCAAGTGTTTACCCGCCAGCGGTTCTTCTTAGAACAGCGAATGCGCAAGTACCTGCAGAAGCAGCGGCAGCGTAAAGGCAATGGAATGAAGCGATGGCCGGCGTCGCGACTCTATAAGGAGTTGGGACTGTGTGCCATTCCGATCCACGCCCGATATCGGCGAACTCGTATGCCTTGAGACAGAGATGATCGGAAAGCCGTATGCGGGAGAACTGCAAGTACGGTTTGATGAGGGGGAACAGGACTTCGTTTCACGGACGATTCTAAACGGGCACGCAGTTGGAAACGACCGATACAGCCAAGGATCAACCTACCGAGCGATGAGCCTGTTCTCTACTCTACCCAAAAACGCTCCTGACCCCGCCCCTCAATCGCTATTGGAATGAATAATCCGGGCTTGCAATATGCCAGGCCAGGCGATAGTGCTGGGTCACATCCCGCCAGGGCGGCCAAATTTCCGGGAAGCTGTAGATCATCGCCGGCTACCGGCCCTGGTTCGGGATAAAGGGAGACATGCTGAGCGACAGAGCCATTCGGTTTGCTTCGTTCTCGCTCATCATTATTCTCGGCTTGGTGGTATTTTTACCGATCCTTGCGCTCCTATTCGGCAGCTTTTGGTCCGCTTCTCCAGTCTCCCTTGAAGGGCACTTCACCCTGCAAAATTGGATTAGAGCCTACTCGCTTCGAATACCCGCCACGCTGCCTACTCTATTTTTGAATTCGTTCCTTTTCGCCTTCTTGGTCGCAGTTATCTCGGTGGTAGTGGGAGTGGCGACGGCCTACCTGGTTGCGCGAACAGACATGCCCTATGGCCATATTTTCGAGAAACTCAGCATCTCTCCGCGGGCCTTCCCAGTCCTGATCGCCGCGCTGGCCTGGGTGATGCTGCTAAGTCCCCGCATCGGCGTCCTGAACCTCATTGCCAGAGAGTATCTGGGCTTTCCGCTCTTCAATATCTACTCGTTTCCCGGCATGGTCTTTCTCATGGTCCTTTATGAGTCGCCGATCGTTTTTCTGATTGCGCTCAACGGCTTTCGTCTGATGGACTCCTCCCTGGAGGAGCAATCGATCGCGTGCGGTAACACCGTGCTGGGAACTCTGAGAAAGATCACGCTTCCAACCCTGCGTCCCTTGATTTTGTCCACCTTCATGCTCGTTTTCATCATTAGTTTGATCACGCTGGAAGTCCCGATCATCATCGGCGTTCCCGCCGGGATTTTTGTCTTTACGACGGCCATCTTTCAGATCATCGCAACCGATTACCAGTCCCTGATCTACTACAACACGGCGGCGGCACTGGCGATGATGATCATTCCGGTGAGCCTCATCACCCTCTTCCTGTACCGGCAATCGGTCAAACGAGTCGAACGCTACGTAACGATGATGGGCAAGGGCCGTCCCCAGAACGTACATCGCCTTGGCGGTTGGCGCTACGTCGCCCTGGGGCTTCTCTCGCTTTACTTTTTCCTGGTCATGCTCCTGCCGGCCCTCGTCATTACCCTCATCTCGTTTACAGAGTTCACCTCCTCCCCTAGGATTGAGCAGCTGGGCCACCTTACTCTGAAGCATTGGGATCAGGCCTTTAACGATCCGGTATTCTTGCGGGCGCTCAACAACACGCTGTTCCTTTCCTTCAGCGCGGCCACAGTGTCTCTCGTGCTGGCTCTGGCGCTGGGATATCTCCTGATCCGGACCGGCGCCAGATGGAAGGCTCTGATCGAGGGTACCGCGATGCTCCCGCTTGCATTTCCCGGAACAATCCTGGCCATCGGCTTTGTCTGGGCCTACATTCGCACGCCGGTCTACGGCACGCTGTGGATTCTTTTGCTCTACTTTGTGGGCAATTATCTGCCGTTTGCGCTGAGGACGCTAAGCCCATTTCTCTTCCAGTTCCATAAAGAGTTGGAGGAGGCCTCCTGGGTCTCGGGCGCCGGCACAGTGAGGACGATCGTGAGAATCGTCATTCCCTTCCTGAAGGGCGGTCTCTTTTCGGTCTGGATCCTGCTCTTTCAGATCTATCTCCGGGAGTTTGCGGGGCCGATCATCCTGTTCACGTTCGGCACCGAGGTGCTCTCCACGCTGCTCTACCTCAGGGCTTTCGAGGAGGGCTCGCTGGGAGTGGGCGCGGTGTTGGGGGTGCTGATGCTTGTCATGTCCCTGGGACTTCACGCTATCATCGCCAGGCGCTCCTAGCTGGCGGCCGCCAAATCCCAAAGCTTCTTCCTGCCGCCGGCTTGCCGGATCCCTGCCAATCAGGAAACCAGTCGATCGCGCAGCCAATCGTGAACGAAGGGAAAAACTTCGGCGTGATTGTCGTAGGCGCAGTGGGTGGAACCGGGCTCCCCGGACTTAAAGAGGCGAAGGTCTTTCTCGCATTTTGCTTCCGCAAAAAGCCGCTGGGCTCCTCTGTGATCTGTGACCATGTCATCCTCGCCGTGAAGGATGAGAAGCGGGCACTCGATCCGCTCCGCGCTGTCTTGCAGCGTGAAGCGACTCAGCGCTTGTCTTGCATCCGCCTCGGAATTTGCGCCCACGATCCACTGAAATTGCCCGCGCAAAGGCGGGTAGAAGTCATAAATTTCGCTCAGGGCCTCGTAGCAACCGAAATGAAACACGCAGGCTTTGATCCGCTTTTCGTAGGCGGCGGCCCGCGCGCAGTAATAGCCGCCCATGCTGAGGCCAAAAAGCGCGATCCGCCCACCGTCCAGGTCCTTTCGGCTCCGCAGAAAGTCGACGATAGCTCCAATGGGCTTTTCGTAATCCGGACGGGCCAAGACCTTTTGAAGCCTGAGCATTCCGCCCCTTCCGGGCCCGTCGACGATGATGCACGCGCTGCCGCGCGCCGGCGCCTCCCGTGAGGCTAAAAAATAAAGCTCCTCCGCAGTGGAGTCCGCTCCTCCCATGAAGATCACAACCGGCGGCTTCTCCCGGCCCGCCTCCGGATGGAGCAGGTAGCCGGGCATAGGGGTGTTTTCGAATGGCACTTCGACGGCTTCAATCGACCGGTCGTACTTCACAGCGCTCCGAAAACAGGCGAGCGAGCGGCGGTACGTGGCGAGCTTGCGATCGTCGGTGTGGTCAAGGAGGAACTCGGCGTTTCGGTAGTAATTCGAAGCGCGGAAAAAAACCTTCATCGCCGTCGCGGCGTGGCCCCTCTCCTCCTCCCGGCGCGCCGTCGCTTCGACCGCCTCTGCGGTGGCAAGCCATTCCGTGTGCCAGCTCTCGGCGTCGCCCCCTCGCATCCGGGAGAAAGTCCGAAAGCACTCGTTAAACTCGCCGCCGCCGTAATAAGATTCAGCGATAAGACGAATGGCGGTGAAAGACCAGCTCTTGTTGTCCGAAAAAAACTCGAACACGCGCTTACTCTCGGGCCTTACTGGAAGATTTTCTGGATCCGCGACTTCCACTCCCCTTCTCTTTCCTCGAGCTCCTTGACGAGCGTGGGCTGCAACGTTCCGTTCAATAGCTTGATTCCCTTGAGCGCCTCTTTGATTTCAGGCTTCGGCGGAACGTCCTTACTGGCCGGTAAGTTGCCGCCGTCGGCGAAGATTTTTTGCCCCTCCTCGGAGATCAGATAATCCACGAAGAGCTTGGCTGCGTTCGGATTGCCCGTGTTCCTGTGGATCGCGACCATGTTCGGCCACCATATCCCCCCTTCCTTGAAGGTGGAAAAAGCGATGCTCGGATAGGTACCACCCCAGAGCGAGGAAGTGTATGTCAGTGTGAAGACTGCCATGGAGTACTCCTTCAGCCCGACTGCGAAATGCAGGGCCGGAAAGCCGGCCTCATAACGCCCTACGTTGCCCCTGAAGCGCATCCAGTAATCTTGCCACTTCTTCATGTCGCGCTCGAACCAGGTGAAGTAAGACAAGATCCCCACAAGAAAGTTGGAGCCTAGCCACGGCGTTCTAGAGATGGTCTTGCCTTTGAATTCGGGTTTGAGCAGATCATAAATGCTGGTCGGGACCTGCGGCGGCGGAACCATCTCCTTATTATAAAGGACACCGACGACGTGATTGAACATCGGAATCTGGTTCCACTCGGCCGGCAGTGCTTTTTTGATCTCCGCGACTTTTTCGAATCCAGCCGGCGTGTAGGGCATGGTCCATTTATTGAGGTGGCTTCCCGTCGGACCGGGGGAAGTGGTAAAAATGTCGGTCGCGAAGACTCCCGCCTGAGACTCCGTGCTGACCTTTCGCAAGATATCTGGGTCGCCGACATAGGTGCCTTCGACTTTGATCCCGTATTTTTTCTCGAACGCATCCGCGGCCGGCCGTATACTAGGAAAGACCACCACGCGGAGTCTTCCCTCTTTTTTGGCTGCCCGCTCCAGATCGGGTGCCTGCCCGGCCTGCGCGGGGTTGGAGACGCCGGCGATCAGGAGCGAAACCATGACAACCCGCCGTAGGGTCCCGCGAAACTTCGATTCCTTCCAGCCGCTCTTCATTTTCGATCTCCTAGTTTAAAAAGTGAGAGGCAATACCGGGAGAAGCGATGCGATCACTCTGCCAAAAAGCGAACCTGCCTGCCTATGTCACACCCGGCTGGCTTTGTCAACCAGACGTCCGGCGAGGGGTGTGCGACAAATTTATGGGTAGGAATTGACTGGTCCTTTTTTTGGGCCTA
>JBBDNJ010000005.1:0-44127 GCA_040877705.1 Binatia bacterium | reverse complement strand
TGAGATGGTAGTTGATAAACTCCGAACCATTGTCCGAATCGATACCCAACAGTTTGAAAGGCAGAGCCCGTTCAATATCCTCCATAGCGTTAAGCACCCCGATCTGGCTCTTGCCCATCACCGCACGGCTTTCCACCCAGGTCGAATGGATGTCGGTGACGTTGAGCGAGTGGAGGAACTCCCCTGAAGCCGAGTTACCCGAGTGCGACACCAGATCGATCTCGGTGAAGCCAGGACTCTTGACATCCCAGCTGTCGGTCTTGATCGGGATGTGGTGTTTGAGCAAGGTGCCCGGTTTGGTGCGCCCGTAGAGGCGTTTTTTCAGTTGGCCTCTCTTTCCCTTCAGTCGCCGGTCGATGGTTGGCGGGCTGATTATGAGCAGTTGCTTTTGCACTTGACCCGTCAGCGCCATGCGTTTGATCGCCCACGGCAGCCACAGCGGCAACAGAGCTTTGAGCCGGACCGAGCACGGATAGCCGGCGGCTTCCCAGATCGCCGTCAAAGCTGCGATCACCTTGGCGCCATAGATCGGCCGACGTCCTTTTCGTACTATCGTCTTGGGTTTGTGCGGCGCTGGGCCATTGAGCAAGCGAATGGCGTATTTGCGGTTGTAGGTGCAGACCTGGCAGAACTCGTCGAGAATGCGTACTCGCAATGGCTTGGATACTTTCTTGTATCGGACGTAAATCGCTTTGAGATAATCCCATCTGGACTTTCCACCCATCTATTCGTAACCCTCCCTGGTTGCTGCTTTTACCAACCATAGCTGGGTTACATTCTTTATGAGTCAACATACCCTCCCAAAGTTACATTTTAGATGATTCAATACGCGGGCTTGACACCAGTTCAAGATTTAAAATAAGGTTTAAAAAACAATTTTCGGCCAGAGAGAACCATTAGAAAGCCAAAACTTTCGGCGGTGTAACACAAATTCAAGAAACGGAGAAACATCCATTGATCTTTTTGACCAACGAACACGTGCAGCAGGTGCTCGATATGCCCACCTGCTTGAAGGCGATGGAAGATGCCTACGAGGAACTTAACGAGCACCGGGCGGGGTACCGGCCACGGATCGATTTTTATGTCCCAGAGGAGCCGCACTATTACCGATGGGGCACCATGGAGGGAGCGTCGCGCAAGCTCGGCGTGTTTGCGATCCGCATGAAATCCGACATGCTTGCCTGGGAAAACCAGGGCGGCTTCATGGTCGAGGACAAATATTGCATGGAGCGCGGCAGGTACTGCGGCCTGATTTTTCTCACCAGCACGCGAAACGCCGAGCCGCTGGCGATCATGAACGACGGCTATCTTCAGCACATGCGCGTCGGCGCCTGCGCGGGACTGGGAACAAAGTATGATTCTGCTGAAGAACCCCCATTTTTTATTTTTGATCGACGCGCAGAATGCTTGCGATTCAAATGCAAAGTTTGCGATAAACAAATGTTCGTCGGCTTTTAACGCAACTCGCGAAAAATGAACTGCTCTTAGCCCTCAAGCGGTGTTCAGAGCGGCGGTTCTTATCTGGAAAGCCAGCAAATTTAAGTATCGTTTCACATTGCAAGCCGCCCCCATGAAGTAATGCGACAAGCCGACTCGGCTCAGCCCCCGATATTTTGTCCGCCTAAGCCCATGACTGCGTACCAATTCGCTGTGTGTTCCCTCAATGCCGTTTCGCGGATACATCTTCTTGGAGAACTCGGCCTCACGCATTTCTTTTCGCCGCTTCTCGATCAGGTCGTGACGCAGCCCCACCACTAAGATCCGCCGCCCACTCTTGGAACGCGTACACTGTTTTTGTACAGGGCAGCGATCGCATTGGCTGGCCCATTCAATCCGATAATACTGTATTCCCAAACAAGCGTCCTGAATGCGACTGCACTGAGTGCTTAAATTGCCCTGCGGACAAATGGCCTGGCGCTTCTCGATATCAACATGGAAAGCATCCGCATTGTAAGGACCCTTATGGGAATCAGGACGCGTCGGTCCTAAAAGCTCCATCGCTTCCTGTTCGGCTTCGCTTAAAGTCTTCTCGGTCACATAGCCGGCGTCGGCGTACATCGCCTGAGGTTTTATCTCATGGTGATACTGTTCTGTTTTGAGCGCCTGGGCTAAGCCCGTCATCTCGTCTTGAGCCGCCTCGGTGGTTAGAATCTCGGTAAGAAAATGCTCGGCGGGCTCCCCTTTAATCTTGGCTGGCTCGCTCGGCTCCACCGTCTCCACCACGTGCACCTTGTAACCTACCCACTGCTTGTTCCCCTTATCCGCATAATGGGCATCCGGATCATGCGGATTTTGCACCGCGCGGGGTGGCCGCTTGACAGTCGGCTCAAGCTTTCCCTCCACCACCTCAAACTGCTCAACAAAAACCCGGCGCAATAGTTTCATCGTCTCAAGCTCACTGAGCTTGGGATGATTTGTGTCAATCCACTCGAGCAGCTCTTTCATGTCTTGGCCGCACTGGCGGTAACGACTGGCGCGCTCGGTTTTGCCCAAGCGCCAATCCAGCTCGCTCTGAACATATAAAACCCACTGCTTCTCCCAAAACTCGGGCCGCGCGGCACTGGCAACGACTTGCGCTAGGGCCTGCAAGGCCAATCGCACGGTCTGTAGTGCGCACTCCAACCGGCTCATCTCTTTAACGTAACCCAAGATATGCGTGCTATCGATGCGCTGCTTGCTCTTTCTCTTCACCCACCCCAGCTCGATGAGCAATGCCAATACCCCGTCAAAGATCACCCGCTCGGCGTTGTTCTCTTCCAGCCGGTCTCTAAAATAAACCAGCACCGTAGGGTGAAACCCGCCATCGCCAAGCTCCAGATCCAGGGCATACTTCCACCCCAGGTGATACCGCGCCCGCTCGGCCGCCACCCGATCTGGGGCTTTCTCGATAAATTGGAGCAGAGTTACCCCAGCCAAAAGCACGGGATCGACAGCCGGCCGGCCATTGTTCTCACAGTACAGAGAGCCCAACTTAGCTCGAAGCGAGAAAAGCGTGGGCAAAATCCGCTCGCGAAACAAATGGTAGCGATCAGTTGCTCCAAACAGCTGGCCACATAAATAGCTGGTATGGTAAAAGCTCCTTTGGGGATCGTTGGGTTTTACGCTCATGACGAGACAATAAAAGCACAAAGGCTGCTTGTCAACGTCTATTTAATTAACTAGACTCCAACTAATGGAATACCTCACAAAGATTCAGGCCATCCGACGTAAAAAGGGCATCTCTCAGTGCTATGTCAATCTGCCCCTGCCTCTTGCTGCCGCCATCGATATCGAACCCGGCGAGATTGTCGAATGGAAAGTCGATAACCGCTACAAACTCTGGCTTGTCCGCCAACACCCTAAGCCCAAAACAAGAAAAAAATCATGAGGGGTTTTTCAGCAGAATCAGATTATTGTGCCAGACCCCCCGACACGTTTTTTTTGATTCGTCTCTCAGAAACTCGCCGCAGGAAGATCGACACGACGAAACATCTTAGTTCCCTCCGCGATTCCGAAAGAATGTAGTGAGTGTTATGCCCGACCCCTATGGAGCGACCCGTTCCTTCTATGGAAATTCTCTGACTCGATGCCGGGCCTCCTCGACAATCACAATAGCACCCTTCGTCAAAGCATCCGCGCATTCGGAAATCACATCGGCGAGGCGCTGAATTACAAAAGAGGTTCGAGTATTTCGCAAACGGAATAACATGACGCCGGTCTTTCGCCCTTTGGCCAGCGCGACTATCTCGCCAAAGTCGAGGTCGAACGTCACCACCACACGGGACTCGGTGATCGCCTTTTCGAATATTCCACCGTTGGACAACCGCTGAAGTCCTTCGTCTCGTAAATGGGTCGCTTCGTGCCCTTGCGAGTTTAACCAACTCGCCACGCGCACGTCCATGCACATGTCAGCCAGAAATCGCACCTGACAATTCCTAACGGAAGTGAATTTCTTCCTGGGTCAGCCAGGCCGCGTACTCGACCGCTTGTTGGATGTCATCTCTTTCCAGGTCGGGATAGCCTTCAAGAATCTCGTCGAACGTCGCCCCGTGAGCGATTTGACCAACGATCACAGAGACCGGTATGCGCATTCCACGTATGCACGCGCGTCCACCCATGATTTGGGAATCAAAAGTGATTCGGTCAAACATAATTTGCTCCTCCTAGTAAGTTTACCTCGGCACCGCCAGCAACAGGCGTCTAACAGCCGTTTCTCTTCGCTCTGCTTAGGATACAACGCCGGCAGCGCGTTCGCCAAACGAAGGAAATCCGGCCCGCGATCCTGCTCGGCCTAAGCAACGCTCTCAACCCCATTCGTCCGCAACCGGGCATCCTCTTCCCATGCACCAGCCGCAGGCAGAATTGTTCGGATTTCACTGTTCCAGATTGACGGCTCGAGATTTAACGATCGGAAAAATTACCATCTTCCCCTGTAACTCTCTGCTACTTGCAGAGTGATCCCTCGGCAACCTTTCAGCACCTCCCAGGGCACAACTGCGGCTGAACCTCTATATCGTACCTATCTCGAATCTTTTCTCACGGTATCAATGACTTGTACAGATCCGATAGTCGCTGTCTGAAGCAAAGGTCTTCTGTTGCTGCTTGCCTCGCACAATGACGTGATAGAGCAGCCGAGGCGCGGACAATCTCGGTCGGCAGGCCATGAGAGAAACACCTATCAGCACCGCCACGGTGAGGGTGCTGCTGAACACCGCCCGCACGTTTGCCGTAATCAAGTGATCAGGTTCGAACTTTTTAGGAGTCCAGCGTTATTCACGCATGCAAGCCTGATCCTGAGGCTTGTCCCCTCGTTCTTCATCAGTTTCTTCATTCTGCTCCTCTATCATACCCTCTCCCTCGGGGTGAACTTTCGCATTCGTACTTTGCAACGTCCACAAAAACAGCGCCGTCAACCATGCGTCTTCTTTCAACGCACCCGCAGCCTCCGTTGCGAGCGCTGGCCTCAGCCGTTCCTAAGACTTGCTCCAACGCGGCGCGGCCAACCGCTTCCCATCTCGGCCGGTCTCCGGGGTCGGATCCCGCTATGTCTCCGCTTTTCAATGTAAAAAAGCGTCCGCTAAGCCTTCTAAACCATGCCTATTTTGCAAAGTTATTATGAGGAATCAAGATGTTGTGCTGGTCCGACCCAGGGTCCGGAGCAATGTTGAGGCGCTATAAACTAAAGCCCTGACCCTTAGGGTCCCTCCCGCACGCCCGAGTTCGAATTCATACTGGACGACGAAGAACGCGGCGTTAGCGTGTCGCACGAAGGCGAGCCCGAACTCGAAAACAACCTATTGCGCCGAATTCGTATGGTCTCGCCAATGGTGGTAATTGAATCGACTTACAACCGGTATGAACTCGACATCTCGCACGTGAATCCAGAAGAAGTTGCGGAGGCCTGCGCGATCCTGCACAAAATGAACTTCGACAAAAGTTTTACCGTCGAAGTCGTCTAACAGCTTGTCGAATACAGCGCGCGATCCTGCCAATTTCGACCTGATTCATACAATCGGCAAGCGCGAGACCAGCGAGCTCACCAAGAGTTAAGTTTAGGGTCATACAGGTCAGGTTTTGCAAATGTGGCCCTAAGTCGCTCCCCTTTACATTCACTCATGCAAGCCTGACCCAGTCGTCACTCCTTGTCCCACCAGTCGATGCAAGGTTTGAGATACTCGAAGCGGATCGGCTTGGTCATCGAGTAGGCTTTTTGCCCGGTGACGACCCGGTGCTCGTAAAACCAGATTTCCTTCGTCGGCTCGCCTTTGACGAAGAAGAGCAGGTTCGTGCCGATAGACGCATAGGGTTTGAAGACGCTGTTGGGCAGACGGACGACGGTGTGGAGATTACATTCCTCCAGCAAGTGTTCCTTGAGCCGCGTCTTGACGCCTTCGCCGAAGAGCGTGCCGTCCGGGAGAACCACGGCGGCGCGGCCGCCGGTTTTGAGCAGGCGGACGATCAGAGCGAGAAACAGATCGGCGGTCTCACGGGTTTGAAAATGTTTGGGGAAGTTGGTTTCGATACCGTCTTCTTCGCGGCCACCGAAGGGCGGGTTGGTCAGAACGATGTCAACACGATCGGACTGCGTGTAGCTGATGTATGGCCGCGCCAAGGTGTTGTCGTGACGCACGAAGGATGGATCGTCAATGTTGTGCAGCAGCATGTTGGTTACGCAGAGCATATGCGGAAGTTGTTTTTTCTCGGTGGCGCGGAGCGCTTGCTGCATCTTCTGCTCGTCGGCCGGGGTCTTCACATAGCGCTCGCGCATATGGCGAAGGGAGCAGGTTAAAAATCCACCGGTGCCACAGGCCGGATCGAACAGGATCTCGCCGGGGTGGGGATCGAGGCGATCGGCCATGAATGCCGTGACCGCCCGCGGCGTGTAGTACTCACCTGCGTTGCCGGCGCTCTGAAGATCATTCAGGATCTGCTCATAGATATCGCCGAAGTGCTGGCGTTCGGTAAGATCATTGAAATCGACGGCGTTGATCTTGTTGATCACCTGGCGCATGAGCTGGCCGGATTTCATGTAGTTGTAGGCGTCTTCGAACACTTCGCGCACGACGCGGCGCCGGCCTTGTTTGCTGGTCGCAGGCAACTGCTTTAGCGCGGGGAACATTTCGCCGTTGATGAATGCGAGCAAAGCGTCGCCGGTCATGCCCTCCGGATCGGCGGCCCAGTTTCGCCATTGAAACTTTTCCGGTATGGGCGAGCGGTAGTCATCCTGCATCAGCTCCAGTTCGCGGTCCTGGTCATCGATGATCTTGAGAAAGAACATCCAACAGAGCTGGGAGATGCGCTGCGCGTCGCCATCGACACCGACATCTTGCCGCATGATGTCTTGAATGGATTTAACGGTGTTGCGTACAGACATAGGAACCTATTCTAGTTAGTTAAGAAATTATCTCACCACAGAGGACACAGAGATCACAGAGTTTCGGAAGAAAATACATGAATTACGAGTTTTGTATTTCTCTGTGTGCTCTGTGCTCTCTGTGGTGCAAACTCTCTTTGCTTTCCTCCACCGTTCATAGGCGAAAGCGTCTTATGCCATCAACGAGTCGCCGGACATTGAAGTTGATCAACAATCCCTTACCTACTTTTGCCAATTTCATGTAAGTGAGCAGTTGCGCTTCATGTATCGGCAAAATCTTTTCAACGCTCTTCAGTTCCAGGATTACTTGCTCGTCGACCAAGAGATCGATTCTATAACCGCAATCGAGGTGAACCCCTTTGTATTCGACCGGCACAGGCACCTGCAAACGAAAGTGGAGTTCGTTCAGGGATAGTTCCCGAGCCAAACATTGCTCATAAGCAGATTCAAGCAGTCCCGGCCCTAGCGTGCGATGGACTTCGATAGCACATCCGATAATCCTTTCGGTCAGCCTATCTGTTTCAGTTTTTTGTAATTCCAACCTCTGTGTCCTCTGTGATCTCTGTGGTTGCAAATCCTTATCGTTCTAAATTAATCCAAATTTCTGCGTTCTCCGTGCCACGATCTTCTTGCAAGATTTACCTGTCGCAGAACGCTAATAACCACAGAGCACACAGAGAGCACAGAGATAGGAAATTTTCTCCGACTACTGATAATTGCTCGCCCCAAACCTCTGTGTGCTCTGTGATCTCTGTGGTGTAAACGCTCTTTCTCTTCCATTGTTTGATCCCAAACGTTTCCAGACCACCTCAGGCTGCCTTTTCGTAGAGCGCGGATTGTAGCTCGTGAACGGCCTTTTCAAAGCCATTACGTCCGCCGAATTGTTTTAACAGTTGCACTGGTGTGCCCATCGCATCAAAGGGCGCTACCTTGAGAATACGCGGGTCGTCGAGTGCGGTGACTCCCTCGTCCTGATATTTTTGCAGCAACGCTTCGAGCACGGCCCGGGCCTGGTCGCCGTATCTTGTGAACACGTCGCGCTTGCGCACGTTCTCGACACGGTCATGGCGCGTGAGCGGCGGCTGGTCGAAAGCGACATGGCAGATCAGATCGAAAGGGTCCAAGTGCTTGCCCACTTCTTCAGCTAAAGGATCGAGCAACAAACCTTCGCTCTTTAGCTCCTCAATGATGGCTTCCTTTCTTTCGGCACTATTCCATTGGGTCACGAAATCAGTGAGGCTGACGAAATGGTTGCGCAAAGTTTTCTTTGTGTAATCGCGCAGGGTCTCGGTGACGAGCTTGCCGTATTCGTCGAGGTATTCGATACGTTCGGCGACAATCGTCACGGGATCGCCGTGAATGTAATATTTCCGCGGACCGCCGCCATCTGTTGATAGGCTGACATCGGGCTGCTCGCTGTCGACGACAATCACTTCGTCTTTGGCGGGCTCCGGCGGGATCGGCTCGTCTTCGTCGTTTGTCGGCGGCACGTTGTCTGGCGGCGTCACCGGATCATTCTCGCCCGGCTCGTAAATCTGCACCGGCTCGCCGTCGAACTCAGGATCGGCAAAATGGTTGGTCGCCTTACGGAAGTCGATCAGCGTGAAGTAATATTTCTTGGTATCTTCGTGCACTCGCGTGCCACGGCCGACAATCTGCTTGAACTCGGTCATTGACTGAACTTCGCGGTCGAGAACGATGAGACGGCAGGTCTGGGCGTCGATGCCGGTAGAAAGTAGGCGTGAGGTGGTAACGATCACCGGGTACTTGGCTTCCGGGTCAATGAAGTTGCCGATCTCGGCGCAGCCTTCCGCGTCGTTACCCGTGATGCGCATGATGTACCGCAGGTTTTGTTGAACTAAGTCCTGGTTTTCATTAATCAGGGCTTGTCGCATGAGGAAAGCGTGCTCGGTGTCGACGCAAAATATGATGGTTTTCTGAAATCGGTCGCCGCTCTCCTTTAAAAAATCGCTGACCTTGCGCGCGACGCGTTTTGTGCGTTCGTCAATCACCAGCTCACGGTCGAAGTCTTTCTGGTTGTAAATGCGGTCTTCGATCTCGTGGCCATACTTGTCGGTTTCGCCTCGTTGAGGACGATAGCCCTCGATATCGACATCCAGATGCACTTTGACGACTTTATATGGCGCGAGGAATCCGTCGCGAATGCCTTCTTTCAGTGAGTAGCTATAAACCGGCTTGCCGAAATAATGGATGTTCGAGACATATTCGGTCTCTTTCGGCGTGGCGGTGAGACCGATCTGAGTCGCCGAGGAAAAATACTCAAGGACTTCGCGCCAGGCGGAGTCATCCGCCGCGCTGCCGCGGTGGCATTCATCGACGACGATTAGGTCGAAGAAATCGCGGGAAAGTTCTCGATAAAGTTTTTGACGCTCCTCGGGGCCGGTGATCGCCTGATACAGAGCAAGGTAGACTTCGTAAGACGTGTCGATGCGTCGGGATTTCTTATCGATGGCAGTCGGGATTTGAAGTTCGCTGCCATCTTCCCGCTCGATGGTTCTCGAGCTGGTGCTGAGCTTGGCCATGGCGGCGCTGAACGGACGAAAATCGTTGACCATCGTCTGATCGACTAAGACATTGCGATCCGCAAGAAAGAGGATTCGCTTTCTCCACCCGGCCTTCCACAAGCGCCAGATGATCTGAAATGCAGTGTAAGTTTTGCCCGTGCCGGTAGCCATAACCAGAAGGATGCGATCCTCGCCTTTGGCGATGGCTTCGATAGTCTTGTTGATTGCGATGCGCTGGTAATAACGCGGCTCTTTACCGCTGGCATCTTCGTGGTAGTCCTGCAGAACGACTTCTTCTTGCGCCGGCGCCAGGTCCTTCCACTTTCGATACGATTCCCAAAGCTGAGCCGGCGCTGGAAACCTGTCGAGCCCCAGCTCGGTTTCGGTTTGGCTGCTCTGCCCCGTCCGGTCATGGAATAAGAATGCGTCGCCGTTCGACGAGAAAACAAAGGGGATATCGAGGATAGCCGCATATTTTATGGCTTGCTGAATGCCGCCGCCGACCGGATTGTTATTATCCTTGGCTTCAATCAGGGCGATGGGAATGTTCGGTTTGTAATAGAGAATGTAATCGGCGCGCTGAGCTTTGCCGCGGGTAACGAGCTTGCCACGGACAATGATCCGGCCTTTGGTAAAACCAACCTCTTCACGAATCTGCCACTGGATATCCCAACCTGCCGTCACGACGGCAGGCGTGATGAACTTGGTGCAGATATCACGTTCGCTGAGATCTTTTTTGTTCATTCCGCGCAGTAGCTCAGAGGATCGGGAGGGTCGCGTTGTGTCAAATACGGTCCGGCGCTCGGGTGATATTAATCGAAGTGGCTGGAAATGCGCAAGAGTTCTGGAACCGAAACCGTGCGGTCGGAAAGAAGACGTGTTCGTGATCGTGCCACGGGATCGATAATGTCAGACCAATCTGACTTATCTCTCCGTTTGACTCCAATTTAGCCAGGCTATAAGTTAACTTGAAAAATCCGCTAGACTTGCGCGTTTTCATCTCGCTAAAGTCGCAATTTCAATCGAAACAGAGAACAAGAAGGAGGATTTATGGATCACGCACCCGAATCGAAATGGCAGGAACCCAGTGATAATAAGACCAGGGCCGGTCTCGGCAAGTTTCTCCGTCCCAACACGTCCTATGACAACTTCATGGAATCCCAGGGGATTCCTATTTATCGCGACATCGGCGTGCGCCGGGTCCAGGATCTCCCGCGCAAACCCTGGAAGCGCATGGGCGGTAGCGGCACGTTCATTCAGTTGCTCGGCACCGAGGGCCTTTGGGGCTGCTTTGTAGTTGAAGTGCCCGGAGCCGGCGCGCTGAATCCTCAAAAGCATTTATATGAGGAGCAATTCCTCGTCGTCGAGGGCCGGGGCACGACAGAAGTTTGGGCTGATGGAAATGGTAAAAAACTTACATTCGAATGGCAAAAAGGCTCTCTGTTCGCTATTCCGATGAACGCCAATCATCGCATCATTAATGCCACGTCGAGTCCGGCGCTGCTCCTCGCCGGCAATACGGCACCGAATATTATGAATCAGTTTGGTAATGAAGATTTTATTTTCAATTGCCCCTACCAATTCAAAGATCGCTTCGATCCGAGCGACGATTACTATAAATATAAAGAAGACATCACGCCCGATCCGGTGCGCGGTCTGGCCATGCGTCAAACCAACATCATTCCGGACGTGATGGCCTGCGAACTTCCCCTCGATAATCGCCGCTCGCCCGGCTACCGGCGCATCGAGCCGCATATGGTGGGACAACAGTTTTACTATTGGATCGGACAACATGAAACCGGTCGCTACTCCAAGGCCCACGCGCACGGCTCGGCGGCGGTGCTCATTTGTCTCAGCGGCAAAGGCTACACCTACACCTGGCCGTCCACGCTGGGCACCAAGCCGTGGGAATCCGGCAAGACGGAATTGATCAGACGGCAGGATTATGAGCCCGTCGGCATGGTCAGCGCCGCGCCCATGAGCGGCAACTGGTTTCATGCCCATTTCGGCGCCAGTAAAGAGCCGCTGCGCTTAACGGCATGGTTCGGTCCCAACGCGCCCGGCCGGGAGCGCGGCAGACCCGGCGAGAAAGCCATCGACTACGGCGCCATCGACATGAAAGACGGCGGCACGGCGATTCCCTACAATGAAGAAGATCCCTACCTGCGTAAGGAATTCGAGGAGACGCTGACTGGTGTCGGCGCCAAATCGCGCATGGAACCCGATCTTTACAAGAACTCCTATTGAGACGTAGCTTTTGAGTTGCGGGTTAACCAAACCCGCAACTCAAAGTCCAAAACCTTAAGCAACCACGCCCAGATCCAAGCCTTTCAAAACCAACTCAGGACTTTTACTTAATGGACCGCACCCTATCTAAGCCCTCGTTCTCCAACGCCAACCGCCACATGCAGGAGGAAGAAGAGCTGCGCCTCACGAGTGTCGGCGTTGATATCGGTTCATCGACGACGCATCTGGTCTTTTCCCGGCTCGAGCTCCGGCTCGAAGGCACCCGGTACCGGGTGACCCATCGCGAAGTCTTAAACGAGTCGGAAATTCTGCTGACTCCTTATGTCGACGAGACGAGGATTGACGTCGAAGCGTTGGAAGCGTTCATCAACCAGCAATACAAAAAAGCCAAGATTCGTCGCGAAGAGGTTGATACCGGCGCGTTGATCTTAACCGGCGTCGCGGTACGACGGCGCAATGCGCGCGCGATCGCCGAATTGTTCGCGCAGGAAGCCGGGAAATTTGTCGCGGTCAGCGCCGGTGATGGCCTCGAAGCCACCATGGCCGCGCACGGCTCCGGCGCGGTCGCTCACTCGGCCAAAATGGGCGGTATCGTCTTGAATATCGATGTTGGCGGCGGCACGAGCAAGTTCGCGATCTGCAATAACGGCAAAGTCCAGGAAGTCTCGGCCATCGATATCGGCGCGCGCTTGCTGGCATTTAATGAGGCCGGTGCCGTGGTTCGAATTGAAGAAGCCGCACGCAAACATGCGGGGTGGGCGGGATTCGAGGTTGAGTTGGGACAAACAATCCCTCTGGAAAGCTTGCGCACAATGGTTTCCGGCATGATGGACAAGCTGTTTGCAATGCTAAAACCCGATCCTGTTTCTGCAGAAATCAAAGCGCTGCTGCGTTTACCGCCATTGACCTATCGCGGTGAGCTCGATTGCATCATGTTCTCCGGCGGTGTGTCGGAATTTATCTATAACCGCGCAAAAACAAGCTTCGGCGATCTGGGACCGCTGATCGCCGAAGAGATTCACCGCCGCATGCCGGAACTAGGATTGCTCGTCATGGAGCCAACGGCGCGAATACGGGCCACGGTCATTGGCGCATCGCAGTACACAATCCAGGTCAGCGGCAATACCATATTTATTTCGCCGGAGGATGTTGTACCGGTGCGCAATATTCCGGTGGTCGCGCCTGAAGTCAATTTCGACGGCGACGATATCGACCAAGCCGGTGTCACCCTCGCCGTGCAAAGCGCGCTGCGCAGGTTGGACCTGCTCACCGGCAGGCAGCCGGTAGCCATCTCGTTTCGATGGCGCGGCTCGGCCACGTTCGCGCGGCTAAAGTCTTTTTGCACCGGCGTAAAAAATGGACTGCGCGAAGTATTAAACAAGGGGCACCCACTGACACTGGTCAACGATGGCGATATCGGCGGCATCGTCGGTTTGCATTTTCAAGAAGAGCTACAGGTCCAAAATCCCATCATCTCCATCGACGGCATCGCGTTGAATGATTTCGATTACATCGATATCGGCGCATTGATCCCGTCTTCGGGGTCGGTCCCTGTGGTGATCAAATCACTGATCTTCCCGGCATCGCCGCAATAGTCATTCAACGCGTTCAAGACGTTCAAATCGTTCAAAAAGTTCAAGTCGTTCGGCTTAGATCATACGCCCCGGCAATCAAAAACTCGCAAACCTTACTCTTGATTCCAATCATTAAAAACGCCGGGAGCTAGTGCTCTCCCGGCTCTTTTAGTTTCAACGGCTTGAACGATTTGAACGGCTTGAACGGCTTGAACTGCGGTTCTTTAAAGTCTAAAGAACCGCTTCCTAGAGAGCATTTGCCGGCTCCCGCTTTGAACCTAAGCGCGTTTTCCCTTGACATCGATTTCTCTTCAGAATAGAAAAACACCCAGTAGTACACAACATGGCTAAATACCGCGCACGCAGATGTCCTCACTGTAGCTACTTTGTGGCTTTCTCGGTTTCAAAGCCACTTCCCAATACCAAAGAAGTTGGCGTCACAAGTTTTTGTTTGAACTGCAGCTATCGGCTGCCCATACATACCATCTTGCATGGGATCAGACGAGCCACATCCCACTTCCGGCGAGCACCGTTAAAACTGGCAAACAACTTTCAGCCGGATCGCCATGGCGGCCCTCCCGATCGTGAGACTAACCCACACGATTCGCAAAGCGGCAACAAAATGTTTTCCCATGAGAACCATAGCGGCCATTTGCGTACCCTTGGGCAACAGCTTCAACAACAGAGAATCGATACTTTCAACCTTCAATGTACGGCGGACGGGTATTCGATTTGGAGCCCTGACGATAACCTGGCCCGGTCAAGCCGTTCCTTTTTTATCTTTGGCGGCGGCCCTCTGGAGAAATGGTGGGGAGTCAGGGATCAGGCAAGAGATGGCTACGCTGCGACTGCCGCGCGGCCCGCCCAGCGCCTGGATTATTCTCTGGAAGAACTGGCGCGCATGGAGAGCCGCGCGAGATTTGCCCGTGGTCAGATCCGTGGTTGCGCCGACGGCCATAGCTTGTCGCAATTGCTCAGAACCATCGGCTCATTGGTCTATCAAAGAAATCATCGATTGTTGGGTATTTCATGGCGAGACCCATCGGTCTGCATCGTCGTTGAAACCGCGCAAGGCAAACGAGAAATAGACGTTTTCCGACCGGACAACCTGTATGATATTTGGGTCAGAATGTATCTTAGGCGCGACAACCGTGCATTGTCGGACGTGCCCCACTAGTTCAACCTGCCGCACTATCGCATTCAACATCCTTACTCATTCGTGCCCCGCTGTTTCAGCTTCCATAGAAAACAACAGTTGCTCGTCGGCCGGCGTCCTCGAAATATCACCGGGAAAGATTCTTGATCGCGGATTAATTTTTGAAGGCAAGGCTCTTCTTCTTATCTTGCGCCACGCGGACGGCGCGCAGGATATCGGCGTAACCGGCGCAGCGGCAAAGGTTACCCGCTAGATATTCGCGGATTTCTTCGTCCGAGGGTTCGGGAGTCTCATCAAGAAGCGCCTTTACCGACAGAATGAAACCGGGTGTACAGTACGCGCATTGCAAAGCGCGCTGGCTTACAAAAGCCTCCTGAATGTAATGAAGCTGTGCGCCGTCGCCTAACCCTTCCAGAGTCACGATATCATGGCCCGCGGACCGTGCGGCAAGCAAAAAACAAGAGCTGGCCGGACGGCCGTCGAGCAACACGGTACAGGTTCCGCAAGCGCCAACGCCGCAGCTCTCGCGCACGCTCCATAGTTTCAGACGGTCACGCAATACTTCCGATAATGTATCGGCGTCATCAATAACGATAACCTCATCGTTGCTGTTGACTCTCAGAGTGATCTCGCGCTTCATGAGGTTCCTCTTAAAACCGCCTTGCCCCTTTTATCGGTTAACGCGCGCAGTATTTTCTCGGCCGTAATCGGTAAATCGCAAATGCGCACGCCGACGGCATCGTCGATCGCGTTGGCGATTGCCGGCGCGACGGTGAGCGCACCGGTCTCCCCCGCTCCTTTCGCGCCGAAAGGTCCGTCCTTGTGCGGCACCTGGACAACAATGGGCCGAACGGATTCCGGCATATCCTTGAAAGAAGCGATCTGGTAGTCGAGCAAAGATCCATTGACGAGTTGGCCCTCGTCAAAAACCATCTCCTCGAAGAGCGTCAAACCAAGATGGGTCAGCGCCGCGCCAAGAAGCTGCTGCTCGCAGTGTCGCGGGTTGATCGACGTGCCGGTATCGCCCACGCTGACAAGCTGCAGGACTTTGACCTGCCCGGTTTCGGTGTCAACCTCGACTTCGGCCGCGGTCGCCGAAGGAAACCAATATTCCGTGCACTTCTCCGACTGGCCGGTTTCCGGATCCATGTGACTCGCCGCCGGTTGACAAACGGCTTCCGCGGCCAATGTCGTCCCGAGGCTGCCGAATTTAGCCAGAAAGATTTCACCGACCGTCATGCCGCGCTCTTCCAGACCGCGCACAAAAATACGTCCTTTTCCGGCCGCCAGATCATCAGCCGCGACCTCCAGCTTTGCCGCCACGACTTCGCACAACTCGGCTTTGATTTTTGCCGCGGCGCTGCGCACGGCATTGCCCATATGGTAGGTCGAACGGCTTCCGGCCGTAATCGTGTCGTAGGGAGTAACGTCGGTATCCGGCTGAACGATATGGACCTGCTCCAATGAAATACCCAATTCCTCAGCGACGATCTGCCCCATCGTCGTCTCCGAACCCTGGCCCATCTCCACCGTACTGCTGAGCACGTTCGCAGTGCCGTCGGCATTGAGAATAACGATGGCGCCCGAAATAGATGGCGTGAGCACCGCCTTTACACCCGCGGCAATGCCTTTACCGCGTGACTTCGTGCCGCTGTGAGCGGCTCTGGGTTTTGACCACTCAATGGCTTGGGCCGCCTTGCCGATAGCTTCTTTGATACCAAATGACCGCACGATCGTTCCCGTCGCGAATGGCTCGCCCTCATCCAGAGCAGGCTTCAAACGAAACTCCACCGGGTCCGCGCCTATGGCCCGCGCGATCATATCGGTCTGCGAGTCGTACGCCCAGATGACTTGCGGCACGCCAAAGCCGCGAAACGCACCCGCCGGCACACGATGGGTATAAACGCAGTAAGAATCAATGCAAACGTTGGGGATACGATAGGGTCCGGCCGAAGTGTAACCTGATTTGTGGCCGATGCGCGGCCCGATTTCGGCGTAAGCTCCGGTATCCCAGTAGACTTCGCACTTGCGCGCGCTGACGGTGCCATCCTTGATCGCGGTTTTGATGCGGGTAACCACCTTATGCTTGGTAATCGTCAAAAACTCTTCTTCACGCGTCAGAGCATAACGAACCGGCTTTTTCGTGATCAGCGCGAGAAGGGTCACCAGCGGTTCCAACTTAGCATAGAGCTTGGCGCCATAGCCGCCGCCGAGATACGGCACGCGCACGCGAATGCGATTCATAGGAATGCCAAAGGTGGCGGAAAGCTCCGTACGCACATAGGACGGCGACTGACTGGCGGTCCAGACGTTGAGGCGCTCGTGCTCATCGAGATAAACCAACGTCACGTGCGGCTCCATCGGCACATGCTGCGCCGGCGGCGAGCTAAATGTATCCTCGAAAACCCTGTCGGCTTCCGCAAAAGCTCTTTCGACATCGCCGGTGCGAAGCTTGAAGTGGTAGCAGATGTTGGATTGCCGGCCGGCCTGGACGTGAGCGAGATCGGCGAAAGCCTTGGCCGGTCTGTGTTGCTCGTGCACGAGCGGCGATTCCGGTTTCACGGCCTCAAGCACGTCGAAAACCGCCGGCAGCGGCTCGTAATCAACTTCAACAAGCTGCAGCGCGTCTTCCGCAGCGCGCTTATCGACCGCCGCCACCGCCACCACGGAATCGCCGGCGTAGCATACCTTTTCAACCGCTAGGATCGGCTGGTCACGAAACGCCGGACCGAAGTGCGCATCCACGCCCGGCATTTTCGCGATCTCCGCACCGGTCAGCACGACCGCCACACCCTCCAGCGCCTCGGCCCTCGATTTATCGATATGCCTGATCCGCGCATGCGGATAAGGACTGCGCAACACGGCGACGTGGAGCATGCCCGGCATCTCGATGTTACCGACATGCAGCGCCCGTCCGGTTACTTTGGGGTTGGCATCGGTACGGTAAACCGATTGACCTACGATTGCGAGATTCGCCATTACATTATCCTTGAATCAGCTTGGCTCTCCAACTGGGCGATGGCCCGCCTTATGAAAACCTGCGCCATTTGCCGCTTGTACCATTGCGAGCCGCGCAAGTCCGAGAACGGCGAGATTTGCTCATCGACAACTGCCAATATTTGTTGCATCACGTCTTCATCGAGAAGTTGGTCTTTGACGAATGTTAATCCGTTCACGAGCACCGGCGTCGCGGCCACTCCACCAAGCGCAAGTCTAAGTTCTTTACAGCGGCCATTCTCCCGAGTCACCATCGCCGCAACACCCAAGCACGGCCAGTCGTTAGCCGACATCGCGCTGTAGCGCAGATAAATCGCTTTGCTCTTCGCCGGCATAGAAGGAATCTTCACATCGACGAGCAGTTCGCCTGGCTCCAGGGCCGTTTCGTACATACCGCGAAAAAAATCCTTCAGAGGTATCTTGCGCGCACCGTTGGTCCCCATGGCGCTGATCTCAGCGCCGAGAATCAGTAACGCCGGCGGCGGATCGAGTCGGTAATCCGCATGTGCAAGATTGCCGCCCACCGATGCGGTTTGCCTGACCCGGACATTGCCGACCCTACTGAACGCCCCCGCAACAACCGGCAAGGCTTCTCGAATCACCGGTGAGAGTTCGACGCTGCGATGGGTCGCCAGCGCGCCGATTCGCACTCCATCGGGCTCTTTGGAAATTTGCGTCAAGCCGGGGATCGACTGCAAATCGACCAGATAGCGATAGTGCAGCGCCCGCTGCTTCATCAAAATGATCAGCGTAGTGCCCCCGCCGATTGCCCGAGCGTCCTCGCCATGCTGGGCAAGAAGAGTGATGGCCTCGGCTAGAGAGCGGGGCTGCAATAGATCGAAGGAACGAATGGTCATAGGGGTTATTCTCTCGCACCTACCTGCTTGGGCGCCGGAAGTCAAGTTCACATGACGTTTCAACTTGCCGGTTCGGCTTTGAGAGGGTCAACTCAAAACTCAGCTTGCAACTGTGTTCATACTGTTGACAGAATGAACAAACTTTGAAAAGAATCCGGCAACCAAGGAGGCATCAATTATGTCTACGAAAATACGACACATCGCCATCCATACGGACGATCATTTCCGCATGGCCAACTTCTACAAAACCGTCTTCGGCATGAAGAAAATTACCGCCGGGATGACTGACCAGAATGGCAACTATGATAAAGAACGTGGCCATTTGAGCGACGGCGTTATTGGCCTGGCTTTGCTGCAGCGCCAGCCCGGATTCAGCGCCGGACTGGATCACTTTGGCTTTGAAGTCGAAGACGTGCAGAAGGTACGGGACCGGCTTGAACAGCATTATCCTGACGTTTTCGTCGCCCAGAGCCAGGGGCATGTTCCATTTGCCGGCCTAAGGTCTCACGATCCCGACGGTAACCAGTTCGATCTGTCGCAGAAAAACATGGCCAATGTTCGGGAAGGCTATCTCCAAGAGGGTTGGGAGCAGCCGCGTTGGATCAATCACATCGCGATTCGCAGCTCTCGCCCGGCGCATCTGGCCGAGTATTACCAGAAAGTTTTCGACCTGAAGCCGATCGAAGGCTTGTCAGGTGACGGTAGCTATTATGTGACCGACGGTAAAGTGACGATCGCGTTACGCCCCTGGAACATGGTGACCCATCGCGGACTGATGGCCGGCCTTGACCACTTCGGCTTCAAGGTCGACAACCTCGATCAAACGAAAAAAGATATTGAAGCGCTGGCCAACTCAGTCCCTGCGTCCGCGGCTCGAAAAATCACCATCGGCCGCGACGGTGAGACCCGGCAGAAAAATCTTGAAGGCTGCAGACTCTGCAAGCACCCACTGGCGGATCCGGACGGGATACTGCTGGATCTGACGGACTGACACTGCAACCACGCACAGGCCGGATGTTATGCCCGGACCACAAAAGTTGGGGTCGCGCTGTCCACATTGATGCGCTAGAATAGCGTAAAGAAGTATTTGATTCATGACTCTTAACACCGCAGCTCAACCCGTTCCTTTGGAAACAGATTCTGACGGAGTCGTACGGGTAGCCAAGACCCGCGTTACGCTCGATACGGTCATCGACGCATTTCTGGACGGGGCGACAGCTGAGGAAATTAGTTATCAGTATCCCTCTCTAGATCTAGCGGATGTCTACGGTGTCATCGCATATTATCTGCGGCGCAGATCGGAAGTGCATGACTACTTGCAGCGTCGTCGGGCGCAGATGGAACAAACAAGACTTCAAGTTGAATCCCGCTTCAATCCGATGGACATCCGAGAACGACTTCTTGCCCGAAGCGCTTAGCATGCTTCGACTTGCCGCGGACGAGAACTTCAATAACGACATCCTTCGCGGCTTATTCCGCCGCAAGCGAGACCTAGACATCGTCCGCGTCCAGGACGCGGGACTGTCTGGAGCATCCGATTCAACAATCCTTCAGTGGTGTGCCGACCAAGGCCGGATACTGCTCACGCACGACGTAAGCACGATAACCAAGCACGCATACGAGCGACTGGCGAATAAACAACCGATGCCGGGCGTTTTCGAAATCAATCGAACCATACCGCACGGCTTAGCCATCGACGACATACTGTTGCTGGCGGAATATAGTAGTGAAGGTGAATGGGAAGGACAGATTTATTATTTGCCTCTTCGGTAAAGTTTCCAGCGGTTTTCTGTTGGTATGATTTCTCTAAAGGACTTGATCGAAAGCTACGATCCAAACGCACCCCTCGCCGAAGCCTCTACCCCGCCGTCTTCCTGGTACACGGACCTGCGCGTTCTTGAATTGGAACAGCGGACGGTTTTTGCAAATTCCTGGCACATGGTCGGCCGTGCGGGCCAAGTTCGCGAGCCGGGACAATACGTCACAAGCGCCATAGGCGGCGAGCCCATCGTTGTTGTGCGCGGAAATGACGGCGCACTACGCGGGTTCTTTAATGTTTGCCGGCATCACGCTGCCGCCGTTTTGACGCAAGCGGAAGGGCGGGCCGAGCATCTGCGCTGCCCCTATCATGGCTGGACCTACAATCTCGAAGGCGCGCTCATCGGCACGCCGGATTTCGCCACCGTCTGCAACTTCGACCGCTCAGCCAATGGCTTGGCACCGATTCAAACCGCGCAAGCGCAAGGCTGGATATTTGTTAAGCTCGAAGCTGGCGGCCATTCGCTTGAGGACTTTCTCGGCAATGATCTTCTTGAGCGATTCGGACGATTGAACCTTGAACGACTCTGTTGGTTTGCCCGCCGTTCTTACATGCTCGATTGTAACTGGAAGGTCTTTATCGATAACTATCTCGATGGCGGTTATCACGTTCCACATGTTCACGGCGGACTGAGCAGCGTTCTCGACCACAGCGCCTACGCCATCGAAACCGGCGAGCGATTCTGCCTCCAATCGAGCCCGATCCTGAGCGGCAAAGCCGATGCCCAGACCGCAGAATTCCGCCAGGGTAACCGCGCTCTTTACTACTGGATATATCCCAATTTTATGATCAACTGGTATGAAGGGGTAATGGATACGAACCTGGTCGTGCCGCGCACTATCGACCGCACCGAAGTCATCTTCGACTACTACTTCGCGGACGTCTCGGAGCAAGCCAGGGACAGGAATCTCGCAAGCATCGCCGTCAGCGAGCGGATTCAGAACGAAGACGTAGCGATCTGCGAGTCGGTGCAACGCGGCCTTGCCTCACGCGCGTACTCAACCGGACGGTTATCGGTCCGCCGCGAAGCCGGCGAGCATCTTTTTCACAAGTTGTTGCACGCTGATCTGAAGACAGGGGTCGATCACAAGCTAAAACCGTAGATGGCGGAACCCTTCAACTCCGCTCAGGATCAACTCCAAAATACCTATCGAATTCTTATCGGTGCCGTCACAATAAGAGCTCTGCGCTCATCACCGCAAATCCCTACGGGATAACCCAATAGCTTCGTGGGAATTGCGGATAGGGAAGTTTCGGGTTTTTTATGAAGTGAATGAACTAGCCGAGATGGTCCAGCATTGTGTCTGTCGGTCACAAAGAGCACAATGTTCTCTTGATCCGGGGCAAGGAGGTACAGATATGAAAACCATCGACTTACAGAAAGAGAAACTGGATTTAGACGGGGTCATTAAAATCGCGCGCCGAGAGCCGGTATTGCTCATGACACCAGACGGCAAGGAATTTTGTATCGCTGAAGCTGACGACTTCGAAAGGGAAGTAGAAGCTTTGCGCGGAAGTCAGGCTTTCCAGCGCTTCCTTGACGAGCGTTCAGCGAGCAGGAAAAGAATCCCGCTGGAGGAGATTGAGGCAGAGATTGACCAGGAACTTACAAAAAAAGGGGGGGAAACTGCCTAACACAACCGCCGCACCACGCGCCGCCCACTTGCGATCAGGTTAAGCAGAAACTACGGTCTGACGGCAGCAGGTTACCCCAGGGTTAAGCATCCGGTCGGAGTTAATGATGCAGAACAAATATCAAGAAAAATTCGGCTACCCCGTCTCTCGCACGGCGGTTAAGGTTAAGCCACAGATGGCGCCGTGGATTCAGGAATTCATCAAGCACTCGCCTTTTTGCGTGCTTGCGACCAGCAATGCTAACGGCGACTGCGATGCTTCGCCCAAGGGCGGCACGCCTGGGTTTGTGAAAGTTTTGAACGACAAGCAGTTGTTCATCCCGGATGTAGCGGGAAACAAATTGTTTCACGGCTACGGCAACATCGAAAGCAATCCCAAAGTCGGCTTGATCTTTTTGATTCCGGGACATAGCTCGACCGTAAGAGTAAACG
Organism: Binatia bacterium; assembly: GCA_040877705.1. Classification (GTDB taxonomy): domain Bacteria; phylum Desulfobacterota; class Binatia; order UBA9968; family UBA9968; genus WHTF01. The sequence continues at coordinate 22,033 of JBBDNJ010000005.1, read as the reverse complement.
GCAGGGTGAAAGTCATCGATGGCGCTATTCGTCGTAAAATTCTCTTCGAACCTCGCAATAAAGGAATTTGCAATGCCGCCTAAACTTTACATTGATGGCCAGGCCGGAACCACGGCGCTTCGGATTCGCGATTGGCTTGCGGGCCGGGATGATCTTGAGGTCATCGTCCTTCCCGAAGAATTACGCAAAGACCCGGCAACGCGCGAAGAAGCGCTTCGCAATGCGGACATTGTACTTCTCTGCCTTCCCGACGAGGTCGCGAGAAAGGCTGCGGCTTGGCTTTCCGGTTCTTCGGTACGGATACTCGACGCCAGCACCGCCCATCGCGTGTCCGACGGCTGGGTTTATGGACTGCCGGAATTGATGAACGGACAGCGCAAGCGCATTGCCACGGCTGCGCAGGTTGCAAACCCGGGGTGTTACTCTTCCGCTGTCATTTTACTGGCGCGCCCGCTCGTTGACGCCGGTCTGATTCCTGCCGATGCGCCACTTTCGATTCATGCTCTATCCGGCTACTCCGGCGGAGGCCGCTCGCTGATCGAGCGTTGGGAAGACCCGAAGCGAGGACTACGCGAGCTGCGCCATGAGGCGCCGTATAGCATCGGCAAAATTCATAAACATATACCGGAGATCATGCGTTGGGGCGAACTCAGCGCCGAACCGCTATTCGTTCCCGCTGTCGGTCCCTTTCGCTGTGGCATGCGTGTTCAAATCATGATCCCGGCAAAAGCGTTGCCTGAAGCAGACAGGGGAAAAGCGATGTGGGAAGCGCTGGCCGCCCGATACGCCAATGAAGCATTTATCCAGGTTGAACCGTTGACCGATGCAAGTGACGCCGATGAGCTTACATTCGATCCGCAGGCATACAATGACACCAATCGAATTTCTTTGCGCGTGTTACCCCACCCGTCAGGCCATGTGGTGCTCATGGCCCGGCTCGACAACCTTGGCAAAGGCGCGGCGGGCGTGGCCATCCAGAATCTGAATCTTATGCTTGGCGTGACCGAAGAAACCGGCTTAGCTCGCTAGTCCAAGCGCAAGCGTTTCTCCGCCGAGCGCGCGTTGGGAACGATTCGGAGCGGTCTCGGCGCCAACGGACGTGAGTAACGAACCGCCTTGGCAAAGAGCCGAAATATTTTCTCTCTACGTTCGTTCCAGCTCAATCCATAAGCATTTCGCAGCCGCTCCGGAAGCAATCCTGCCGTCACGACACGAAACAACGGCGCTGCCGGCCGCAAGAGCCAAGGCCGGGGATACACAATTTCGTGTGCCAGAGATCGGGCCATCGGTCCGACGGCAAGCGCATCGCTCATCACCATGCGCATCATGTATGCATTGAAATCAGCCGGCGACGCGGGAATGATCGGGTCGGGGATTCCGAATAATTGGGCGAGCTTTTTTGAATCTTCGTAATAGAGCGACTTTTCATCCGCCGATAACGGCTTGACGAAAAGATCGTAGGCGATGATCGCTGAATCAATGAGCGTCGCGTGAACCCAGAGCAACAACTCGGGATCCTGGGCATCATAACGAGTTCCGATCGGCACTGACTCCCCCGGCTGAACCAAGCCATGAACTTGCTTATGGATGTTCGTGACCTGGAGAAGCGCGGCACGCGCATTTTGGGTGTTGTCGAACACGATCGACCACATCGTGTTCATGGTCCGTTGCAGGCGAGCCAAAGGGTTTTCCTGGAAGCGACTGTGCGCCGCGACCCCTGCTGCGACCTTCGGATGGGCAAGTTGTAACAGTAACGCTCGGCCGCCAGCTAACAATAAAGCCATTTCCCGATCAACCTGCCAGATCTTGCTGTCCGGTGAAAAAAATTGCCCGGATGTTATTCGCTTGGAATGATCGCTTTGACTCGGCATAGTGTTTCACGCGCACGGGTATCAAACGTAGTCTATCGAGATCATGCCATGACAACCAGACTGCTCGACGGTGCGAGTTCGTCAAGGCTCTATCGTCTTCATACACATCTGTCGAAAACCCGTTTAGGGTCTTGTAAAGTTCGCCGCCGTTATTGGCTTTTGGTCTTGGCCTTGGTGGAGTTCAGCTCTTGATCAATGACTTTCTGAAACGTCGCAAAGGGTTGCGCTCCTACCAGAAGCCAGTGGTTCACCAGGAACATAGGCCGTCCCGCGCCCTCCCAAATAGGCCGCGGTGGCGGTCTCGCGTTCGACCTTTTTTTTATATTTGCCGGTGGTCAGACAAGGCCGGAAGTTTTCTTCATTTAAATGCAATTCCTTTGCATATCTCTTGAGCTTGGCTTCGCTAAAGGCCATTGCTCCCTGATTGGCAAAGAGCTTATCGTGATACTGCCAAAACTTGCCCTGCTCCGCCGCACATTCGGATGCTAGAGCCGCCTGTTCGGAGTGTTTTCCTAAGATCGCAAAATGGCGAAAGACGAAACGAGCCGTTCGTTTAGCGAAATAAGACTCCTTGAGCTTCGGCAGGGTGTCGGCCCAGAATTTTTTGCAGTAGCTGCACTGAAAGTCAGAAAACTCGACGATCGTTACCGGCGCACTTGACGATCCTAACGCCGGCCCTTTTCCGAGCGAGGCCAAAACCTCTTTCAAAGAATCGTTTCGCGAGGCGGCCCCGAGCGGATTAGCAGACAGGCACAAGAGCGAGCCAGCGACAAGGATCATCCAGACCCAATGGTTAAGCTTCAACATAGATCTCCTTATGTGGCGAGTTGGTTTGAAACCAAAACTTCTGATTCTGGTTTCACACTAGAGTAACTATCCCTGGTTTCAAGCCAAAGTATCGACGGATAAAATCGCGTCGGCGCGAGCGTTGCTTCGGTCCTTAGACGACGGCAGAATCCACCGGGCTAGACCCCCAAGCGCTAGAGAGCCGACACCGCAAATAAAATACAAAGCATCCGTGCCGCCACGGTCCACCAGCCAACCGGCTGACGTGTTCGAAGCAATTCCGGCGATACCGAGGGACACCATGGAGAGAATTCCCTGGGCCGTTGACCGCAGCCTTTCCGGCGCTACCGTGTCCAGATAAAGCGGGCTACCCAAGTTGAGCCCAACCACGGTGACGCCATGAAGCGCCTGCACCGCGAACAGGAGATGGAAGTCTGTAATCAGCGCGCAGAGAAGCCAGCGCAGACCGCCTACAATAACGCCGAGCGTGAGCAACCCGCGAGCGCCGAGCCGCTTTAGACCGCTGCCCGTGGACAGGACCAGCGGAATTTCGACCAGAAGCATCAGGATCCACATGCCGCGAATGGCCTCGAGATCGCCGCCTCGCGAGCGCACGAATAGCGGAAAAAACCACAGCGGCCCATGCAGAAGAAAGTGGGCCAACAATGCGAAAAATAAAAATCTAAGGAATGCGCGATTGTGTAAAAGCTCGCGCCAATCGCCGCGTGCCGCGCGCACGGAGACCACCCCTTTTTTGGGCAGAAACAATGCGATCAGCGCGGCGGCCAGTACTATGGCAGCGGTCACCGGAAACATAATCTCCAGCCCTGGCTGAGAAACTGCCGGCGTCGCCGCGTCTATGCTATAGCTACTCCGATACAGGGAAAGAATCCAAGGGAAACCCATCACCAGGACAAAAAAACCGACGGTGCCCCACGCTCGTACATGGCCGAACGCATGGCGGCCAGCATCGCGCAGAATCGCCAGGCTAACCGAGATCATGATCGGGAACAGCGCCGTTCCCACTACCGACAGTGCCGCTGTTGCCAGGACGATAGCGCCAAACTCCTGCGCGTAACCCAGGCCCAGATAACCCGCTGCCGTACCCAAAGTGAGAACCGCCAGTACGCGGCCGCGCGCGCCGGTGCGGTCAGCCACTTGCCCCCAAAACGGTTGGGCAACCATGCCGATGAGTGGCGGGATCGCAAGAACCATTCCCAGCTGGGTACCCGATAAGCCGGCATTCTCCCGGAGATAGAGACTAAAGTAAGGGAAAAAGATACCCAACGATCCCATGTAGGTGAACCAGAAAAGCGTGAGCGGAACGGAATGCCACATCTGGAAAGCATAGCATCCCTTTTGTTTGTGAACAGCAAAGACTTGGTTATTTTATGAATAAGATCTAAACACATCGTCATGAGCTGCGAATCTCCACATACGGTTCATACCATCGGCCATTCGATCAGGACCATCGGCACATTTAACGATCTATTGAGTGCCCACAAAATCGCAGCGGTGATCGATGTGCGGCGTTGGCCGGCCTCGCGGCGCCATCCCCAGTTTCAACGCGACGCGCTGGCGCTGGCGCTGAAGACCGAACGGATCGATTATATCTGGCGCGGCGATCTTGGCGGCTTTCGCCAACCCGCACCCGATTCACCCAACACCGCCTGGAGGGTCGGCGCCTTTCGCGCCTATGGCGACTTCATGCTGACGACCGAATTCGCAACGATCATGAACGAGCTGGAAAACATTGCCGCCAATCAACGCATCGTTATCATGTGCGCCGAAGCCGTGCCCTGGCGCTGTCACCGCCAGTTGATTGCTGATGCCTTTCTGGTCAGGCACTGGGAAGTTCTGCACATCATGGACAACGGCTGTCGCGAGCACAAACTGCCGGCGTTCGCTCAACCGGTGGGAAAACGAATTTTTTACCGAGGATTACTGTAGATTCAAAAAAATGAGCTGATGGACGGCCAGATACAATCTCTGTCCGTGTTCGAATCGAAGAATCTTGGAAACAAGGAAAGACAGAATCACAGCCGCGGCGCCTTGACCAACACAGTGGCGTCGATGCTTCCAATGGTAGGCCGGCCGCACTTGGCCATGGTGATTTCGATCTCCTCACGCAGTATGTCCAACACCCGAACGACTCCTTGTTCGCCATCGACGGCGAGACCCCAAAAAAGCGGGCGGCCGATAAAGACGGCTTTGGCGCCCAATGCCAACGCTTTGACGACATCGGCACCGCGCCTGATGCCGCCGTCAAGAAAAACCTCCAGTTTTCCCTTAGCAGCGGCTACGGCTTCGGAAAGAACCTCAACCGTCGCCAAGGTGTTGTCGAGATGGCGACCGCCATGATTGGAGACAATCACGGCGTCAGCGCCAATTTCGGCGCATAAGTCGACGTCCTCAGCCGTCATAATACCTTTGGCGACGACGGCAAGAGCAGTCTGCGATTTGATCCATTCCAAATCCTTCCAGGTGGCCGCTGGATCTGATCCTCCCTCGCTCCCGGCAGGTCTCGGCGCATGGACAGCCTCGGCCCCTGGTTTTGCATAGTTAACGCCGCGGATTCTTCTATAGTTATTACGGATGTTGCGCTCCCTCTTGGGCGGCCACTGGGAATCCAAAGTCACACAGATGGCGTCGTAGCCCGCTCCTTTGGCGCGGTCGAGCCAGCTTTTCGTTAATCCGCGGTCGCGGAAGGGATACAACTGCAGCCAGAGATGGCCGGTGGCGGCGTTGGCCAGTTCCTCGAAGGATGAGTTTGAGTTGGCGCTCACTGCCATAATAGTGCCGCGCGCAGCCGCCGCACGGTAAGTTGCGACTTCTCCTTCTGGGTGTGCCTTTTTATGTCCGCCGCATGGCGCAATTAAAACCGGTACATTCACCTTGGTTCCGAGCACGGTGGTCGAAAGGTCAAGCGCGCTCACATCGCGCAAGACTCGCGGCCGCAGCGCCCAGGACTCGTAGGCGCGGCGGTTCCGCTCGACGCTGATCTCGTCGGTGGCGCCGCCGGCGATATAGTCATATTCGCTCTTGGGCAGGCGCTCCTTGGCGAGAGCTTCGAATTCGAAAAGATTGATCGGCGCCGGGCTCGGGTTCATAGAAACCTCCGTGAAACATAAGAATCAGGGATGAATCGGAAAACTGAAGTACCAGATCGATCACTTCGTTTCATCGTTCGTGTTTCAGACTTCATCCTTAGCTAAACTCACCTGTGCCGCTATTGTTTAGCTTTCAATTGTTGATCGTTGTCTTTAAGAAAGGATCGGATCTCGTCGGCATAGTCAAGTAGCCTGATCCATTGTTCTTTGTAAAGGGTCACGGGGAATCGACCCAGCCCGTAGATCGACAGGCCGCCTTTTTCGCTCACCTTAAGTCGCAACTGACCCGGTTTTCTTTGCTCCACCTGCTCCCGGAGCGCTTTATTCTCTGCTTCAAGCCGCGCCAACCTCTGCTCTGCTGTTTCTTCTGCCATAATCCCTCCAAAATTTCATGAATCTGAGTTTCGATTTTTGGTTAATTCGCACGACATACCAAGATCATCAAACATATTCTGTTTCCCGAAGCATCATCTTTTATCGCAAACCGGTTGAGAACGCGAGATGGATAATCCCCAGCATGAACTTGATACTCGCACTGACTCCGGTCTATATCTATGTATGTTAGACATCATGCCGTTGAAAGCGTAACGGCTCGTTTAGGACTTGAGCTTTTAAGCGCCATAAATTTTTTATTTTCATAGGAGGTTAGCACGGATGAGCAGTTCACTGGCAACGAGAATTATCGATGGCGACGGCCATATCATAGAAGACCAAGCCGGAATCATCGCCCATATGGAGTCTCCCTATCGTGAGATCGCGCATCGCAAAGGCATCGTGTTTCCGCCGCTCGATCACCTTCACACCGGCCGGGCAGTGGAAACGCCGCCGCAGCGCGATGGGCGCCCCAACGTTGGGCCTAAGGGTTGGCTCGATTTTCTCGACGACGTCGGTATCGAATGGACCGTGCTTTACCCCACGGTCGCGCTTGCCTATGGCAAGATCGTCAGCCTGGACTACGCGGTGGCGGCGGCTCGCGCCTACAACGATTGGCTTCATGAAACTTACATCAAGTACAATCCACGCTTTAAGGGAATGGCGATCATTCCGATGCAAGACCCGGAAGAAGCCGCCAAAGAATTGCGCCGCGCGGTAACTGAGTTAGGAATGCTCGGCGCCATGATGCCGTCTAATGGCCTGGCGCAGCCGCTCGGCTCCAAGGCGTACTGGCCGATTTATGCCGAGGCCGATCGGCTTGGCTGCTGCCTGGCGGTCCATGGCGGAGCGCACGACCGCTTCGGCATGGATCACATGAACATGTACGTTCCAGTGCACGCCTTGGGTCATCCCTGGGGCCTCACCATCAACTGCGCGGATATCGTTTACAACGGCATCTTCGATCGCTTCCCGCGCGTGCGCATCGCATTCTTGGAAGGCGGAGTCGCTTGGCTGCTGCTCTTGCTAGAGCGGCTACATGCGTCGCACGAGACCCACTTTCAATATATTCCTCCGGCCGAGTTTGGCGTCCGGGAAGAAGAGGACCCGACAAAATACATTAGAAAGCAGATCAATGACGGGCGCTTTTTTCTCGGCATCGAGACCGAAGAATTGACCATGCCCTTTGCCATCAAAATCGTCGGCAACAAACCATTCCTCTATTCGTCGGATTTTCCACACGAAGTCACCCATGAAAGTTGCAAGCATGATCTCGGTGAGCTGATGGAGAGTGACGAGATTACCGCAGACGACAAGGCCGCCATGCTCTATAAAAACGCCGAACGCTTTTACAAGCTGCCGCTGTAGAAGTGGAGCGAAACGAAATCGGTTTCCCTATCTCCTGGGTAGCTGCGCCGAGTACATGTATGTCCCGCCTCCCTGCCTGATCATCAAAGTGCCTGAAGAAGTCTCCTCAGCTTCCGCGGCGGCGTCAGCCTGCGCTTACCGAACCGCTATTTGAATATCGGCGCCGGCGGTAAGGCCAATATTGCGGTTGAACGCCTGCCGCAGGAAATGACCTTATTGACGGTTCGGTCCGCCGAACCGCGTCACTGGTTACAAGCCATCGATTTCCTGGCTTCGCGTAAAAAGACATTTCCCTTTGAGGAGATGATCACCGCGAGCTATAGCCTTGAGCAAGTGAATGAAGCGCTGCAGGCGATGGCGAGCTATTAGGTCGTAAAAGCGGTGATTAACTTTCGATGATTCTGATGCTCCTACTCCCGAATGTCCGTACCTGTGGGCAAGGTCACAGTGAAAACTGAGCCCTTGCCCATTTCACTTTCCACCACTACCCGTCCGCCGAGCAGCTCGGCGAATGTCTTAACAATGTAAAGCCCCAACCCTACTCCCCCATGGTTCCTGGTGGTCGAGCTATCGACCTGTTGGAACATTTCGAAGATCGTTGCAAGTTGCTCTTTCGGAATTCCTACCCCGGTATCCGTTACCTTTAATTCGATGGCACCGGCTTCGACCAGCTCTCGGGCGAAAATGGATATGCGGCCTTTTTCGGTGAATTTGACGGCATTGTTGATCAAGTTCTGGATCACGGCCTTAAGTTTCTCATCGTCGCTAACGATTACGGGCAAGTCGCGGGAATAATTCCAGTTGAAAACCACCTCTTTTTTTAGGGGAATGACATAATTCGATTTCAGCTCATCGAGGAGATCACAAAGATTCACATCATAGCGGCTCGCCTTGGCGGCGCCGGCTTGAATGCTCGTTACCTGCAATACATGATTGATCATACTCAGGAGTTCCTTGGTTTGATTAACGATCTTTCCGAGGGCTTTGTCCTGCTCGGGATTGATGTCTCCGAACGCTTCGGTTTGGATCAGTTCCGTATACCCCTTAATCACGTTCAGTGGAGTGCGCAGCTCGTGCGAAATGACACTGAGAAACTCATCTTTTCCTTTGTTCGCCCTCTCAAGCTCCACGGTTTTTTGTCTGATTTGAGAAAAGAGATTGGCGTTGCCCAAGGCGATACCGAGCTGGTAGGCGATCGAATTGATCAACTGATGATCGGCTTCCGAAAATTTGTGCGGCTCTTTGCCGAGAAAGTTCATCACTCCTAAACCTTCTTTTCGGACTTTGATAGGAATGAGAAACGAGCTGCGAAAACCCGCCCGTAGCATGACTTTATTATGGGCCGTCTGGTTGTAAACTGCGTCAGTCCGCATGTCTTCGACGATCATGGGCTCTCCGGTCTCGAAGGCCTTCCCCAGACGCCCCTCTCCGACACCATATTTTTTGATTAGCGAGATATCTCCCGGCATGCCAGCGTGAGCCACAAGGTCCAGCTCTCTCGCGTCACCCTGCCGGACATAGATACGCGCGGCATCGAAGCTAAAGATATGTAAGACTTCATACATGGTCTTATGCAACACGGTATTGATATCGAGAGACTCGCTGGCGATTGCGGCGATCGAATAAAGAGCAGAAAGCTCTCTGGCTTTGGTTGCGGTTTGCTGGTAGAGCGTCGCATTCTCTACGGCAATGCCAATCTGATTGGTCATGGATTCGAGCAAATTAACTTCCGCCGGATCGAGTTTTCGCGGCAGTTGGCCCACGCAAACCATGGCTCCCCACGTTTTAAGCTTGGTTTTGATCGGGAACATCCCCAAAAAATGAGCGTGGGCCTTCAATGAGCTTTTGCTGCTGCTCAATGCCGAGTATCGAGGATCGGTTGCAATATCTTCAAAGATAAACGACTCTCCCGTGTCGGCAACCCTGCCGACGATCGACTCGCCGCGGCGAAAACATACCGCTTCGTTCCAGAATTCCGGCCGGGCCTCGAAAGCCGCCTTGACCTGCAATTCAGTCATGTCGGCATTAAATAGAAACACCCGGGTCGCATCGAAGCGCAGGATTTCCGTAACCTTCTGAATGCCTTCTCGCAACACGACATTAATATCCAGTGACTGAGTCGCCGCGATCGTCAGCGAATGTAACGCCGAAATTTCACCCCTTGCATTGGCGGCTTCCGTGCGCTGCACTTCCAAGATCTCGGCCATCTTGTCGAGAGAAGCGGCGAGTCGCCCGATCTCGCTTCGAGAGTGGGACAACCCCGTGCGCGCGCTGAGATCGCCCTCGCCGATCTTTTCCGTCGTGCTCACAAGAGCGTTCAAGTACCGCAAGACAAAAATTTCGCTGCCGAACCAGGCAGCCGCCAGGGCCAGAAACCCGGCTAATATCAAAGCGGCTAAGTTTCGCTTTAAAATCCAATTGGCTTCGCTCAAGGCAATTTCAGTGGGAATGCCAATGCTGATATGAAGATTGCCTTCACGAGAAAATTCTTCGAGCGAGGCGAAGCCATAAAGGTGTTGTTTGCCGTCTAATCCAATACCTTCAGCAACACCCTTGCCGCGACCCGATGCATTCTTAAACAACTCGCTACTGGGAGCCGGCTTTCCGAGCCATTGTTCAGGATTAGGATGGCGGGCGAGGATAGTGCCCTGCCGGTCCATGACGGTGAGATTGTAGGTCTTAGGGAGTTGCGCCGCGGCGACGATCTGATTGAAGGAGGCCAAGTCGAGGCCGGCAAAGACAACGCCGTCTATCGCACCGGCGTCGTTGAAAATGGGATAGGCCAAAATAAGGTTAGCTTTGCCGCTGACGCGACCGATTTGATATTCGCCAATGGCGAAATCATTCCTTTGGAGAGCTTGTTGAAAATAGACGCGGTCGGCAACATTGACCGGCTTGGATAATGCTCGGGCACTGCAAATGAGATCGCCATTCAGGTTTGCGACCGCCAGATTGGTGTAAAGGGGATACTCCTTGAGCAGTTCAGAAAATTGAACGTTACAAGCTTGCAAATCGCCCTTTCGTATTTCGGTGAGCCGCGATAGAGCGATCAGTAAGTGGCGCGTACTACCAATGAGGCGCTCATGACTGACAGCGAGGACTCGCACTGCTCGAAGAGCCTCATTCTCGGCCGACGATCTAGCCAGCCGGCGCTGTTCACCGGCACTGTAGAGAATCAGCCCAAGCGCAGGAAGAACGGCTAATAGAACGAGCTCGATCAGCCGCGCCCGCAGACTCGTAGAGTTAGGTATGCGCATACGATGGGTTCATTTAGGAATTCCGCGCGGCATCCAAGAAACAACTTTGCTGAGTTTCATGGAAGCCTCAGTATAGTCGGCAAGGACTATGCCAGGACCACTACAAAGCTAAATCGCTGATAATAAATGATTTAAGAAGTTGGGACCTCAGGAATCTCGACAAGACTTGGCATTCATGGACATCAAACGACAGCCCGCGCATAAAGCTGCTGGCGTATTGCCGTCTGTAAAGGCATGGATGAACGGTGGAAATTGGATAGCGGCAGGCGAAGTCCGATAAAGCGAAGGCGCGACGAAATGACCAAGGTCCGATTGGCATTAAGTAACGCCAATCCCGACCTCCCTGGTAAAACCGCCGAAGAACATTTTAGCCTAGACCGATGGGTTGCGGCGTCCCGTGATCCGACTAACCAAGAAGAGAACAAGAAAACGGCGAATAGAATCCACCCAATCTGGGTAGCTGTGCTGGCAATCGCGGAAGACCTTAAAAGACCTGCGATCAGCCCGATGACGGTTCCCCTTTCGTGAGGTATTCAGCAACCCACCGAGATCGTGTACTTCTAATATGACTTTTGAGAACAATTGTAATTCAGCCGAATTTCAACCGGCCCCTTCCAAACCGCTCCCTTCCGGCAACAACTCGACCCGCACCAGGGTGATGCCGGACTCGACAAAACCCAGAACATCGGCGGCCGCATGCGATAGATCGATAACACGCTCACCCACATAGGGTCCCCGATCGTTAATTTCCACTTCGACGGTATTGCCATTCTGCAGGTTCGTAACTTTCGCCTTCGTGCCCAATGGAAGCGTTTTATGCGCGGCGGTAAGCTTTCGTTGATCGAAAATTTCCCCACTCGCCGTCTTCTTGCCGTGAAAACCTGGACCGTACCAGGATGCCTCACCGCGGATCACTTTTTTTAACTTTCTCCCACTATGATTCACTTGGCGCTGAGCCTTGTTGTTCTTAGGACGAAGCGCTGGGCCGTCGAGCGACGCAGCTTCAGCCGAACGCGGCTTGAGAGCCTCTAACCCGGACCCTGATACCCAACCGCAACCCGGCAGCAGTGACGACACCAACAAAAATACCAGCCCGGTAGTCGGTGGCTCGTTCCGCCGGGGAACTGCCTTTCCTTTTACCATCTCCCAATTACGTTCGATTTGATCCCAGTCCACGACGACCTCCTTTGCTTGTTCACGGTGCCAAATGAATTTTGTTGAAGCAGGTGTCATTGCTGAGTAGATACCGCAAGAGCCGTGCCGATTGCCGGCAGAATAGATCCAACTGTGTAATATGTAGCCGTTTTTGGCGACTGGCGAATCGATAGTAAGTGATTGGGATTGTACTGAAATCCCTACAATGAACTACCTACACCGAAAAGATGCGAAATCCGAGAAAAAAATAATGGGAAATTTGTGTTTTAGCGAGGAGCTTTTAAGAAAGCTGATGCAAAAATAAAACAGTCTCATCCATGAAACATTTTATTTTCCCGCCGCAGACTTGGGACCGCCGAAAACTTTCGTGATTTTTCGACCGCTTTAACCGGAGCACTCAAAGGGAAGAATCAAGAAGCTTGATCTCGATCCTGTCGCGCTCAACTGCAAAATCTTAAATCAATGAGTGAACTTTAAACCCATTGGGCACGTGAATCATCATCGACAAATTGCCGATGGATGATGAACTGGGAGGCTGCAGAGACAATTACCCAGGAACTATCTTGACAAAGTTTTCATAAATGAAACCATTAGAATGATTCTCTACAACTTAATTACTCTTTGCAGTATCCAATCAGGAGGAAAGAACAATGGACACCTGGAAACCGGAAGAGATCGGTGACACCGCCGGGAAAGTATGGAACTTTTTGCAGAGAAGCGGTGAGTCGAGTCTTACCGCCGTCGAGCGTGGCGTCGGCGCTCCAAAGCCGCTGGTGTGCATGGCGATCGGCTGGCTTGCACGAGAGGGGAAAATCGCGCTGCGCCAGGAAAAGCGAACCGTTCAGCTATGGCTCACCGACGCCGAACGCGGCGAAAATTCTCGGCTGTAATACAATAAGATCGCAGCCGTAACCCCGCGCGTCTCGGCATTGGGAGACGGCGCACACAGAGAAAACTTAGCTTATCAGAGCAGCTTTATCAGGACATTTCTTCAGTAAGAAAAAGAGAGAAAGGAGAATGCGAGGTAATACGAAGCAGAATCGGCATGCACGCGGCCGGCGGTTTGATCGCCGCGGCTAACTAGCCGCGGTTTCATTTAAAGAAAATGTGCGCGCCAGAAAAATTCCCACCGGCGAAATTTTGGCCAGGATATAAGACAGCTTCTGATTCGATTGAAAGTCCGGATCGGATGCAGCAGACATTATGTTACCAGGTTTAAAATTTTTTCAGTTTTTCAGTGTCAATGATAATACGGCGCCCGTCCCTAAAGATAATATTATCATGATCAAATCTATTGAGATATTCCGTTACCTGCTGGCGCGACGCGCCGACGATGCTTGCGAGCTGTTCGTGGCTGAGATTTAACGCGATTGAAATTCCCCGGGAATCCGGTGTGCCGAAGCGATCAGCTAGATTCAAGAGCTCAAGCGCAAGGCGCCGGCGCAGATCGAGGCCGATGCCTTTGATGCAGTGAACGTAGGAAGTTCTTCCAGGATGAATGGCCGCGGCGTACCAGCGGAGGAATGCCTCATAGGAAGCTCCCAACAGTATTTCGATGAAAGCTTGCGGTCTAATGAAGCCGACGGTGCAGTCTTCGAACGCTTCGCACCTGAACGGATGGTGCATCTGAGGGGTCAGCGAATCGAGGCCAAAGAACTCTCCCGCCGCCAACAGACTGACGATCGTCTGCTTTTTCTGGCTATTAATATAAGAAAGACTCGCAATTCCCGATAAGAGTAGGTAAAGAAACCTGCCATCTTCGTCCTGATCAAATATGATTTCAGTTCTGTCAAACGTTTTTACGGTACAATGGGCCGCCAATTTTTCCAATTGGACAGGTAAAAACTTGGCGAGGTTTTTCAGTTGCCGCAAATCCTTCACATCAACTTGATTCATAATACCGTTGCGCCTTTACTTGTTTTCAGTCGCCCATTGTTCTTAGTTAGCTGATACTATTTGTAATCGCCATCTAAATAACGTTTTACCGCGTATCAAAAAAACTGCGGGTGCTGCGCGCTCATACTACCGAAATCAGTTGAACGCGGTCGATAGCTCATCCGAGCTGCCTGCGAGTCGATCGAATATATATACAATTGCACTGAGCGGGTCTGTCAGATAACCGACACTCAGCTAGAAAGTCGACTACCCGCGGCCAAGCACGTTTCTTACGCCAGGCGGTGAATCTTGAAGTATCGAAGCGAAGGAAATGCTCAAGCGATTTCAGAAGAGATTATAAATGATTCGCCGATGTATCGGCAAAGCCTAGGCGGATTCTTTTCGAAGGAAAGCGGCGGCGAGATCAATAAGAAGCTCTTTCTATCCAATACAGAGTACCTTGCCGCGCTCCCTGTGCGGTGGTTTACCTACATCGGCCATGGAGCTAAATCTTAAGCTTGCTTGCATATCCAGTCATCTCGACATACCCCGTCCCGCCAACGGTTTTCTTTTGTATAGTCCCGGTGACTCTGACCGCGCCCTCCCAGTAGGTCACCCGCGTGCTTCTGTTGGTAATTAACTCTTGCTCGGGAAAGTGTGGCGTGATTTCCAACTCTATCTGCTCCGAAGGGACGCTGACTTTCCATTTGATCGGATAGTCGGCGCCGCTCTCGGGGCTCTTCCACCGCTCCAACCCTTCGATACGATAATCTTTTAGAGTTAGATGCCGTGTTTTTCCATCGGCGTACACGACAGTGCCGCTCGAATACGGATCGACGGAACCGTCTTTTCGGCGCATGAGATAGAGCATGAGCTCGGATTGGTTGTCGAGTTGAATGCTGAACCAGTCCCAGCCTATCTGATCTTCGCCGAGCTGGTTGCTACCGAACTCGTGATCCATCCAGCTCAGGCCGCGAACTTTTTCTTTCTTGCCACCGATCGTCAATTCTCCCTCGGTCTGCATGCGCGTCAACGAATAATAATAGGACGCCCGGCCTTCCCCCTCGCCTTTTTGGCTGTGGCCGTTTTGACCATGCAAAACCGGCGGCTTTAGCGATTTAAGCTGGAGCCGGAGCTGCGTTCCGCGATTGTTCACCGATATCGTATGGTTGTTTCCATCCCCTTCTACCTTCCAGTCCTCGTTCCACACCAGATAACGGTCCGTCCTAGCGCCGGCCTTTTTACCCATGCCTCGGTTAATGCGCTCGCGAAAAAGAAACTTTCTTGCGCCGATATCGGAGAGCGCGAAGTGGGCCATGTAGAGCTCGGTAAATAATGGCCGGCGATTTTTAATGTCCTTTTGGCGATCACGTAGGCCAAAGCGAAAAAATGTCACCTGGTAGCCGAAGCGCTTGCCGCTGTCGGCTTGGAGATGGCCTGTGTAGTACCACCATTCGGTTTTAAAGTCCGGATGCGAGTAGTGATCGGCGGGAAAAGATATCTCTCGTCCCGGCAAAGCCAGCCGATAGGTGAAATCTAAAGCGCGTTTTTCTCCCTCACCCTGCCCTCCCCCAGGAAGGGAGAGGGTGAGAATCAGGAAAATCGTCAAATAAACCAGAGTCCAGTGAAAAATTCTTTTGGCTTTCACGTTTAATGTCACGATTGCGGATTCTTTTCGAGTAATGTTATAGGGAGCCTATGGAAACAAAATACACTCGCGAAACGCTCCTCACAACCGCCGAGGCACTTAAGGAAAAATTGGGCTCTGCCAATCTTTGTTTGATCGATGTGCGACCGGCTGAAGATTTCGCCCGCGGCCACATACCCGGCGCGGTTCATTTCGATCTCTTCGGCCTGAGCTTGATCGATACCAGCCGGGCGCCGCTGCAGGCTTTCATGCACATGATCCACCACGTGCTCGAATTGCGCGGCGTCAGCGAGAGCAAAGAAGTGGTTTGTTACGAGAACAATTCCGGCATGCGCGCGGCGCGCGCTGTCTGGTTTTTAGAGTATTTCGGCCACCCCAGTGCTCACATGCTCGACGGCGGTATGCAGGCCTGGAAAGCGGCGGAATTTCCCATTGCCACCGAGGCGGTCTCCCCCAAAGCCGCCCGCTTTAAAATCAGCGCGCGCCATGATGTGCTGGCCACGGCAGATGACGTTCTTCAGTCACTCGATAATAAGGAAGTTTCTATTCTCGACACACGCAGCCGAGGCGAATACCTTGGCACTCAGGTGCGCGCGGCGCGCGGCGGAGCCATTCCCGGGGCAATTCACATCGAATGGACCGACAATCTCGATGCCGGCGGCAAGTTCAAATCCGACGCTGAATTGAAGGCCATGTACGGCAGGGCCGGCATCATGCCCGATAAAGAAGTCATCTCGTATTGCCAAGGCGGGTACCGCGCGGCGCATAGCTACATTGCACTGCGCTTGATCGGCTTTCCCAAGGTCCGCAATTACATCGGGTCTTGGAAGGAATGGGGCGACCGCACCGATCTGCCGATCGAGAAGCCGGCGAACCAGAGCTGAACTTAAAGGAGACTTCATTATGCGCACGCTCGAACTACTTGCCAGTGATTCATCTCACCTGCCGCTGCTTTTTGTCTTCAAGGAATCCAAGGTGATGGAGAAATATGGTTTCGAACTCGAACTTCTGGTCGTCGGCAGCGCAAAGGCACCAACCATGGCACACCGCGCCAAGCTCGCTTTAGCCGGCGAAATCGATTTCTTAAGCGGCCTTCATCATGAGACCTACCGGAAACGCGCCAAAGGAGAGAAACGGCTCACCTATCTCGGCCAGGCACAGAACAACTGGGATGACCGGCTCATTGCCAACCCGACAAAGTCGTGCCGATTCTGAAGCGCAATCTCGCATCAAGATACGGACTCGAAGATGATCGCTATTATCAGCATCTGCAGCGCGAGTGGGCGCGGCTGCTTTCAAAGAAGCCCTATCCGCTGGCCAGCGCGATCCAGAACGTCTACGATCTCGACGTCGGCAAAGATCCGGCCATGCGACATATCGGTCCGATGGAGCCGTGGGATCTTCACTACCTGCGCGCCATCGACGACAGTGGGTTTATCGATAAACTGTATGCGGCGTAAAAAACGCACCCGTCCGTGCGAGCGATCACTGCGGCTTTTCGCTATAGGAAGGCGGTTGCGCTATTTCCCAAAAATACAGCGCGTGCGAGTCGCCCGCGGCGTCGCGGTAGGATTCGGCGATCTTAGGCGGCCAATCGCCCATATCGAAGGTATATGAAACAACGCGAGCGCCCGGCTGGAGTTGTCTCATTAGAATAGGTTTTAACGCCTGATTGCCGTCTTGGGATAGATACAGCGTCACCACGGTGGCTGGAGACACGTCGGCGGTCATGAAATTTTGCTGGCGGATTTCCACGAGTTCTTCTAACTTTTCCTGTTTGATCTTCTCGCGGGTGAGTTTCACCAATCCTGGGTCGACCTCGAAGCCCACCGCTCTCGCGCCGTATTTTTTCGCCGCGGCAATAATCATCCGGCCGTCTCCGGAACCGAGGTCGTAAACCACGTCGCCATTTTTGACTCCCGCTAGTGCCAGCATCCGATCCACCACATCCTGCGGCGTCGGATCGAAAGGAGCCAACTGTTCGGGAAGCGTTCGCACCGGGTATCCTTCCAACAGAGGCGCTGGTGCGAAGGGCTGCGCTGAAGGATCCGGCGTAACTGTGGTCGTCGCTGTCGATCCTGAACGCGCCGGCACTTCGATGATCAAAACGCCCCGATGGGTTGGGAAGGTACTGCCCACGAACGGGCGATAATGATGCGGGTAGTGGTACACGAAAGATGGATGGACTTGGCGTAAGACTCTCCGCGGGGCAGTGAATCGACCAAACGAACGGCGGCGAGAATGAAAGCTCGCAGCCGGCGGACGCGGCACGACAATCCGAGGTCTTGAAAAAGAACGGCGAGATTTCCCAAAGTTCGGCCTAATCTTTGATGCCGATCCGAAATGACCCTGCGTTCTGATGCCGCCCACGGCATCGCGATTTCCGCGAAACGCCTGGCTCGACGCTGGCTCCGGTGTAAACACCAATAAAGCGACGATCAAAGCCAACAACTGCATCATGGACAATCTTAAGGATACTCGAACGCACAAGTCAACCTGGAAAGATTAGATACCGAGGTTGCGTATGATCGGCGCCCGCCAGAGCAGCACGAGAGCCAGCACGATGACCACGAACCCCATGTAACGCCGCTAACCTTAGTTCGCTCGGCCGATGAACATAGCATCGTCCAAGCGAACAAACCCAGGCGGCTTGCCCTGCTTCGAGCGCACTTCGAGCCACTCACCCGCCGCACCCACGACCGTGATCTTCGTTCCTTTCCCGATCGTGGCAAGGGCGAGGGCGCCGGCCGACGGCTTCTCGCGAACGGTCGTGGTCCTGATCACTTGATACACCCCCGGCTCGGCCGGGCGGGCCGGTGGCTTCGGAGTCGGTGGCGCTTGGGTTGAGCGCGCCGTGGGGCGCGGAGTTGTCGGTGCGCGGCTCGACAATTGCTGCTGCGTTGCTGAGTGTTCCTTCTGGCTCTCTTGAAGTTTTGCCGTCAGCGCGGCTATCTGACTTGTGCTGTCGTCGAGTTCTTGGCGGATCTGCTTGAGCTGCCCTTCCAAGGTCTGAATCTTTAGCTCTCGATCTTGCAGTTTCTTAAGATTTGCCTCTTTCAGCTCCCGTGTTTCGTTCCGTTGTTGATGTCCGCCGATTAGAAACACACCTAGAGCAAAGACGATAAACCCGGCGATCAGTATGGCCTTAGATTGTACCGACAGTGGGTTATCATCACGCCCGCGCGCGGCGGCGCCGGACATTTCCTCGCGTGTCGGCCATTGCGGCACGCCGATGGAAGTGAGATCGGCCTTGCAGTAAGGACATTGAGCGGCGTCTTCCTGTATGCTGTTGGCGCAGTGGGGGCACAGACGGCTCCGGTTATGGCTGGTGCCGGCGAGTGCCTTGCCGTCTTTCGCACAGAAAGCGACGTTGTCACCGTACCGAGCGGAACAGTCGGGACACTGCTTCATGCCAAGCATTGTGAAGTGAATGAACAAAAGCGTCAAGAGAGTCAATGTCCGCGAGCGGTTCCCTCTTCTTGCCCGAAGGTAACCCTTGCGCTATAGAACGCTTGGAGGATTACAAGATCATGGCTTTAGTCATCAGCGAACCACAAACCAGAAAACTCATCGACATGCCGCGGGCCGTCGGCCTTCTCGACAAAATGTTTCTCAATCGCGCCCACGGGATGATGCGCAACCTGCCGCGGCGCCGCCTGAAGGGAAACGAAAAGCAGCTCAACATCATGGCCGCCTGGCACCAGGGCCACGACCTTTTCTGTCTCCGCGCCTACGTTGCTCAAGCAAACACAATCACACTTTACAGCGGCAAGAGCGGGCAAATCCAAGGCATCGTCAACATGAGTTATCTCAGCAGCCTGCGAACAGGAGCCGCTAGCGGCGTCGCCGCGAAGTATCTCGCGCCCACCGAAGCCAAGACGCTGGGTATTGTCGGACCCGGCTGGCAAGCCACTTTTCAAGTGGACGCGATCGCGAGTGCTTGTTCCATTGAACGGGTCGTGGTCTACGGACGGACTCCCAAACGGCGCAAAGAGTTCATGAAGCTGATGAGCAAGACTGTGCCGGCTGAATGGAAAGAAGCCTCATCGATCGAAGACGTCGAAGGCGAATCCGATATTCTCGTCGTCTCTACCGACTCCACCGCCCCTGTCGCAGACGGTAAGAATCTTAAGGACGAGGTTTTGGTGGCATCGATTGGCGCTAATGCCGCCGTCAAACACGAGGTGTCCCGCAACTTAATACGGCAAATGGACCTGATCGTCACCGACGACCTGGGCGCGGCGAAAGCCGACAGTGGTGATTTGATCGACGCCTGTCAGGCCGGGATCGCGCGCTGGGACGATGTCGCTCCGCTGGAAAAATTCGTCGCCGGCGGCCCACCCAAATCCCGCCCCAAGAAGATTTTCTTCCAGTCCAACGGTATCGCCGACGAAGACCTCGCCGTCGGCCGCTATGTTCTCGAGCAGGCAAAGAAGAAAAAAATGAAGGTTCGACGCGTCACCGAAATTTAGTCTATGCAAAAAACTGGGGCTGGACCCAGCCCGGATTTTTCGTTTACGGTTTCTGGAACGCCAGCACGAAGCGGTCGTTTACGTTGCGCCGTTTATTGACGTTGAAGTCGCGTTTGTCTTCCGGACGGCTGAGCATCTTCCCTTCCTGCGCCAGTTTGAACCCCGCGCCGGTAACTTCTTTGATCACCAGCAACTTATCGATGCGGTGCAGAGTCTTCACGGCCTCGTTCCCACTGCCTTCTCTAGCCGAATGGTCCACCACTGCTTTGACTGCGTCGTGGCACAGCCGGTGGCAATGACTATCGATAGGATTCCAAAAAACATTGAACTCTGGTAGGAAAATAGTCGACCATGAAAACCTCCCTTTAAATCGTTACTATTCCGAACGAAAATATTCTGACACGGCGCGTTTGCTCCCACGCGCTGGGTAGCCGTATCGCCCATCAGAACCACCCTTTATATCTCCTAGCTTTCTGAATTTAGATTTTCTCAACGGAAATGCAACGGACCGGCCATGCTACGACAAGATAGATTTCGCAGGGACGTTCGACCTTATTCAATCACGCTGAAGTTCTTGATCCATCAACAACGTCCGATTTACGTCCGCGTTCCATCACTGAACTGGAACGAAAACCGCGGCGATACTATCCTCATAAACAATTTTGTAACGCGGATGAGCTCGCAGCAATGAACCAAGGACACGCCGTCTATCGGCAATCACGAGCTTAGCGCTGAGCAAATCAGGATCTGACTCCCATCCTGAGCGTCCTCCCCAGGTATTCATTATACGTGCAACCCATTCATCACCGTACAGATTAAACCGTCCATCTACCGCCACAGGCAAACCGCGCAAGCTCCAGAGCAGGAACCCGCCCCAGTCGTAATCATTAAAAACCGGCCCAGGCAGCCCATTTGCGTTGATATAATTCACAGCTCTGACAGGAAATGTCTTTTCGACGGTCGCTTGGAGATTTGCCTCAGAAATCTGCCGCGCAAAACTTACCCCAAAAAGGATGGCAGCGACGGTTACTACGCTATATGCCACTTGCCCCTTGGTGAATTGATAAGAGCGTCCATGCCAAAATGCCCGGCCAGAGTCGCCAATCACCCAGATCGCTGTGAGCGCAAGGACCCAAGCATCGCGCCTAGCCCGAAATGCGAGAAATGTCCCCATCAAGAACAGCAGCGTTGGAAACGGCAGCCATCTTCGTCGCCAGCCTAAAACAAACGCGGCCGATATCGTCAACAACAAAACGAGCCAATTGTCGGGCGACCGGAATAACATCGGATGGAGCTCGCTGATGTGTAGGAAAGCTCCGGTATCGAGAACGTAGTCAAGAATCTGTTTGTAAAGCAGATAATGATACGGCGTTAACAAAGTGGCTATGATGCAAGCCAATAATACAAGCGTCAGACGTACCGGCGATAGAGCCGGAGCTTGTATTTTGCTGCCAAACCATTGAAACGAGATCACCACCAGGAGCGCCTCGGCTAACAGCAAACCGAGAGCGGCCAGTCCGTAGACGAACTGAATGTGGAGATTGGCCCAGAGGACAAAAAGCAAAGGCAGAACCCAGAGCAGACGGCCTTTCCCGGACCGCCGCACGCGATCGATAATGAGAAGTTCGACAGCAAAGAAACCGATCGTGAACAGCCAGGGACGCGGTCTCATTAGAGGGGTGATTGCTCCCACTGCTGTTGCGACAAGCGCCACCTCGGCTGGCAAAGGCAATCCGGCTTTGCGGACGAGTTGGTGCGCCGCAAACGTGATCATGAGCGCCAGTGCAACGACAAAGTAAACCACTCCAGGAAGACTAAATAGTGCATGGACTGAATAGACGAGTAATGAAAACAACCAGCTGAATTCGATCCACAACGTTCCCCGAGCATAAGTAGAGAAGTAATCTTGGAGCGGAACCGAGTGATTCTCGACAATCCACTGGCCGGTCCGGAAGCGCCACCAGATGTCAAGATCATCGATCGGCAGCATCGCCTGAACCGACAGGATCAGATAGAGCAGGCTTAGGAGAGCTATGGCACGAACACTTTCCTCGCTATTCTTTAGCTTTGAGGTGAGCCTTGGCATATCCTGGAAAATGTTGAAATATCACGAGTATTA
>JBBDNJ010000004.1:0-8787 GCA_040877705.1 Binatia bacterium | reverse complement strand
AAATAGCATTTGGCCTCTCCCGTGTCCAGTCAAAAAGATGTGTCGCACGATCAGGGTATGCCACGTAGACACGGCTCCCGTCAGGATGCACCGCAACGCCACGAGGCAGTATTCTGCTAGGGAATATCCCCGGCAACGTCGCTATTACGGTATTTGTAGCCGTATCGATCACAGAGACCTCACCGCTGCCCCCATTTGTCACGTAGACACGGCTCCCGTTAGGATGCACCGCAACGCCCCAAGGTTCTAACCCCACCGGCACCGTCGCTATTACAGTATTCGTAGCCGTGTCGATAACAGAGACGGTATCGGTGCGGGAGTTTGCAATATAGGCAAACGGAGCACTCGTTCCGATGCTAGGGAAGGAAAATAAGACGCATATACAAACGACAGCTCGAGTAAGGCTTTTCATTAAGAATTCTCGTCTTTTGTTGCGGCGCCCGAAACGAAAAAAGCCCAACAGGGAACAACCCCGATCGGGCTCTCTACAGATAACTGGAAATGTCTGACCTACCGCCCCTTAAGCGCTTATAGGTTTGTAGGGCCAGATCGAACGACTACCGTGGCACGACCTGTATGTTAGCCAGGAAGTGTTGTCAAGCAAAAAAGCGGAATAAAAGAATTAATTCGTTATGTAATAAAATCTTACAAAATATACATAAACTATCCTGCGTCGAATTGAATCGTTCTTTGCGCGAGATCTACCCAACTATCATATCTATCTGAAATTCGTGCTCGAGACAGTTACATCGCAGAGTTTGGCAAAGAGACGGTGCTTGGCCAACGCACGAGCGCGACTTCTCGGGCTGTGATGAATAGATCCACACGCACGAGAAGAATGCACCGATCTGCTCAAGCCGTTTTGTGATTAAGTTAGATTACTTAACGGCGATCCCTTTCCAATTCAGGTTCGGATACCTTGCTCTGAACCAAAGTGGCAGTGGAGTCTGAGGCAACGAGTCGCCGAAGCTGATCGTCTGTTGACCTGTTAGCACGGTGTAACTTTTGGCTTCGTCTGTTTGAAAGATATACATAGCTTCAGGATAAAAAAGCGTAATGTGGTGCCTAGAGCCGCCGTAGAAACGTTCGCTAAAATTCCGTGGTATCCCTTTGGAGTTGACAACGTTATCCATATCCTGACGCATTGCTACAACTGGAGGCGAGAGTCGTAACTCACTACACCCGACAAGAGTAAATACAATCAGGCAAGCCAAGACGACTGAATGATCCCGATAGAATCTTTCCCGCATATCCGATCTCCTTCCGATAATAAAATGCCCGAGAAAAGAACTGCGTAAAAAACCAGCCCAACCTTTGCGAAGCGTCTCAACGAGCGGCCGACTTCAAATCGTCATTTTGGTCCCCGAGCAGTTGTTACTGTTCCTCCGATACTTTCTGCAAGGACAGTGGCGTGAGCCATATCACTTTCGTTCTCCGTGTCAATGGAAAAACGAGAAAAGAAGAATATGTTTGGCCGATTTCGAAAACCAAAACGACGAACTCAATTATCGTGAATTGCGCTCGTTATTGAACCCAATTAGAGAGGCAGTTAGTGGAGGTTTCCGGCTGAGGATTGGATTGAGGAACTCTTCAAAATTGTAGTATCAGGAAGTTTGGGGCATTCGTTGTTAGAAGATAGCTCCAAGACTTTTGCTTTTGGCTGCTCTTTTTTAAATCGCCCGTTCCAGCGGACACAACCATGGTCTTCGTTGGAAGCCAATGGCATTGTCATTGCCTCAATAAAACAGTCTAAACCTTACCCTCGCCCATGCAGCTAAACTTTACGTCAAAAGATGTCGGCAACATACGCTTCTACCTTGTAGGAGCTGGTCCATCCTGCCTTAGAGAAAAGGTTTTGCGGTGTCGCACAATGTGTTATGAGGAGAGAATGTGACAATGTTTTGCATAACTTCCGGAGAGCTGACTAGCCTTTGCTTATCTAATTCCGATGCCAAAAAGACAGAAGAAATATCAAGATCTCTGGACCGATGTAGCTACGGGAAAATCGCGATCAGCGAAAATAATCGGCCTCAAAAATGTGCGCTTGAATGGAGGTTGGCTTTGCTTTCCTGAACAGCCTATTTTGGTTACCGAGTCCCACTAAGCGGCGGATCGAATAAGCGAACACGAGGATTGACGATTCTCTGACAAGGTTGAAGTCGAGACGTACACGGGCACTACAGTATCCAGAGAATGTTGTTTCTGCCGTTGGCGGGCGAAAAGGTACAGTTCTCGGTTATCGGATTTCTCAAAAGATAGATGGAAATAAAAAAGCTAAGATCGTTGGCGCGTTGGGGCAAAGAGATTATTACGGGCCTAATCATAGTTGTGGTTGGCGCGTACGTGATTGGAGAAGGACGTTTTGCCAGACGAGCGGCAACAGACAACATTCTGCCGCTGCAAACGCGAGAAATGCCTCAGAATGAGATAAATAGTCGTCCGGGAGTGCCACCGGCCGCCGAAAATGAAAAGGCAAAATCCGTTGATTCAGCACTTCCCAAAATACAACAGCCCACTCAGCGGCCAACACGCTCTACAGAAGAATCACGCAAACCAGCTCCTCCGGACGTAAGCCCTGCAGAGATACCTCGGAGGAAGGAACCAGCGGAACTGAAAAAACCGGATTTGAACGATCGACAGGATCATAGCTCTGATCTAATACCACCACCTTCTGCAAGCTTGCCGAGTTTAAAAGGTACTCCACCTTATATCGCGAATATCTATAGATCACTTCGGTCCATTAAAAAGAAGGTAGACGAAGGCAATCCCCATGGAATAGCGGACCCAGTAGATGTTTCTGCTTTTAACCAATATTTAAGCGTCTTGAAAAACAAAAGCGAGATTGAAGAATTAAAAAACATGAGGATCATCGTCCCTGAAAATTATACGCAAATGAGAGATCTAAAAGCCGCCCTTAGCGGTTTGCTGGTCGCCTTAGAAGTAAATTACGACCGTCTTTCGATTCTAAATACTGATCGTGGCCACGTCTCAAAACCAACTTCGGCATGACTAGATCCCAAGGCGAGTTTATTTGTAGGACCATCTCACTGACGCTAAGATCATCCGCTCTAGGCTAGATGCGTATGCGAAAAGAGTCGTTTTTTTAAAACTGTTCGTAAATTGTCCGCATCCTGACACAAAGTCGGTCAGAAAAACTCTAGTTGAAACAATTTCGTTGAACGAGGCTTCAATCCAATCCTATAACTGTTAAGTGGCGCTGATGGAAAGCTTAAATCTAGCTACCCTGTTTTCAATATCCTCCGGCGCAGATTGAAGGTTTGATTTGACAGCCTATTTTATGTGGCGATAAAGTATCCACCAGTCTCAGCGAAGCATCGCGACAGCAAAAGCATTCTTTACTGAACAGGAGAAAATAAGATGAGCGACGGACATCCATTAGTCGAAACTCCCGAGTTGGCGGCGTTACACCGCCGGCTAGCTGAACATTCATTGGGAGGCCACTGGCAACCGCGAGAGAAAAATCCGGACCTGGTGCCTCACCTATGGCCCTGGTCGGTTATCTATTCGTGCCTCATGGAGTCCGGCGAAGTCGTCAAATTAGGCGGTATCGACGATGCCGCCAAGAGACGAACGGTTCAGCTCGTCAATCCCTCGTTGACGAATAAAAAAGCCACCACCCGCACACTGCAAATGTCGATACAGTTGGTCAAGGCCGGCGAACGCGCCGAGTGCCACCGGCACAGCGCCGCCGCCTTGCGCTTCGTTGTCGAAGCCGACGGCACCGGATATACCAACGTGGAAGGCGAACAGATGCTGATGGAACCCGGCGATCTCGTACTTACGCCGAACTGGACGTGGCACGATCACTTTAATCCGGGAAACAAGAACATCGTCTGGTTGGATGTGCTCGATATTCATCTGAGCAACCACCTGGACGCCGTGTTTCATGAAAATTATGGCGAAGGTCCGGCTCAGCCCATCGTCAAACCCGACGGCTACTGCAAGCAAAGCCTGGGCGCGATCCGGCAGCGCATGACAAACCTCGGCAACGCGGCATTGCCTTATACGTATAAGTGGCGCGATACCTTGCGCTCATTGCAAGACGTCGCCGCCGCCGGCGATACGGACCCTCATGATGGAGCGTTGCTCGAATACACGCATCCGCTCACCGGCGGTCCGACGATGCCCACCATCGGCTGCTGGGTGCAATTACTGCGTCCCGGTGAAACCACCAAGCCGCACCGCCACACCAGCAGCACCATTTATCATGTCGTCGAGGGCGAAGGCGTCACGACGGTGGGTCCTAAGAAAACCGTTGAGAAAGACCTGAACTGGGGCGCCCAAGACTGCTTCTTTGTGCCGTCGTGGAACTGGCATCAGTTTCGGAATACGTCAAAGAAGGAGCCTGCAATCCTCTTCTCAGTCACCGATCGTCCCGTGCTGGAAAGCTTGGGCTTGTTCCGCGAGGAACACGCGTAAACACCTGTAAACGTGCTTGATCAACGGATAGAAGATAGAAAAACTTTGACCGGCTCCAACTATCGATTGATCCGGCTGCTGAAGTATTCCCAGACGCGGCTCGATACTCCCTCTCCCGAGACCTGAGGATAGATTTGCTCGAGCTCCTCGGCCGTGAAGTAACGCGGCTTGCCGGCCGACATTGCGCGTAATTGATAGTTGGCCGCTTCCTCCATCCACAGCGTCATGACGCATACGCGCCGAACATCTTTATCAGCCACATTGACGCCGTGACCGCGCAGCAACATGGCGCCGTGGCGTCCCAAGGTGCGCGCCACCGCATCGCCCAATTCGCGACTCCGGATCAGAGTTATTGAATCGAATACCTGAACGTTATTTTTGAAGATCGCCCCCGAAGCATGCAACGGGCGAATCGTTTCGCCAAGTGAGCCGAGCACGACGCAGCTCGGCGGATGAACATGGCAGACCGACTGAACATCCGGCCTGGCTTGGTAAATTCGCGCGTGAATCCAAAATTCCGTGTTCGGACGGCCGTCGCCGGACAGTTGATTTCCATCTACGTCCAGCACCAGCAGATTGTCCAAGCGCACCAGGGCCGGGCTCATTCTCGGGGGGAAGACGAAAGTATCCGTTCCCGGAATGCGCGCGCTAACGTGCCCGAAGGCGGCGGCTACGCCTTGTTGATGTAGGATGTGGCTGGCGGTGACCACATCCTGCTTGATCTGATCGAGATCCATTAGATTTCTCCTCAGCGGTTTTTAGGCTAACGCGGCATCGTTGGCCGACGGAACGATGGCTTTATTCTCTCGGCTATCTTTTCATCTCCTGGCCGATCAGGCGCAACACTTCGGTGAACTGCCGCTGCATGGCGATCATCTGCTCGCGCATGTGCAAAACGACTTCGGCGCCTTCCAGATTTACGCCCATCTCTTGGATGAGAAGATTGGCGACGCGAATACGTTCGACCTGATCTGCCGGGTAAAGTTTGCGCCGGCGCTGGATGACCGGAAGAATGACTCTCTCCCGCTCCAGATGCAGGATGAATTCCTTGTCGACGCCGCACGTCTTAATAACCTCTGCGATAACAAGATACTTTCGTCGCATCGATCTACTCTCTCATCACAAACGCACGTCTTTGCGCACGTCTTCCGCGTAGGCTTGATCGATTTTTTTGATAACGTCCTGGGCGATATTATTGTCCTTGGGAACACGAATCATGAGCCGCAAATACAAGTCTCCGGCTGGACTTTGACCATGAGCGGAGACTCCTTTGCCTTTAAGGCGAAGCTGCTGGCCGCTCTGCGCGCCGGCGGGAATCTTCACATTGAGCTTACCGGCGGGCGTCGGCACTTCCACGGCGGCGCCGAGTAATGCCTCGCCGATGGTGATCGGCAGTTCCATGGATAAATCCTTGCCGGCTCGTGTCAGCAGCGGATGCGGCCGGATTCGCGGCACGATGTAAAGGTCGCCGGCCGGTCCTCCTCGAATTCCCGCTTCGCCTTTGCCACGCAAGCGAATCCGCTTGCCGGGCTCGGCGCCGGGAGGAATGTTGACGCGAATCGTCTCGGGCCGCAGCACGCGCCCCGCGCCCCGGCAGACAGCGCAAGCTTCGCCCGGCAGTTGCCCGCTTCCCATGCAGCGCGGGCAAGTCTGGCGAAACTGCAGCGGCCCCTGGGCCACCGATTTGCTGCCGGTACCGGCGCACTCCGGACACGGGCCCGGAGCGCTGCCGGGTTTGGTTCCAGCGCCGTGGCAGGTCTCGCACGAGACCGGCCGTTGCAGCGTAATCGCGGTCTGAAAGCCGCGCACGGCGTCGAGAAAATCGATCTCCATGCTGGATTCCATATCCTCACCGCGCACCGGCCCCTGACGGGTTCGCCGGCCGCGCCCCGCCATACTGCCAAATCCGCCGAAGAGATCGCCGAGATCGTCCATGTTAAATTCATAACCGCCGCCCGAGCCGGCCGACTGCTGCCATCGTTGATAACTGCGCGCCTTTTCGGCATCAAACCCGGCGGCCAGCCCCGCCTCGCCGAATTCATCGTACAGTTTGCGTTTGTCCTCATCGCCCAACACGTCGTACGCAACCGCAATCTCTTTGAACTTGTTTTCGGCTTCCTTGTTCCCCGGATTGATATCCGGATGATGTTTGCGGGCCAGCTTGCGGTATGCCTTGCGGATGTCATCGCGCGAAGCGCCGCGCTCGACACCGAGAATTTGATAGTAATTACGTTCAGCCATTGTGAAAAATAGAATAGCGTTGACTCTGCCAGTTGCAAGAGGAACGTTATCAACGCTCCTACGGTAATCGCAGTACCACGATACCGATCACCACCAGCGCGATACCCCCAGCGGCGCGCCCGGAAACTTGTTCCCCGAACAATAGACTTCCCACCGTTATCGCCAACAGCGCCTCAAGCCCCAACACCAGGACATAGCTGGTGCCGAGTTCTTCGTAGCGCATGGCGCGCGCTTGTATCAACGCGCCGGCGCTAAATACCGCGGCGAGCCCCAGCGTCGGCAAAGCCTGGGTCAATCCCTGCGAGTATTTCATCAAAGCGCCGCCGGCAACGTACATCATCGCGGCGAGTGAATAGAGAGCAAGCGTTTTCATTTTGCTATACCGCCGCCGATAAAGCCGCCGAAGGACGGAAGAGTGGTTTTTCTCGCCGGAGGAATACCGCAGCCAACGGGCGTATGGAAAACTATTGACAACCAGACGGGCAAGTTACTTGCCAACGCTCCAGTGCAGTACGGGAAATCATCTACCGGCGAATTGAGTTGTTCACTCCGTCGATCTTTAAATCGTACAGCTTGATGACGTTTTCACGGATGACCTTCCTCAACACATCTTTGGGCAGATGACCTAGTTCTTCGGCGATGACTTTGCGAGAGTGCGGCCACGTCGACGCGGCGTGTGGATAGTCATTGGACCACATAAAGGTGTCCTGCCCGTAACGGTCCATCAGCCATCCTCCGGTGGGATCGCTGAAAAAAGTGGCGTAGACCTGCTCGGTCACATATTGGCCCGGCAGTTTTTCCATGAATGGAAGGGGTGTTTTGGCGCGGAAACGCATGTAGTACTTGTCCCATTCATGCACGAAGAATGGCAGCCACGCGACTTCGTTTTCGACATAGACCAATTTAAGTTTCGGGAAGCGTGCCAGCACGCCGCTAAAAACCAGATCGAACAAGCTATTAGCCGCATCGGTCAGCTTCGTATTGACCGCCGTTCGGTAGGTATCGAGTCCCTTGCGTTCAAAACGGCTGTAATTGAAGCCCGTAAGAATGTGTAAATTGACGGGCGTGTTCATATCCTGTGCCGCCTCCCAGAATGGATCGTAATAATCGCTTGTAAAAGGCAAGTGTTCGGGAGGGACTTGCCAGATCAAACAACCGACGAGCCCCTCTTTCTTGCAACGTTCAAGCTCTTTGATGCCGTTTTTGATGTTGTAAAGAGAGATCATGGGAATACCGACCAGGCGTCCCGGGACAGCTTTGCAGTAATCGATGAGCCAGTCATTGGCGATGCGGAAACACGCCTCCTGGAGTTCCGCGTTTTCGAGAGCGAACAAGCGAAGCCCCAAGGTCGGATAAAGCACTTCAGCCGAGACACCATCGACTTCCATTTCTTCGATGCGTGCCTTCGGGTCACATCCCCCCGCCTTTTCTCCCGGCGAATTACGCGCCGGGAACCGCGGATACTGCTCCTTCAAGCCCGGCGTCAAATTCTTCTCCCACAGATCGACCGGCTCCATGATATGTGAATCGGCCGATATGATTCGCTCATCGCCAAGAACCGACTCCGCCGTGCGCAGTGCGCTAGCTATGCTCATACGCTCTACCTCGCTTTCTG
Source organism: Binatia bacterium (assembly GCA_040877705.1). Taxonomy (GTDB): domain Bacteria; phylum Desulfobacterota; class Binatia; order UBA9968; family UBA9968; genus WHTF01. The sequence continues at coordinate 491 of JBBDNJ010000004.1, read as the reverse complement.
GTTGATTGTTTCTGTTTATTCCATCTGGTACGTTTTGTCTACGAAACGGGACAACGGCAACAGTATTTCGACTCAGATCCCGCACGCCAAATCATATCTAACAGGTCATGCTTGTTCTCACGCTGCCGCTAGGCTTGAACAACCCCTATTAACAAGGTGAATTCCTCGATCCTGGCGCTCCGCAAGTAATTCTCGCTTCGTCACGCTATGGCATAAGAATTGCCGCCCGACTGCGGGTTAACCTATCGTGGAAAACTATCGCAAAAGAAACAAAGCCTTGCTGACGAAAGACCATCAATCGAGCACTAGCAGTTCGCGCCGCCGGATATGGATGGCAGTGGGAATTTTATTGGTGTTCTTGGGTATGGCGACAGCGTGGCGTTGGACTCCTCTAGCTGATGAGATCGACATCGGCAAAATTACTGGTTGGGCCTTTTCACTGCGAACCAATCAAGCGCGTCCGGCTATTATTCTCGCGGCCTATCTTATCG
>JBBDNJ010000003.1:0-8810 GCA_040877705.1 Binatia bacterium | reverse complement strand
AAGCTTCCTGGCCGGCTTACTTTTTTGACGATGGAATCATCTACTCGGTCTTTCAAGCCGTCGCCAAGCTCGGCGCTCCGGCGATCGCGCTGCTTCACTGCGAGAATTGGGAGATTGCGCAAGTGCTACAGAAACAATTAATGGATGCCGGCCGCACGGACATGGGCGCCTGGGATGATCGCTCCCCTGCGTTCACCGAGGCAGGTCATGCCAGGACCTATCTTTATTACGCTAGAATTGCCGGCTGCCCAATTTACATCGTCCACTGCACTACCAAGGAAACCCTAGTGGAAATCGACAAAGCCAAAGCCGAAGGCCTGCGGGTTTACAGCGAGATCGGCACGCACTATCTCGTGCTGCACAAGGATGCCTGGAAGATCAACGTGCCGCTGCGCGATCGCTCCACGCAGGACACGCTCTGGCGGGCGCTCGCCTCGGGCGCCATCGATTGCATCGGCAGCGATCACGTCGCGCACACAAGAACCCGCGAGTCCATGGAGACGGGAAACGTCTGGACCACCATCAGCGGTTTTCCGTCGCGTGTGGAAGGCATGCTGCTCATGATGCTGAGTGAGGGCGTGAATAAAGGGCGAATCTCCATCGAACGTCTGGCGCAGGTGGCCAGTGAAAATCCCGCCCGCATCTTCGGTCTCTATCCAAAAAAAGGCGCGATTCTCCCCGGCGCCGATGCGGATCTGGTCGTCGTCGATTTGAAGCGCCGGGCAACGATCACCAAGGAACTTCTCCACACCGTGACCCCTTGGTCCATATACGAAGGCTGGGATGTGACCGGCTGGCCGGTCATGACTCTCGTCCGCGGCAACATCGTGATGGATTGGCCCGAAGACGCCCCTCGCGCCAGAGTCACGGATACTTCGCCCGGCCGGTATCTAAGGCGGCAGCTCAACAGCGCAACGTAACCGCTAATTTTTCCCACACACTTCGACCGCCACTCTGGCATTGTGCAATTGCAAGGCCTGGCCCCAAAAGGTCTGGTCCTAACTTCTGACCTCTTAAACGGAACGGCGGATTGCGTGAAGACTGAATTAAGACTATATTTAGTTCGATCGCAAAGGAGTTTTGTTGGATGAAATTTTCCGACCAAATCAAACCTGTTAGTTACTTGAAGGCCAATACCGCCGATATCTTGCGCCGGATGGCGGAATCCCGAGAACCTCTGATCATAACCCAGAACGGCGTGGCAACGGCTGTCATTCAAGATGTCGCTTCGTACGAGCAAACCCAGGAAACGATGGCGCTACTGAAAATTCTCGCCTTAGGCAATCGCCAGATCGAAGAAGGAAAGGTCGTGCCCGCCAATGCTGCTATTAAGCGACTTAGAAGAACAAAGGCGCCCGATTAATGCGGTTCGAGGTGTTGCTGACGGCGGACGCGAACCGCGATCTTGAAGACATCTACAGCTACGTTGCCGAAAACGAAGACGCGAGAAAAGCCGATGACCTTCTCGACCGCATTACAGCGGTGGTCAAGAGTCTATCCACTTATCCCAACCGAGGCTCTTATCCCAAGGAACTCGCCGAACTCGGAATTCTCGACTACCGACAGAGATTCTTCAAACCGTATCGAATCATCTACCGCGTGATCAGGAAACGGGTATACGTTTATTTGATTGCGGATGGACGCCGTGACTTTCAATTACTCCTAGCACGTCGGTTGCTTCGCCCATGACGCAATGCCCTTGGGCCTGTTTTGAAGAATTCAAACGACGAAATAGATTCCATAGGAATTCCTGCCCGATGCCGCTGACCGATCGCTCTGCTTAGGCAAATTAGGCAAGTCAGACACCGATCCAAGCGCCCCCTGCTGACAGCTTGGGCTCGGTACTAGACCCCGAAGTCAGAAAAGTCTGAATATACGGAAGTAGCTGTCAGCCTTTGTCGGATTGGGTCATCGCAGAAGACTTTACAAATCATCGTCCCCATTGTAATAGCAGTCCAAGTGACAGCGGCGTGAACCGTAATGTACAGAAGGAATGCAGTTCTATACGGAACTAGATAATCTTGGTTGGGCAGCGAAACTGACCACCCGATGGAACTGACTCTTTTTTATCGCGGGGTGTTGGCATCGAACGGAGGGACAGCTGAAAAGCAGTCTTTACGACGTGTATTCCATCGGCAGCTTGCTGAGTTTTGGAAGCAAAACCCGTTGGACGATTATCGCTATCTCTGGGACTCATCCCTTCCGTTGTTCAAGTCCGAGTCCGATATCCGACGGAAACGCGGGTCGTTCGAGTTCGTTCCTCTGATCAACGAATACATGTATCTGGTGGCAGATCTCCAGATTCATCTGCTGAGACCTGAGCCACCTGGTTCCGTGAAGGCTCAATCTGGTGATCTGGATAACCGGATGAAGACACTGTTGGATGCTCTCCGCATGCCGCGCGTCCCCGATGAGATCCCGAGCAATGATGCTCCCGCTACCGACGAGCGCCCCTTCTTCTGCCTCCCGCGAGCGCCCGTGTCAGACTTGCCTAAGTTGACTAACTCTACTTGTGAACCGTAGGTATTCAGTCCGGAGTGCCTATCGCTAGGCCAGATCTATTGGCTTTGGTAAGTGCCGCTCGACTCCACAATATTTCCCTTTACAGCCCGTCGTAGATCTTAGAGATAAAACCCTCGCTCTCCAACTCGGAGATAAGACTTCGGTCAATGAAATCTTCGATCTTTAGCTGACCCGCCTGGGGCACCGTTGCGGAGAGCTGTTTTAGGGCAACACCCATGACCTTTGGATCGGGCGATGGAACTTTTTCGTGGACGAATTTGTAAATTTCGAAGGTCTTGTCGAGGATTGATCTGTCGCTGGTCTTGAGAAACCTTTGCATCACCTTGATGGTGAATTCCTTATCGGTTTTCGCCGTTTTGATGCCTTCGATCCAGCCTCGAAGGAATCTTTTGACGATGTCTCTCTTACCGGAAAGAAATGATCTACTGACGACAATAGTGCTGCCGGGATATCGAATCGGCAGTTGGCTGAGATCGATGACCTTGTGAAAGCCGAGCTTTTCGGCTGCGAAGGCGGTGTCGCCTGCCACGATTGCGCCATCGACGGCGCCGACCTTGAGCGCGCCGAGCCGCTCCGGCAATCCGCCGGTTTGAATCACCGCGACGTCACGATCGGGTACGAGGTCGTAGTGCCGCAAGGCTTCGCGCAACACCAAATCCGAGAGCGAGCCATAACGGTCGCTGCCGATCTTTTTACCTTTTCAGATCCTCGGGCTTTTTTATTGAACCGCGGGTCATGACGACGTGCAGCAATCGATTCGAGGTCACGCCGACCGTAGCTAAATCTGCGCCGCGAGCCCACGCAGTTAGCGCTGGAGCCGAGCTCATGTTGGCGATATCGACTTGGCCTGACAGAATCGCCGGGATTATTACGGAGCCTGCCGAAATATAAATCAGCTGTACGTCCAGTCCATATTTCTTGAAAAAGCTGGCCTGATCGGCGATCCAGAGCGGCGCATAGGTGGGCGACAACGCGGCGAACGGAACTTTTAAGCTCTGCGCCCCGGCGGGAGCTGCAGCGTAAAAGAACCCAATAATAAGCAGTAAGATTTTGAGCTTCGATCTTGACATGCTCGCCTTAGTCCTATGTTCAGCTGCCGGACGCCCGTTGCAGAGCGATACCATTCGATACCGGCTGGAGATCTTCGGAGCGGGACACCGTCACGTTGAAATTATACGCGTTGGAGCGGAACTGATGCAGGGCAAAGGGCTGGGACTGCGGGTGAACACCGTGGATGCAGTCTTCCGGCACGATGCTGTAGTAATTCCTGACGTGAAACCCGATCACGCATGATAAACGCAGTTGCTCGAACCGATGCCGGTAACGACGATTTTATCTCGGCAAGGGCGGAGATCCAGTTTTTCCAAAGTCGCGTCCATCGACGTCTTGTAAAAACAATCGTGCGAGGTTTTCTGAACGATGTTCTCCCCTGGCAGCGGCTTTAGCTCCTCGACGAAATCAGCGCCCGCGCTGCCGAGCAACAAGCCATAGGGCCGCCCAAACACCGTGAACTCAGGATGGTCCTTGGTGCGGACGGATTGCACGTGAATGATCTTTCCGTTGATCTCGCGAAAGCGATCGAGCAGGCGATGGATATTGGCGATTACCGGCTTCACGCCGGGTCCATGCCGTTCGTATCCTTCTACCTGCATGTCGACAATGACCAAGCCCGTTGACTTGGGATGCAATTCGAGCTTGGTTGCATTTTCCATCGGCCAATCCTCCCCTACGTCACATTGCCAGCGAGTATTTCACAGGCTCTTTTGCCTTGTCAAAGGATCACAATCTTCCATCAGATGGATTCTGATAAAAGCCGGCACGCATGGCTGACTTACTTGGTGCCAAGCCAGCCGTGCTCGGAGAGGTCGATGGTCACGCCGTCCGGCCCTTTAAATTTCACCTCGACGTTGCCTCGCTTCGCCATCTCTTCCGTTCCCGGGTAAGGACGGTGCACGGCACCCGCCTTCTCGATCCGCGTCTGCGCTTCCACCATGTCCTCGACTTCGACACCGAAGTGGTGAATGCCGGTATACCTGGGCGCGCCCTCTGTAGTTGCCGGATCGTCGTATTTGAATTTTAGAATTGCGAGATTTACGTGGCCGTCGCTCAAATAGTAGCCCTCCGCGGTAGGCGAGTTAACTTTACCTACCTGCTTTAGACCGAGTCCTTCGATGTAGAAGCGGGCAGTCGCCTCTGGGTCCTGCGTGCCGATCGCGATGTGCCGAATGCGTGCCATTGTCCACCTCCTTTTTCATGGCTCAGCTTCTTTTCGTCATAGCTGCTCGGGGCTGTAAACAGACCTTTCCAGCGCGCGCAGAATTCTCTTGCGCGTCGGGGTGTCGAAATCCTGTCCATAGAAACGGAGAAAGAGAACTTTCCTTAACGAAGCATGCGATGCCGCTGGCTCGGCTTGCAGCGCCGCCGCTCGCACTAGCGCTTGTGCGGTGGCATGCATAGAGCAACCCATCTTGAGGCGTTCTTCGCCCGAGCGCTTGAGGAGCAGGTCGCGATATTTGCGCTCCATTGCATCCGGTGTGTCTTTCATGGGTTGACCTTCCGATACAAGGACTCCACACCTAACTGTTTCGCCCAACGGGTCAGGTAACGCCGGTTAAGTCCCTTTACAGATCGGAGAAGATTTTGGACATCCCTCAACTGAACTTCTGATCCGGAATCTTTTGCCCATTCAAGCTTCGATAGAATCAAATCTTCAGGCGCGACGACGTAGATCTCTTGGCCGTCAACCAAGACCTTCTTTTTTCTCGAAAATTCCGTGCGACGATACGGCGTGTCTTTGCGCACAACGAAGTCAACCTTGATGATGTACTGCTCATGAATTAGATTGAACATTCCCTTGTTCTTGACTGCTTCTTGCACCGTTTCCGGCTCGAGGTAGTGGTCCCTTTCGAAGGCAAGAATGAACTTCCCCGCATCTCGTTCGGATAACTCCACGACGAGATCGATATCACGAGTCATGCGCGGCACGGCATAAAAATTAGCGGCGGTCGATCCCGTTAGCATATAGGCAATGCCAACCACCTCGAGCCGGCGAGCCACCTCCTTCAAAACCTCTAACTCGTCGCTCATCGGTGTTCGTTATATCACATCGACGTGACGTTTGCGGGCTTTATTGTCCACCTCCTTTTTCATGGCTCAGCTTCTTTTCGTCATAGCTGCTCGGGGCTGTAAATAGATAGCCGCTGCCCTCGCGCTCGATCAATGCAGTCAATTTTGCCGAGTATCTCAACGCCAAGTTCGCCGCGGCAATATAGAAAGGGTTGCTACGGTGGTATGTCGTTCGGCGTCTGACTTGTCCCAAGTGCTCAACCTCGAATCACCCCAAAAGCATGCGTTTATGAGCTTCTAACGCCCAGAGCATCGCTAAATCCAAGCCGTTTCGATCCAATTTCCGTCATGAATGGTTTCATCAGCGGTGATCAGAGGGCAGCGGAGATGCCTGGCCGTCGCGACAATCGCCCTATCGGCCGGATCGCGAATGTCGGCAAGCGATATCGACTCGAACAAGATTTCAATCGTGTAGGCTTGGACCTGAAAGTTTGCGGAACGGGCCAATTCTTCCGCCCATCGCCGAAACGGAACAGCAAGTCGAATGACTTTTCTCTCAATGAGACGAGCCGTCTCTTCAAGTGCGACGACAGGCACGATGACGGAGTGTTTTCCCCGCTCGGCCTCCTGAAAGATTCGCCGCGCCCGTTTACCCAAGCGCTGTTTCCGATCGGATGCCCAGAAAACCAACGGATGAGTATCAGTAACGTAAATCACTTCAGTCGGGACACAAGTCTTTCGAGAGATTTCTTTCGTTCTTCTCTAAGCTCCGTGAGTGCTTGATCGACATCCCCAACTATCTTCATGCTGCCGCGTAGTTTCAGCGGAGCCTGCTTTGCGGCTTTACGGTAATGCGCCAGCTCTTCTTCTACCCTGCTATGCCACTCGGCATCGACTAACACTGCTTTGACCTTCGATCTTTGGGCAATCGCAATCGGGCCTTTTCCTTTGTCGACTTCGGCCACCAACGTGCTGAGCTTGGCCCGCGCTTGTGTCAAAGATAATTGCTTCATGGACGACTCCTTACCTGTACTGTTAACTGTACAACAACTTCAATGCGCCGGTCAATCGACCTGCGCAGCCCGTGAAGTGACCTTATAGACTTCCATGGTCAACAATCATTTCAGCGGACGCGGTGGGCGAGCGAAGTCTCTATTCAACCAGTCCTTCTCTTATGGAGATAGAGGAACACACCGGAATAAACAATGATCATGCTGGCGTAATTAGCGATCATGAACCACGGTGTGGACCATGCAATACCGTTCACGAAAGGCGTAGGAAACGGCCACAGGAAAGGCGTTGGGAAATAGCTTTCTGTGTGCGTCGGAATATCGCAGAGAATATGAAACAGCCATGCGCCCAGAAGCCATGGTGGATTCTTCGTCAGCAGCCAGAGCAAACCGAAAACCACTGCCCAGACCAACAGACTATGGGTAACGTTGTAGAGGTGGAACACATACGGCGGAAGTATAGATAGCGCCGGCGGCCCAGAAATTTCCCCTGCCAAACGCAGTGCGATCCAGCCCGGATGCATGAGGTGAAAAACGCCGAAGGATAGTAAATCCGGGGCCATGCCGATCACAACCCCGGCGAGAAACTTCCCACGGCCGTGGGGCCAGAACGGCGCGCCACCCCATAACCCGTGCGCGACTACGTCCATATCATCATGTTGCACGAGTCAAAAGACATTTTCGATTGATACCGAATTAGACTAACAGCGACGGCGGGTTATATTCGTCTTCTCCAAATCTCTGGATTGCGCCGGCCGTGAAAAACCGCCAAAACGACAAGCGTGTCGGATCTTGTTCTAAAGAAAACGGAATAAGGAAAGCGCCTGGCAACGGCTCTTCGAACATTTTCGGTCACAATCGGATATCTTTGTGGACGGGCTGCGGCGCGTGAGACAACGTCTTCAATCTCCTGTAAAAACTCCTCGCCAAGCCCCTCGCGCTGATCGTTGTACCAGGTCGCGGCTTTTTCGACCTCCACTTGAGCCGAGACACGAAATACAATCCGCAAGCTCATCGCGCGAGTCGGGCTCGCAACGATCGCTTAACATCATCCCACGGAATCACATCGTCAGGAAAAGCATCATCATCCGCCACTCGACGGTCAAGCTCTGCGCGCTGGGCATCAGTTAATTCGAACTTTCCTCCCTCGGCACAAATGCTCGCCCAAATCTCTTCCACCAGCGCCAGACGCTCCTCAATATCGAGTCGGTCAATACCGAGAGATTTTGCGGTTACCGCCATAAGGTCTTCCTCCCTTGTATATCCGTTAATAAATGTCGTCCTACTTATGTGTCGCGGCTACGTCAAATTGCGGATACTTATAACAGGCGTCACCCTCTCGCGCTCTATCAATGCGTCAACTTCACTAAAACATCCGTGCCGATAAGTATACCAGTGCAAAGAACGCGGCGGCAAGGCAGCAATATCACAAGGTGAAAGTAGAAGGTTCGTAGATACTCGCTCCGCTTGATACTGTAACGAGAAACATTTCCGTAAGGAAATCTGTCGGAATGTTTGACGCACCCCCGCATGAATGGAATTCAAAGTGGGTGCTGTTGCATGGGTCGTCTTCAGACTCCCGGCTTGGAGTTCTGGATCGGCGCAAGCCGAATCGACCGCAGAGCTACCGGCCTTCGATTCGCCGCTGCTCGATGGCATAGCGCACCAGCGCAGCATAGCGGTACACCACGTGAGCAAACTTGCCGTAGGGAGCGGTGATAAACAGCCCGGCGACCATCGCCAGGTGAACGATCAGGAGCGTTCCCATCGCTGACGTTTCCCTGAAGGCGAGCAGCAGGAGCCCCGTCAGGCTGGTAATAAACAGAAGTACTAAGAAGGCCACATCCATGTTTAACATGGTTTCCGCCGCGGGATTGCGATCGCTCTGCCATTTTAGATAAAGCATGCCGCTTGTGCCGATCACCATAGCGATGCCGCCGGTGGTTCCCAGAACGACGGGCCAGCTCAACAGCGGGTAAGGCGCTTGCCAGTCGAGAAAGTGATGGTAGAAAGCGGCGATGCTAGTCGAGGCGAGGGCGAATAAAAAGCCGTAGAAAACCAAATGATGGAACCAGCGCCGCGATTGCGAGAAACTGGCGTCGGGATAATTGCAACCGGCCCCGCCGCCCTTCATGTAGGCGAGCCCGAATGCGTCTTGATAGGGGTCGGAAACGGCTTTCGCCGTCCCCGCCCTCCGAACCGTGCGGGCGG
>JBBDNJ010000002.1:0-8831 GCA_040877705.1 Binatia bacterium | reverse complement strand
ATGCGACTCCCGTCACAATCGAAGGAAAGAAATTTTTTCGAGTTCGCGTCGATGCCAAGACGTCGAAAGGCTTAGACCTGATTTGGAAAATGCGCGATACCATCACTTCTGTGTTCGATCGCAAGTCGCTGGCGCCGTCGCGATTCGTTTTTAGCCAGCGCGAAAACTCGCGAGCGATCGATACTGAAGCCCGGTTCGATAACACGACTAAGAAATGGACCATTAATCGTTGGCAGAAAGGTAAAAAAAACAGAGTTTTTGTTCTCGACTCAAACAACACCTTGGATCCGATTACGGCGGTTTACCTTGCCCGCAGTATCGATTTGAATGTCGGTGAAAAATTACTGTTCGATGTTTTCGGCGGCCGGCACCGCTATCTGCTTGAACTGGCGGTTGAAAAGAAAGAGCCAGTGACACTTGAATCCGGTACAATCATCGAAGCGTTCAAAGTCGTGCCCAAATTGACCAACCTCACGAAAAAAGGTTACGCCAGCCGCATGAACGAGGCCGCCATTTGGATTTCCGCCGATGAGCGGCGCATACCGGTGAAGCTTTGGAGCAAAATATTCGTTGGCAACGTCTATCTGGAGCTGGTTCAGGACGAAGCGGGTATTCAATCGGCGGCCAAGGCAATGTCGTCTGGTCCCGCGAGCTACGACCAGCGCAGGGAAACTCGACGGCCGGTGCGAGGATGAAGATGAAAAGGATCAGGAAAAACACCACGAGCAGATTCAACGCCGTCGTGCTCGCTCTCGTTATTCTGAGCACGGGATGTTTGGGATTTACCTTTTCTTCCGCGCCGGGCGATCGTTCCGCGCAGCAAATCGCGCTATCGGACTCGGACCGGCGCGGCGAGTCTCGGGCAGCCGATCGCTTGCGCCGGGCGATGATTCCGTTGATAAGATCCATGGATCGCCCCTGCCCGCTGGATGAAGTCCGCGTGGAAATTTTGAACGAGCCCGAGATCAATGCCGCCAACGCCGGCGGTTGCCAGTTCTTCATTACATCAGGCCTCTTGCGCCAGGCTAACGATGAGCAGCTACTCGGTGTGATGGCTCACGAAATCGCGCACCAAGACCTGGGTCACGCGGTGAAAGCGCAGATGCTCGGCGCCGGCTTGAATATCGGCGCAGCGCTTCTCGAACAGATCTTTCCCGGCACCGGTGTCATTGCCCCATTGGCCGGTACACTTATTGCCCGCGGCCATGGCCGTACCGAGGAATATGCCGCCGATCGCCACGCGGTCAATCTCCTCCGCCGCGCAGGTTACCCACGGGCGGTCATGGTTGACGCACTGAGTTGGATCCGGCGCGCTTCCAGCGGTGAACAAGCGGGCGGTTTTCTCTCGACTCACCCCGCCCTGGACGACAGAATTTCCGCGCTACAAAGAATCCGGTAAAGCTACCCGCCTTCAAGAAGTCGCCTATTTACGAGGACCTGGTGGATTTTCTTAGTTGGTAAAATCATTGTAAACGAAGCGTTGCTTTATTCGTCTAACTGGCAAAGGAGGCAGTGCAGTTATGAACACCAAACCAAAGACAGCTAAAAAACTTTATGGATTCGTCGCCGCAACTGTGTTGACCGGGACTTTGTTAGCCGGTTGCGCCGGGGGCGGACTCTCAACGCGCGAGAAGGGCGCGGGGATCGGCGCTCTGGGCGGCGCAGCGGCCGGTGGTCTTATCGGCTCTGCCGTCCGTCATCCTGGCGCGGGCGCCGCCATCGGTGCCGCATTGGGTCTAGGCGCGGGCGCGCTTATCGGCGACCAGATGCAGGGCCGTGACAACCAGGCGTACGAACAGGATCAGCAAATCTACAGAAATCAACAGGAGCTTGAGCGCCAGCGCCGTGATGTCGAGGAGCTAAGACGCCGTGGCAACGAGTACTACTAAGGCACGACACTTAACCGGCGGCACCCGCATTATGTGGAGCACCCTCTGCCAGAAGTGGGACTATTTTGTGCTGACATTTCTGATCGGTCTCTATCTAACGTTCGGTGCCGTCTTGGCCGTCACTTTTATACGGATTTTTTTTCCAGCCGCGCTACCTTAAACTTGCATTAACCGTTGCCTCGAAGCGGACTTGCCGAGCCGAGCAGAATGGCTGACAAAATTTGCAGCCTCATGCGATCAGCGCCTCTTGATGGCCCTCCGTCATCGTTCTACAATCGATTTTGTGAAGATCCTCATAACCGGCGCGGCCGCGCTTGTCGGCGGCCATTTCGCGCAAAGACTGGCCGGCGGTTACGACGTGCTCGCCTTGAAACGAAGTGATCTCGATATCACCGATCGCGCAGCCGTCAACAGCTGTATCGCCGCGGCGCGGCCGGCTCTGATCGTCAATTGCGCGGTGGTCCAAGTCGATCAAGCTGAGGACAATCCTGCCAAGGCTACGGCGGTCAATATTGATGGGCCGAAGCTTCTCGCCGAGGCGGCCACTCAGGTCGGCGCGGAAATGATCCACTTCAGCACACAGTACGCCTTCGATGGCGAATCGATCAGCCGAGCGCCGTATACCATCGAAGGCGAGCCGCGGCCGGTGAATGTCTACGGCAAAACCAAAGTCGCCGGTGAGCAGGCCGTGCGCGAAGCCTGCGCACGGAGTTATATTGTCCGTACCTCATGGGTTTACGGCAGCGGCAAGAACAGCTTTCTCTGCACCGTGCACAAAGATCTGGAATCCGGCAGGCGTGTTCGCGCCATAGACGATATCGGGTCCAGCACGACTTATGTTGAAGATCTGATCGATCGCTGCCGGCAAATTTTCAACACCCGCCATTACGGCACTTACCATATCGTCAATGCCGGCGTTTGTTCCTATTACGAATTCGTTCTTGAAGCGGGACGCTTGCTTGGGATTAAGCGCGAGCAGCTCGACTCTCTCATAGAAGTCATCCATGAGCGCGACATGAAACGCATGGCTGCACGGCCGCGCTATACGCCATTGCGGTGTTTGCTCTCCGAAGAGCTCGGCTTTACGCCGATGCGCGATTGGCGCGACGCCTTAGCGGAATATGTAAAGACCTAGCCTGCGTTGTAGGGGCGCAATTCATTGCGCCCATTCGAAAAAACCTTGGCGCATAAATGCGGGCGCGATGAATCGCGCCCCTACATCCGCTTTTCCCATTGACACATCTCTTCCATCGGGACTAAAAGTCTCCTTACGCTTATCTCGACCGACACGAGGAAAAAATTCTCGACAAGAATGCCAAGGACGCCGGCGCGCTTAACATTCCATACTTCAATACGGGAATGTGTGAAGTGCTCAAATGATGCAGAAAAACGAGGCGCGGATGTTGAATTTCCTCCGTGCCTACCTGGAGGCGATCAAGATCTTTAAGACCGAGCCGGAATATACGTTGAAGGCGCTCTCCCAATTCAGCAAGGTAAACGACCAGGGATTGCTCAAAGAGGCGTATGAGTACAACAGGGCGCGAATCCCCGATGTGCCTTACCCGTCATTGGTGGCGATGCAGGCCGTGGTGGACACACTCGGCGAAAGCGATCCAAAGGCAGCCAAGGCTGACGCTAAAAAGTTTATCAACGACCGTTTCTTGAAAAGCTTGAGGAAGAAGGATTCGTGCAGAAGTTGTTCGGGCGATAGGAAAGCTGTTGTTCCCAACGGCTCGTCAGGTGAACTGCTGCGTCAGACCTGGAATCTGACAAGAAAAAGTTCTTAGTTGCCTTTGGCCTTCTTCGCCGATGCGATGTCTCCTTCGCTCAGGCGGTAAAAGCGCACCGGGTTGTCGAAAAGCATTTTGTTTTTAAACTCATCGGACAAGTCCTTACGCGCTCTCAGGTGAGGTAGGTCGCCGCCGAATTGATCGCGTTCGCGCTCGTGCGGAAAGTCCGACGCCCACATGATGACATCCGGGTGAACGAGTTCGGCAATGTATGGCGCCGTGCGCTCTTCCACTTCCATGGTGACAAAGATGTTGCCGGATTTGAAAAATTTGCTTGGCGGCGATTTAAGATTAGGCGCCAGGCGCGCGCCGAATTTTTCATAGTCCTCTTCCATGCGGTCCATCATGAACGGCACCCAGCCGGCACCGGCTTCGAGATAGGCCATACGAAGCTTGGGAAACTCCTGAAACACCCCCTGGAACACCATATTCGTTATTTGCAAAAACAGGCCCACCGGATGCTCGAGCATATGGGCTTCCAAGAAGCTGCAAACGCGGTCCAGACCTAAATTCTGACTGACGCCGCCGTGAATGGTGAGGGGCACGTCGAGTCGCTGTGCCTCGTCATAGATTTCGTGAAACACCGGCGAGCCGTAAAGCGGAGTTCGATTGTTGGTTACGGAAGGCAACAAACCGGCGCAAAAGCCCAGCTCTTTGACGCAGCGGCGCAGTTCGGCGGCCGCCGCTTTGGGATCTTGCGGCGAGAGCAAGGCAACGCCTTTGAGCCGCGGTGTTTGACTGGTGAACCGATGATGCAGCCAGTCATTATACCCCTGCGCCAGCGCCGAGGCCCATGCGGGTAGTTGAGTCATGCCCAGTGCCAGCGCGGAAGTAGGATAAAGAACGGCCAAATCAATGTCGTTTTCGTTCTGAAAGCGTACCCATGCCTCGGCGTCCGGATCCTCGCGCTTGCCTTTGCGCGCCAGGCCGCGCTGCCAGCCGTCGGCATCGAAGAGCGGCCAGGTGGAGTGCCAGTTCATCTCGGCGAAATTGCCTTCGATGTGATCGAACAGATCTTTGTGTTGCTCCATGATATGACCGTCCGCATCGATAACGAATTCTGACATTGTTCCTCCATAATTTCTTACTCGGAAATCTTAGCGTTTAAGTTGCGCTTCTAAAAACGAAGGAGAAAGATTTCTCCCAGAGGTCGAAATGACACCGTATTGATTCGAGCGTTGTCATTTCGAAGAAGCGAAGCGACTGAGAAATCTTTCATCCCGCGGGTTTGTTAGTCAGAATGAAAGTCGTAGCTACTGCAGAAAAATTTTCTGATATTCTTTCTTTTTGCTTTGGTAATCTTCTTTACTGAACTGGTACATCTGCACAAATTTAATTTTATCTGCATCGGCGAGCGGCGGATAGATGCCTTTGCGGTTGACGAACTCGCCGGTTTTGGCCTGGATCGTCATGCTTTCTTTATCGAGGAAGAAGTCGATAAAAGCCTTGCCGGCGTTGGGGTGGGGAGCTTTGGCTGCTAGGCTGATATATTGCCCGTCACCCAGCATGTTGTAGTCGCGGACGTAATCCAAATTGGCGCCCCGTTCGTTATAGGTCAGCACGAAGCGGACGAAAGTAATACCGATGGGCGTTTCGCCGGTGCCGACCCGATCGGCGGCGGGGACGATGGACTGAACGAAAATGGGTTTGGCCGCGGCGAGATCGCGGATGAATTTCTCCGCCCGCGCTTTGGGCATAATCTTGTCGAGGCTGGCGAGCCATTGGGTGGTCAGCGTGTGGTTGACCGGGTGCGGCATGACGAGTTTGCCGCGATACTCCGGTTTGACGACATCTTCCAGTGTCTTGGGTGCTTCGGAAGCTTTGATGCCGCTCTTGTTGTAGATGACACCGTAGAGAACGTTTCGGTAGCGTGCACCGAGGGTGGGATCGATGGCTTCCTTAGCAAATCCCTTAAACGACGGCGATTGGTATTTCACGAAAACGCCTTCTTTCGCCATCAGGTGCATGTGATCGCCGGTAGTTGCCACGACGTCAAAAATCGGTTTGCCGACACGGTGCTCGCTTAGAGCCCGATCCATGACTTCAGTTGAAGAACCGCGCCAATATTCCATCTGCAGCCCGGTCTTCTTTTCAAAAGCGGCTTTGATCGCGTCGGCGGTGAACGTCTCCATGGAGCCGTAGACGATGACCTTGCCGCCTTCCTTCTTGGCTGCTTCGATCAATTTAGAATTTTGACCGAGTGCCACCTGACCGTAGAGAATAACCAACCAGCCAACCAACAGAACCGAAATGTTACGCATGGCGAAACTTCCTTTCTGAACGCTCGTCAGATGCTACAATTGTCGAGATCAATCTGATTTATATGAGAGTGGCTAGCGCTGAGTCAAGGCAGAGTGCAAAATAACAAAGCCTGTAGGCGCCTGAAACACACACCGGGTTCTTGTTTCAGCGGGTGATAACGGTGATTGGCATTGCCTTCTTACCAATCCGGCCAATGGAACTGCAATCATGTCCAGCCGCGTGTCCAGCTTTCTCCTTTTTTTATCTTTTCCGCGTAATAGTTCCAGTCGGCGGAGTGGGTCATTTTTCCTCGCGGTCGCGACAACAGCTTTTCCTTGCTTCCGGCCAGCGTTTCGATGAAATCGTCGGGCACGCCGGAAAAACCGAAGAGCTGCGCCATGGCCATGATTTTGGCGGTGCGCTCCATGTAGAGCGCGTTCATGCAGGCCTCGTCGATGGTTTTGCCGACGGTGACAATCCCATGGCCCTTGATCATGACGGCGTTGGCCTTGTCGAGCGTGCGCGCCAGGTCGGCGCCTTCCTCATCGTCCAAAATATAAATCGGGTCGGGATAGATCGGCACGCCGCGGCCGAAGCGGCCCGACTGCATGTGCACACAGGAGACCGGCTTATCGGCCAGACTCAGGGCGACGCACATCGGGGCATGCGAATGCACGGCGGCGTTGACATCGGGACGTGCTTTGAAGATTTCCGTATAGATCGTGGATTCGCGCGGCGGCGTTCCGACGCCGGAAAGCTTGTTCAGAGAATAATCGAAGTGAACCAGCCAGTCTTTCTTGCCGTCTTCCGGGCGGCGAAACATCTGCACGGCAACCCCTCTATCCTCGGGCAATCGCACACCCACATGACCCCAAAGATCGCCGATCTCCCACTCGAGGATCCTGGCGCCGATCTTTAATTCTTCTTCGGCCATTTTGATGGCGCGGCGTCGCACCGGCGCACGGTCGTGTTTCGGCTGTTTCACTGTTGCTCTCCTCGATGTCACTGGCTAGGAAGCTACTTTCTGGCGCGCCGCGAACGAAGCGGGATTCTCCTTCCGGGCGGATGGCGTCAAATGATCAAAGTGCTCGCGCCAGGGAACGTTGCGGGGCAAGATGTGAGCAAAACAGTCGATGTGCGGAAACCAGTTGTACCGGGCATCGCGCACGACATGCGGCGGTTCTCGACCGTTTTGTACCTGCCTCGCGCTGTTCAGAAGGAACTTGCGCACCGCGATGACCGCCTTGTCGCTCACGCCGAGATGCTCCTTGCTGCGATCGAAAATGGCGCCCATGCTCTCGGTGGCGCAAGCATCGTGGTTGAGAAAATCCTCGATGCCGGTGAAGTTCGCCGTCTTCTGCATCCGCCGGTCTTGGAGGTAATGGTTGCGCGCATTGCGAACCCGTGTGTAATCCGGATTGATTTGCTTGCGCCGGTGGACTTCGTCCTCGCGCACCGCGCGGTCACGGCGAAAGCCAATGTCGTAACGCCAGCAATGGGTGTCGTCGGCTGGCACATAGCTATGGATTTCGTAGCCCTCGATCTCGTTGGTCGGCCGGCCGGCCGGGACGCACCCGTAAACCGGCATGATAAACGCCGAAAAGCGAAGGTAGTGTTGGTTTTCGGTGTTGCGCGTCGCGATCAGACGCACGCCGAAGTCGGTCTCTTCGGTTTCATAAAAAGGCGCCGTGTCGCTCTTGTAAAGCGGCGGCTGATTACGTTCGTTGATGAAAGTGCGATGGAGAAAAGACAGATGCGAAGAGTCGCACTCGCCTTCGAGCCCCTGGAGATAATTGCTTTCCAGAAGACATTTGGTCACGTAAGTGTTCTGTAGCGGCGCCTGGATCCATTCGTAATTGGGGAACAGCGGCATTTTCTCGCGCGGACCGAGATAGGCGTGGATCACGCCATTGGCTTCGTGGGTCGGATAAGCGGTGTGCCGGAGTTTTTTTCGGAAGTCGCTGTCCTGGGGTTCCGCCGGGGTCTCGATGACATGGCCTTCGACGTCATATTTCCAGCCGTGATAGACGCAGCGCAGGCCGCACTCTTCGTTGCGACCGAAAAATAGGGAAGTGCCGCGGTGGGCGCAGTGCTCGCCGATCAAGCCGATGCGACCCTCGCTGTCGCGAAACGCGACCAGCTCTTCGCCCAGCATGCGCACGCGCACCGGCGGGCAATCCGGCGCCGGAACCTCCTCCGACAACAGCGCCGGTATCCAATAGCTGCGCATGAGTTTACCCATGGGCGTGCCGGCGTTTGTCTGTGTAAGAAGTTCGTTTTCCTCTTTCGAAAGCATCGAGATCTCCTTCGTCGCGCTACCAGTTAGCCTAATGGTTTAAAACGTTCAACCGTTTCAAGCCGCCAAATTACGTGCCGAGCGTGCCCGCAGCAAACATATCGGCATACATAAGTTGAGAGCGGATCAAACCTTGCTCGACGTTATATTTAACGAACGTGTCGATGGTGGCACGGTTTGCATCGATGCCGTACTTCCACGGGTCACCCCAGGATGCCAGTTGCTCTCTCATTCTTTCTCGGAGATAGACCACGGAAAAACCGCTGCGATCGCTCAGGATGTCGTCGTAGGCAATTTTCTTGGCTTGCTCGAACGCGGCATAGAACTTGGCCGCCAATTCAGGATGCTCCCGGTCAAGCTTGCGGCTCATCACGATCATGTGTACCGGGGTAAAAATGCCGGTTTCATTGTAAAGGTCTTGATCCTCGCTGATGTAATCCGGAAAAAGACGCCGCACTTTGGCATGACTCTCCAGTGTCTCGAATAGCTTGGTATCGGAGATGTCGGTGATGATTGCATCCAACTCGCGCGCGATCAGACGTTCGACCATGTTTTTCTTATCATCGACGTGCTCGATCTTCAGCGTTTCATCGTGCACCGGGAACACTTCCTTCG
>JBBDNJ010000001.1:0-8841 GCA_040877705.1 Binatia bacterium | reverse complement strand
CTGTTGTCGCGCGAAGGGCAGACGGCCCAGGTTCAACAGACCCTCTCTCCTTCGCTCCGGATGGACGTGCCCGAGAACGTGGTCAAAGCGGTGTTGGAGCCGTGGGAGCGCATCCAGCCGGGGAAAAAGTACACCATGATTAGCCAGTGGCGCTACCGGAAGTATTCCAAGCAGGTGCGCAACCTGGCGCGCGAGCTATTGCGCTGAGACGGTCCGTGACTGAGTCATTTCTCCAGCTCCGCGACGTGACGAAAACGTTCAGCGCGACCACGGCGGTCGAGCGAGTTTTTTTGGAGATACGGAAAGGCGAATTTTTTACGTTGCTCGGCCCCAGTGGCTGCGGCAAAACGACGACGTTGAGAATCCTCGCAGGGTTGGAAGAGCCAGATCAAGGCGAAATTTACCTGGACGGAGAGCCTTTGACAGTAGCGAGCCGCGGTCTTCACGTCCCGCCGGAAAAACGAAAGATGGGCCTGGTGCCCCAGTCGTACGCGGTTTGGCCGCATCTTTCGGTGTTCGAAAACGTCGCTTACCCGCTCAAGTTGAGACGATGGAAAGAGACGGAGATGCGGCAGCAAGTCAGGCAGCAACTGGCCCTGGTCGGCCTGGCCGGCTTGGAAGACCGGTCGGCCACGTTGCTCAGCGGCGGACAACAGCAGCGCGTTGCGATGGCTCGCGCCCTGGTTTACTCGCCGGTCGTGCTGCTCATGGATGAGCCGCTCAGCAACCTCGACGCCAAGCTGCGCGATCAGATGCGCGAAGAATTGAAAACCTTGCAGAGGAAAACCGGCGTTACGGTGATCTTCGTGACGCACGATCAAACGGAAGCCATGTCGCTGTCGGACCGCATCGCGGTGATGAGCTCGGGCCGCGTGGAGCAGGTCGGAGCGCCGGAAGAGGTTTACGACCGCCCGCTCACTCCCTTCGTGCGCGATTTTTTGGGCACGAATTTTGTGCTTCACGGCAGGTTCGTGGCGCGGGAAGGCTGCAACGCGCTCCGTCTGGAGATCCCGTCTCCCGAGGGGAGCAGCGCCGTCGTCGCGAGCGCTCAGGGAGCGAGAGTGGGCGAGGTGGAGGCGGGCGCGCCGGTCGCTGTTTGCGTCCGGCCCGAGCACGTAACGCTGACCTCCCGCTCCGGCGAGAGCAACTCGATCGCGGGAATCGTCGAGAGCCTCTTGTTCGTCGGCGATCGCTACGAGTGCCGCGTCTCGATCGGTCCGGACCGTTTGCTGGTCCACGTGCCCAGGTCGCAAAAACCGGAAGTCGGAGAGAAAGTGTACTTGAATTTACCGAAAGAAGGGCTCACGGTTTGGCCGAGATAAGAAGCGCGCAGTTCTCTTATGCCGGTTGGAAGCCGCTGAGAGTCAAACGCGAAAACATCGCCTTCGGCATCCTACTAGCGCTCCTCCTGTTGCTAGTAGCCTATCCGGTTTTCCTCCTCGTCCTGAGCAGCTTTCAGACTTCCTTGCCCTGGCAACCGCCGAAATACGGCCTGGACGTTTGGCGCAGAGCTTTCGATTCGCCCGGGATGATGCCGGCGATCTTCAACACCGTGCAGCTCGTCCTCGCTTATCAAGCAATCAGCCTCAGCGTTGCAATCCTGATTGCCTGGCTGATCGCGCGCACCGATATTCCGTTCCGTAATCTTCTGGAAGCCGCCTTTTGGGTATCGTTTTTTCTGCCCACCCTTTCGACCACCCTTGGCTGGATTTTGCTCTTGGATCCCCATTACGGCCTTCTGAATCAATGGCTGACCGCACTGCCGTTCATCGGGAGCGCTCCGTTTGATATTTATTCGTTCTGGGGCATCGTGGCGGCACACCTTCTGGGCCATTCCATTTCGATCAAGGTGATGTTCCTAACGCCGATCTTTCGCAACATGGATGCGTCGCTGGAGGAGGTCGCGCGCGTCGCCGGGAGCAACCGGCTCTCGACATTAAGGCGTATTTTTATTCCGCTCATGCAGCCGGCGATCGTCGCCGTTTTTATCCTCGGCACCATTCATTCGTTAGAGGCGTTTGAAATCGAGCTGGTGCTGGGCGTGCCGATTCGTTTTTATGTCTATTCCACCCACCTCTACACGATGCTCCAGTGGGAGCCGCCCGATTACGGCGCGGCGACCGCGCTCTCGGTAGCGATCCTGCTGATCATTTTTCCGTTGATTCTGCTGCAACGCCGCTATGCCCGGCGGCGGCAGTTCACCACCGTCACCGGCCGTTATCGGGAAGGGCTCATTCGTATGGGCCGCTGGCGCTACGCCGGATTCGCCTTCGTCGCCGTCGTGGCCGTGCTGTTGACCGTGGTTCCTTTGGTGATGCTCGTCGCCGGCACGTTTATGCGCCACTTCGGCGTTTTCGACATCGCCAACGCCTGGACGCTCGCGAATTGGCAGCGCGTGTTGACGGACCCACTTTTTTCGCGCTCGGTTTGGAATACGCTCGTCATCTCGCTCGGCAGCGCCGTCGCCGCGGCGCTGGTCACGCCCTTTTTGGCTTACGGCATCGTCCGAAGCTCTTTTTTCGCCAGAGGCGGGTTGGACGTCGTTTCCTGGCTGCCTTACGCGATTCCCGGAATTTTACTGGGGCTGAGCTTCGTCTGGCTGTTGCTGACGACGCCGGGTCTCCGATGGATTTATGGGAGCATTGCCGCGCTGGTGCTGATCAACGTCGTCAAGAGCATGCCGCTCGGGGTGCAAATCTTGAAAAGCAATTTTCTCCAGCTCGGAAAAGAGCTCGAAGAGGCGTCCCGTATGGCCGGCGGCTCCTGGTGGACGACGTACCGCAAGGTCGTCATGCCTTTGGCCGCGCGCGCCGTGATCGTCGTCGGCATTCTGAATTTCATTTCCGGCGCCCGCGACATCGGCGCGGTCGTGCTGCTCGTCACTTCGCAGACGCGGCCGCTGTCGATTCTCATGCTCGACTATCTCATGGACGGGAGTTTCGAGGCGGCGACTGTGATCGCTCTGCTTGTGACGCTCCTCAGCACGGGAGTCGCGTTTCTGGCGCGAGGCTTCGGGTTCCGCATCGGCATCGGCGAGCGTCACTGACTAACGGAGGGGAGTCGACATGATAATTGAGCAACAAGTTCCGATCGTAATCCAAGGCGGAAAGCTGGTGGACGGCACGGGAACCGCGCCCGTCGAAAACGCGGCGGTCCTGATCGAGGGCAACCGGTTCAAGACCGTCTCCCGGAAGGGACAGCTCGTGTATCCGAAAAACGCGAAGGTCATCAACGCGGACGGCAAGACGCTTTTACCCGGGTTGTGGGACACCCACGTGCATTATCGCGACTGGATGGCGGAGCTTTTCCTCGCGCACGGCGTGACGACGATCTTGGATTTGGGCAATCCCAGCACTTGGATCCTCGCCCAGCGCGACGGCGTCGCCAAGGGAAAGATCAGGGCGCCGCGAATTTTCGCCTGCGGCGACCCGATCGGCGAAGGACATGGCAAGCGCGGCGACGTCAAAGGCGTGAGCGAGGCGCACGCGCTCACCCGACAACTTCTGGACGAAGGCGTCGACGCGGTAAAGGTCTGGGCTCACTGCACGGCGGACATGCTCAAAGCCGTGGCGGAGGAGGCGCACGCGGCGGGACGCAAAGTAATCGGCCATCTCGGGGTTCTCACGGCGCGAGACGCGGTGCTGAACGGATTGGATTGCCTGGCGCACGCCACGGGGCTGCCGATGTCTGCGGTCAAAAATTCCGAGAAGGCGCAGTGGATGCTGAATCAAGAGATCAAGCGCCTTCAGACCATGATCATCGGCGAGCCCGGCATCACCGCCTGGGGACTCTTCGCGATGATGGAGGAGGATACGTTCGACCAGGTCGCCGAATTTCTAGTTTCGCGGCACGTCCGCATCGAGCCGGATTTCGTCTACCGCTGGCAGCTCGCGTCGCGCCGGAGAGAAGAGCGGGAGTACGAAGACTTCATTATTTTTTCGGACCCGCGACTGAGCTACATCCCGCCGGTGACGTTGACGCGAAACATGCGGGCGTGGCAGATTTATCGCCGCCTCAATGAGCAGCAGCTGACCGAGCTCAACGAAGGCTACGAGAAGTTTCAAAAATTTCTCCACCGCTTCGTGCGTGCCGGCGGCGAGGTCGATATCGGGACGGATACGTCCGAGGGCCGCATGCCGGGAAAAGGGGTCCATCGCGAGTTTGAGTTTCTGGTCGACGCGGGATTTTCGCCCAAAGACATCATCGTCTGGGCGACCAAGGGCTCGGCGGATTTTCTCGGAAAAGGGGACGAGCTGGGCACGGTGGAAGCGGGAAAGATCGCCGACGTCATCGTCGTGAACGGAGATCCGCTCGCGGACATTCGGGCGCTTGGAAAAATCGAGACCGTGATCAAGAACGGCGAGATCGTAGACATCGGCTATCATCCCGACTACGTCAATCCGATTCCCCGGCCTTACGAGCCTTCGCTCCATTTTTATCCCGTTCCGAAAATCTCCCGTTTGTCTCCCGCAATGGCCGTCGAGGGGAGCAAGCCGGTCGCGCTCGCGATCGAAGGCGAAGGGTTTGTCCGCGGCTCCGTGGTTCATTTCGGCGGCGTCAGAGTGCGCACGACTTGCACCAGCGGCAAAGAGCTGCAGGCGGAAATTCCGGCGCATCTCCTGTCGCGGGTCGGCACGTATACCGTGCTCGTCGCCAATCCCGGCCCGGTCAACATCAAGGATCCGCTGCACGAGGACGAGCAGTCGAATCCCAAATATTTCATGGTCACCTTCAACTGAGAGCGCGCGGAGAAAATCATGGCGAAAGTATCCTTCGATGTAGCGCTGTTTCCCACCGAACCTGCCGGCGAGACGCTACGTCTGGCAAAGCTCGCCGAGAAGCTCGGCTACGACGGCGTGTGGATCGGCGACTCGCATATCATCTGGCGCGAAATGTACGTCCTTTTGGGGGCGATCGCGTCACAGACGAAACGGGTCAAGCTCGGCTCCGGCGTGACTCACCCGCTGGTGCGTCATTTGAGCCTCACGGCGAGCAGCTTCGTGAGCCTTTCGGAGCTCACGGGCGGCCGCATGCGCATCGGCATCGGCATCGGCGCCAGCGGTCCGATCAATATCGGCATCAGGCGCTCGGCGCGCAAAGAGCTCGGCGAGGCGGTGGCGCAGCTCAAAGCACTGATGCAAGGCGAGCCGGTTAATCTCGATGGCAAGGAGATGCAACTCATGTTCGCCGATCATGCGAACATCCCGGTCTTCATGGCCGCGAGCACGAGCGGGACGCGCGATCTCGCGGCCGCAGTCGCGGACGGCGTGATCCACGGTGGGCGCGAGGACCTGCTCAAGGATTGGGTCAGCGCGTTCAGGCAGTCCGTTGGTGAAGGCCGGCGCGAGCTGCGCTCGGTCCCGGTCGTGTCCTGGGTTCCATGCTGCGTTTCTAACGACGCCAAAGAGGCGAAGGAGTCGGTCAAGCCGCATATCGCCCGCAGCGGCTGGACGTCCTTCCTCAAGATGGTCAGCGAGGGCAAGCCTATCGCGGAAGAGGACCGATTGGCGGCAGAACGAATCAGCCGCGAGTACGACTTCTCGCATCACATGAGCCGCGAGCACAGCCATCTGGTGCCGGAGCGCTGGGTCGATCTTTTTTCCGCCGCGGGAAATCCGGAACAGGTCAGGAAGAGAATCGATCAAATCATCGCCTGCGGCGTCGACGTCGTATCGATCGTTCCCTACGGCGACAAGGAATCGATCATAAAGTTGTTCGCCAAAAAAATTATCGGCTAAACGGATTCACAAAGCGGAGGTGAGCTATGGCAGTTCCGATCGTACTCGAAGGCGGGAAGCTGGTGGATTGCACCGGGGGCAATCCGATAGAGAACGTGCTCGTTTTGATCGAGGGCAACCGCTTCAAAACCATTTCGCAGAAAGGGAAGGTCCCATATCCGAAAGAGGCGAAGGTCATCAACACCGATGGCAAAACCTTGATGCCGGGTTTGTGGGATACCCACGTTCACTTTCGCGACTGGATGGCGGAGCTTTTTCTCGCGCACGGCGTGACGACGATCCTCGACCTGGGCAACTACAGCAAGTGGATTCTGGCGCAGCGTGACGGCGTCGAAAAGGGTCGGATCCGGGCGCCGCGGATTTTTGCCTGCGGCGAAGGCATCGGTCATCCTCCGGGGCGGGGCGGTTACGTCAAGGACGCCAACGAGGCGAAAGAGGAGGTCAAGCGTCTGTTGTCCGAGGGTGTCGACGCGATCAAGGTTTGGGCCTACTGCACGAATGAAATGTTGAAGCCGGTGGCGGAAGAGGCGCACCGGGCGGGAAGGAAGGTCATCGGGCACCTTGGAGTCATCACGGCCCGAGACGCGGTGCTGAATGGGCTCAACTGTCTCGCTCACGCAACCGGCCTTCCGATGAGCGTAGTCAAAGATCCGCAGAAGAGCCAATGGATGCTCGATCAGGAGATTAAACGTCTCCAGACAATGATCATCGGGGAGCCCGGAATCACAGCCTGGGGACTCTTCGCCATGATGGAAGAGGAGATGTTCGACGAGGCGGTCGACTTCTTCGTCGAGAGGAACGTCCGTATCGAGCCCGACTTTGTGTACCGCTGGCAGCTGGCGTCGCGCCGGCGAGAAGAGCGGGAATACGAAGACTTCATCACCTTTTCAGACCCGCGGTTGAGTTACATTCCTGAGATCACGTTGTCGCGCAATATGCGCGCTTGGCAGGTCTATCGCCGGCTGAACGAGCAGCAGTTGAAAGAGCTGAGAGAAGGATACGAGAAGTTTCAGAAGTTTTTGCACCGCTTCGTGCGGGCCGGAGGCGAGGTGGACATCGGCACGGACACTTCCGAGGGACGGATGCCCGGCAAGGGAGTGCACCGGGAGCTCGAGTTTTTGGTTGACGCTGGTTTTTCGACGAAAGACGTTCTCATGTGGTGCACCAAGGGGAATGCCGACTTTGTCGGCAAAGGCAAGGACCTGGGCACTGTCGAGGAGGGAAAAATCGCCGATATCATTGTCGTCGATGGGGATCCGCTGGCCGACATCAGGGCGCTGGGAAAGATCGAGACCGTGATCAAGGACGGCGAGATCCAGGACATAGGCTATCACTCCGATTATAGCAACCCACTGCCGAAGCCGTTCGAAGGCGTGATTCACGCGTACCCGCAACCGAAGATCTCGGCGATTTCGCCCATGATCACGGTAGAGGACTCGGGCCCTGTAACTTTGACTGTGGAGGGACAGGGATTCGTCGTCGGGTCTGTGGTGCACGTTGGAGGGCTGAGGGTGCCGACCGAACGTGTCAGCGCCACTCAGATCAAGGCGACGATTCCGGCCGATTTGATCAAGAAAGTCGGCACCTACATGGTCATGGTGGGCAACCCAAAACCAGTGTCGCTTCGCGACCCGTTGCATGAAGACGAGCGGTCGAACCCAAAGTACTTCATGGTCAAGTTCAAGTGAGTTTTACATTGAGGAGAAGATAAGGCGATGGATCTCAGATTTTCCCCGGAAGAGGAAGCATTCCGCAAGGAGCTGGTCGCGTTTCTGGAGAAGGAAGTGCGGCCTGAGATGGAGGCCGATTACGACGGCCTCGACCTGTCGCCGGAGCAGTTTGAATTCGCCGGCGCTTTCGATAAGAAGCTCGCCGCTAAGGGATGGCTCTGCATGCACTGGCCGAAGGAGTACGGCGGGCAGGCGGCGTCGATCACCCGGCAAGTGGTCTTCAATGAAGAGATGGGTTACCGGCGCGTGCCGTCGCGCAGCAGCATGGGAATCAACATCGTCGGTCCGGCGATCATGCTTTACGGCAACGAAGCGCAAAAGAAACTGTACCTTTCCGCGATCGCGCGCGGAGACACGGAGTTTTGCCAGGGCTTCAGCGAGCCCAATTCCGGCTCCGACCTGGCGTCGCTTCGGACGAAAGCGGTCGAGGACGGCGACCATTACGTCGTCAACGGACAGAAAATCTGGTCCTCCAGAGCGCATCACGCGAGCTACTGCTGGTTGCTGGCGCGCACCGATCCGGACGCGCCAAAACATAAAGGCCTGACGACTTTCGCCGTGGATATGAAAACTCCCGGCATCACCGTCCGTCCAATCGTGACGGTGCTCGGCTCGACGCATTTCTGCGAGATTTTTTTCGACAATGTGCGGGTGCCGAAAGACGCGCTGGTCGGCGAGAAAAACCGCGGCTGGTACCAGGCGATGGGGACGCTAAGCTTCGAGCGGTCGGGAATCGGCAGGGTCGCCAGCTCGCGGAGGGCACTCCACGATCTCATCGCTTACGTCAAGCAGACCAAAAGAAACGGTATACCGCTGAGCCGGGATCTGATCGTGCGCCAGCAACTGGCCGAGCTCCAGACCGAGATCGAGGTGGCGCGTCTGCTTTGCTACCGCGTGGCGTGGATGCAGAGCAAAGGCAAGGTGCCGAGCTACGAATCTTCGATGGGGCGCGTTTTCGGGCAGGAGCTGAGCCAAAAAGTCATGCGTGTCGGCATGAAGATTGTCGGTTTCAGCGGCCAATTGGCCTACGGAGCTCCAGGCGCGCCCGTAGGCGGAAACGTCACGAGGGGTTTTCTCTCGACGATCTCGAACACGATCCGCTCCGGCACCTCGGAGATTCAACGCAACATCATCGCGCAGCGCGGGCTCGATCTGCCGCGGAGGTAATTTGGATGGATTTCGATTTCAACGAAGATCAGGAACTGCTCAAAAAGACGGCGCGCGATTTCTTGGCCGCCGAGTGCCCGGCTCGGCTGGTCCGCGAGGTGGAGCAGGGAAGCGGTTATAGCTCCGAGCTGTGGGAAAAAATGGCGGGCCTCGGCTGGATCGGGTTGGCGGTCGAAGAATCTCTTGGCGGCAGCGGCGCCGGCTTT